>CAZWTX010000116.1:0-1571 GCA_964637135.1 uncultured Methanospirillum sp. | reverse complement strand
TATATGCCCCCGCTCCTTTTTTCAGACATATCCTGACCGGATGAGCATCGAAGCTGCCCTGATATGACGATCGCCGTTGGCAGGGGCGGGGAGACCATGACCCGGATACAGGGCCGTCACCCTGCGCTCGGAGAGCCGGGCGAGCGAATCGGTGAGGGCAGTCCTGCTCCCGTCAGGGAAATCGAACCGTCCGAATGCCCCGTCTGCAAAGACCGTGTCGCCGGAGATGAGATCCCCCGTCTCTGGATCATAGAGACAGATACTCCCCGGGGTATGGCCGGGGGTATGGATCACTTCGAGTTCTCCGATCACTTCCCCATCAGTAAGTAGCCGGTCAGGAATGATCCCTGGTGCATGGGCCCCGAAATGCATCGAGAGACTCGGTCCGTCGTCCCGAAGGCCCCGGGCGTCAGCCTCATGGATGCAGACCACTGCCCCGGTCATCTTCATAAGGGCGGGAAGATACGCGATATGATCATAGTGACAGTGGGTCAGGATGATGTATTGTATGGTCTCACGGAACGGTTCGACTGCCATCGGCGTAACCCCTGCGTCGACGAGGATGGTCCCGTTCACAACATAGCTGTTCCCCATGTTCCCTCTCCCCGCAAGCAGTGTGATCGTCATATCTCTCTTATTCCTTCAGTCCCTATCTGTAATCACTATGATGACGACCCGGTCACCGGCTTTGGACATGATACCTGCTGCTGCTGCGGGAGAGGGGATGGATCCGGAGAGGATGCGCCGTCTCGCCGGTTCGGGAAGAGTCGTCGTGCTTGGGAATGATCGGCGGGATCACCCGGTCTGCGCCATCGGTGAGGGGTGCAGCGTCAAGATCAATGTCAATATCGGGACTAGCCAGGATCTCTGTGATATCGCTCTTGAGAAGGAGAAGGCAGCGGCTGCCATCCGTGCAGGGGCTCACTGCCTGATGGATCTCTCGACCGGGGGAGATCTGCCTGCGATACGAAAGGAGATCCTCTCCTTCCCGGTTCCGCTCGGAACGGTTCCGGTGTACGAAGCAGTCAGGCGTGCGGGAAGTGCTGCCGATCTCGATGCCGATCTCCTCTTTACGGTGATCCGGGAGCACTGCAGGCAGGGAGTGGATTTCCTCACCCTCCATTGCGGGGTAAACCAGGATGTTCTCACTTCCCTTCGCGAGGATCCCCGGACGATGGGGGTCGTTTCCCGGGGGGGAGCATTCCACGTGGCGATGATGATCTCACAGGGGATCGAGAATCCGCTCTGGTCTGAGTTTGATTACCTCTGTGAGATCCTCGCCGAATACGGGGTGGTAGCGAGCCTTGGCGACGGGATGCGCCCCGGCTGCCAGGAGGATGCCGGAAAGGCAGCAAAATCGGTAGAATATCTGAATCTCGGGCGGCTCTCCCGGTGTTCGCAGGAGAAAGGGATCCAGCGGATGATCGAGGGTCCGGGGCACATGCCGCTCGATCAGATCGGGTACAACGTGAAGATGATCAAAGAGCTGACCGGCCATGCCCCGCTCTACCTGCTTGGGCCACTGGTTACCGATGTCGGTGCGGGGTATGATCATGTCGTCGGTGCCATCG
>CAZWTX010000115.1:0-1660 GCA_964637135.1 uncultured Methanospirillum sp. | reverse complement strand
TTATCCGGTTGTTCCGGGGTTCTTTGCTCAGCAAGTGCGTATAATTGACGAGCAATATCCTGAAAGGTTGCAGGGGACATCCGAAAATCTCCAATAAAGTGACGATTAACCTTAACTATCTTAAATTCTCCGTTTTCATCATACTCAAGTACAGGATCATCATAATATATCATGAATTGACCAAACGAGTCGTTTAGGAGGAAATAAGCGCCATCGATATGTGTTGCTTTATAAGACTCATCATAGACCGTTTCAATGGTTACTGGTGCCTGGAAAGTTTTTGGATCCATGTTAGCCCTCACTCATTGCATAAGAACCCTTTGAAATGGGTAAATTTTCACTCGAACCACATACCTGAACGGAACGGGGAATCTGCCATGGTATTCCCGTATTATTTCCAATGATTGGTTGTTTGTAGTTTTTTGAGAGATTATTACCACAATAACTGAATGGTTTCGAGTAATCAGGAGATGAATCTATGAATAAAACCCCTTTTACCATTGAACGGAGTAATGACTTTCCCAACGGGGTTACAGAATACTGATGGATTGATGCGAAACTTTCTGCAGATACCTCAGATACTCTCTCAATCAAACCTGCGGCCATTAATGCATTGAGTTTTGTGATTAATTCCTGTTGATGAGCGCCAAATCTTTCTTTCAACTCAGAAAATCTGGACGAACCGTTTTTCATCAAATAAACAAATATTGCCCAATTTTTTTCATTCGATAAAGGATTCACTGCCTTTATCAGCTCATGGGGAATTTCTTTAAGATATTCATCTATGATTTCTTTCTTCATCCTTTTCCACCCCGGATATGGTCATTCAGGATATGACCTGAATGGACGTATTGATCCACTTAGGTCATAGTAACTATGACCCTCATTCCTCATATGGGATACTCTACTATATAGAACTGATGAGTCTATTTCCTGAATTCGAACGAGATATTCAGAATAGACTCGAAGAGAAGAAAAACCTTAAAATTGGCATTTTTGGTTCATTTCACGAAACACGAAAACCTTTTTTGGATTCCTTAAAGGCCTATTTGAGAGACAATTCATATACGAATATCCAAGATGCATCCGATTTCCCAGAGGAATCGTACTCAGGTCCGGATGATAAATACATACACGCTTTCGATAATAGTAGGACTTTATTAAATTCAAGCGAAGTTTGTATTTGTTTCATCTTTTTCGAAAAGGACGGAGAACATGGAATAAACGAATCCTTGACAGTAGAATTGAGTTTATTAATTAATTCAGATCAGAAAAGCGGAATCGTATTAATCATTGAAAAAGGTGCTGAACAACAAATACATGCAAATCTTAAGGGAATTATCGCTATAGGAAAAAAGAGCGAATGGAGAACTATTGATCTGGATCCCAAACATAAAATCCATGAGCAAACCGTTGAATCGATTTGTTACAACTATATTGAGCAAAAATTAAGAATAACAGAGTAATCCATTCCAGTTCTAACCATAAGATTTTTTTCCGGTACAGAGATACCAAAAAATCCCTTAATTGTGGTTTGAAATTCATTTCTATTAATTATTACCCGGTATGCTTCATACGATCTTTCTGATAATGCATCGGACAACATTTATATAATCTCAAATGAAAGGGGGAATCATTACCCGTCAGCTGGTGAAAGAAG
>CAZWTX010000114.1:0-1749 GCA_964637135.1 uncultured Methanospirillum sp. | reverse complement strand
GCTCCGGCCCCCCTGGGTGGCAATATGCAGTTCCGGGAAGTAAATCCCGGCAGTATCCGGCGCCTGCACGAGAAACGTGAGCGTGATCGACTGACCCGGACCGACCTCACCTACCCGGCGATAATCTCCCGACTCTACATCAAGACCGTTCCCGAAGAGCTGAACATCCGAGAGATAGGCATTGATATCCCGCATCTCGGTGACCGAACCGGAGGCTTCTGATCCGGATGTGGTGGTGAGCGAAGCTTTCTGGGCGGTGTTTGTCACCGTGGCGGTGATCAGCCCGGTTCCTCCCGGCATGATCACCTCCGGCCTGACCTCGTACGACGAGATGACCATTGTCGGTTCGCTTGCCTGGGCCGGAAGGGCAGATCCGGCAGTGAGGAGCAGTACCAGAAAAATCAGGACTACTCCCCTCCGGATCATGGTTAGTGAGAGCCGGATGGGAATGATCTCATCATTTTGACTAAATGACACTTGTGTCATGTTACTTGACACATATGTCAGCCAGGGGGATAAACATAACTGACACACATGTCATTATACGCGATCAGAACAACACTAAGGTATGCCCCGGGTTATTCCCGAATATAAAGACGAAGCCAGAAGAAAGATCCTGGAGGTTGCAACAACCCTTGTTCTTCAAAAAGGCTATCAGCAGGTTACAATGGGAGATATCGCCAGTGAAGCGGGAATATCGCGTCCGACTCTCTATCTCTACTTCACGGATAAAGAGGAACTCTTCCTTGCTATTCTCCAGGGCCTTATCAAAGAGGTAGGGGACGTCGCTGAAGAATCGCTCAGCAATCCGGCAAAAGGTCTGGATGGAGGATTTTATGATCAGGTGATGGAGCTATATGGGAACAAGTTTGAGATCTTTTTCGAGGTTATTTCTTCAGAAGGTATACCTTCAATGTTCATCGATGAAGTTCGAAGGCTCCATGACCTGATCTTAAGCCGGATGACCAGGCAGCTCGAAGTCCGCATCCCTCCTTGTCCCAACCGGCCTGATCCCTATGTCGTGGCAAATATATTTCTCGCCCTCTTTATCGGGCTGAAAATACGGGGAAAACTGGGACTATCTCCGGAGAAAGCACGTGAAGCGTGGCAGACGGCAGTCACCGGACTTTTTAGTCAGGTTCCACCGGGTGAGACTACCGGGCGTTCGAAATGATGATAAGGCCACCCTGATACCGGCGATGAGAAAACCTGCCTCGTGGAACGGATCAAAAAAAGAGATCAGGTTTGAACAATAACGGTCCCTTTCATTGAGGGATGTACCGAACAGTGATATCCAAAGATTCCCCGTTTCGCAAAGGTGAAGGAGTACGATCCCCCGGGGGCGAGTTCATCAGATTTGAATGACTGTTCCGAACCCTCGTCAGAGACGATCGTATGGAGGACTATGTCCTTGTTTATCCAGGTTACGGTCGTTCCCGGAGAGATCGTGAATGTCTCCGGAGTGAAAGCCATGCTCTCGATGGTGATCAGATCTGCGGGTACGGAGGGTGAGGCTGGAGAAGATGCCGGTCCCGGGGAAATACATCCTGTTGCCATGCAGGCCAGTACCAGGATGAACAATCCGGTGATCCGAAGAAGAACAGAAGATGTATTCATCCTACTCTCATCTCTAGGGAAGGACTAATACTTATTGCCCGAAAAGACAGGTTTGGAAAGAGATCATACGAAGGTTCCACCGTTGTACAGCTATATAGGTACAGGTGGTAATCACGAAGGGTCTGATTGATG
>CAZWTX010000113.1:0-1749 GCA_964637135.1 uncultured Methanospirillum sp. | reverse complement strand
ATAATCTCCTGAATTTTTTTATGTTTTACAGGACCATTTCGTAATCTTCATCGCTGGCATCCCGGTCACGCCGTTCGAGAAGGGTATTGCTTACCATCTCAATGAGACGCAGACATCCGCGATACCCGGTTATTGGCATGAGTGGATGAACTGCCCGGTCAAGGATGGGAAACCCAACCCGGACGAGTGGAATATCCTCGGCACGTGCGATGTATTTCCCATAGGTGGTTCCCATGAGGAGATCCACCGGCTCCTCTTTTATCCACTGGTGAAGTTCGAAGAGATCGCCGTCAGCTTTGACAATGCTCCCTTCTACCTGATATTCTTCAAACATTTTCCCAACCTCGGTTTCAAACCGTGATCCCGGAGTCCCGGTAAGCACATATTTCGGGATCATGCCCATGGTCAGGACAAATTCCGTCAGGGGAATAACAATGTCCGGATCCCCGAAGATTGCCACTTTCTTTCCCTGGTAATGGAAATGAGTGTCGATAAGGGTGTCTACAACCTGTCCCCGTTCAACAGTCAGGGATTTAGGTACATCCACTTCGCATTTTTCCTTCAGGGTCATGATGAAATCATCAGTAGCCTTCAGACCAATGGGAGTTCTGAGAGGAACACAGGGAACGTTGCACTTTTCAACAAGCATTGCCCCGGCTGCATCAGAGGCCCAGGATCCAAGAGCGAGTGTCAGGCTTGAATTTCCGGTATCAACTATCTCATCTACCGTGGTTCCTCCTTCAGGAAACAGGGCATACTTGTTTGTCTGGGGAGCATCCAAAACACCCGTAGTATCCGGGAGCATGATCATCTGTATCCCCATTTCATCCACGATCCTCCTTATCTCCCTCATGTCCCCCGGATTTACAAAGCCGGGAAGGATGTTCACCTGGTCTTTTTTCACCGGTTCGGTTGCTTCTGCCAGGTATGAGACCATGGATTTTACCATGTTCGAGAATCCGGTGATATGGGATCCAGAGTAACTGGGAGTATTGGTGTGAATAACCCGCTTACCCTCAGGAATTTCCGACTGTTTTATGATTGTCGGCAGGTCATCTCCAATAGTTTCTGACAGGCAGGTTGTATGGACTGCGATAATTTCCGGGTTGTAAATAGCAAAGATATTTTTTATCGAAGTCTTCAGGTTTGCCGCACCGCCAAAAACCGATGCACCTTCGGTAAAGGAACTTGACGAAGCAAGTACCTGGTCACGGAAGTGACGGGTCAGATGCATCCGGTGATATGCACAACATCCTTGTGATCCATGACTGTGCGGAAGACAGCCGTGAATTCCAAGAGCTGCATACATCGCCCCGATTGGCTGGCATGTTTTAGCAGGATTTATCTTCCCGATGGTGTGCTCTACCGGTCCTTCCGGTACACATTCAAGCATTGGTATCACCTGTATTTTCTGATTCTTTCTCCCATGGCGGGGTTATAAACTTCCAGGCAGGAGTTGTCATGGCATTTGCCACATCACGGGCAAAATTTATTGCACCGTTAAATCCTGCGTATGGGCCGCTATAATCATATGAATGCAGTTGTTTTGCCGGAACTCCCATCTTCTGGGCGATGTATTTGTCACGAACCCCGGCAAAGAAAAGGTCAGGTTTTAACTCCTTGACCAGTTGCTCGGCTTCGTAGTGGTTACAATCGTCTATCATGAGCGTTCCTCCATTCATGTCCGGATACATTCCTTCATAATTACCAAGTGGTACCCTGCTGCATATCTCGTCAAATTTCTCCTTG
>CAZWTX010000112.1:0-1848 GCA_964637135.1 uncultured Methanospirillum sp. | reverse complement strand
TGATGTCTGAATGATTGAAAAAAAACGTCTTGTTTGACTTACTTATAGAAATATTTATATTAGAAATAATATAAAGGATGATTATTATCTATGTAGGGGGGTTGAATCAGTTACAGGTGACAGGTAAGGGTATGATACCTGAAAATGTTGGACGATTATCACGATCGTTGAAAAAACGTTTGAATGATGGTTAGAATCGCATTACAAGCACCTGTAGATTCCGCCTGAGATGGATGGTGAATGGATGATGAGCAGAAAAGAGAGGCATGAAAGAATGAAAATTCTGTGGCTACTTGTGGCGTCTCTTGTCGCGATGGCCCTGGTGACGCAGGCAGTCTCGGCATTCAACGTCACGGTTCCCACTAACCCGTTGAACCGGTTTATCAATCACGGTATTGGTAATACGTACACGACGTACAGTTCGGTGCATGAGCCCGGGAACCCCGGTGTAATAAGCACTTTTAATGAACCCTATGACTTCAAAGCCGGCGAGTTTGAGATATTTCTCGACCCGGGCGAGTATTATGTCACCTGGCTGATATGTCCCCAGGACATGACTGGTGATATCTGTTCCCGGCCGCCGATGATCTCTGAAAATCAGGCTCCGAGAAAGAGATGCGATTACAACCGGACGATGATAAACGATCCGGATAATTCCGCGATCTATGATCGGACCGTGACGCCGCGGGTTGTCTTTGATCCGGTCAATGGTCCGTATACGATCGGTGAAAAGCCGATCTTCCCTGAATCAGACTGCTGCATGAAGGGAATGACCTTTGACCAGGCAGTCCCGACTGGGCGGTCCTATCCCTCGAAGGGAGACTGGTATGTTCCGTATAACGGCACCCGGTATTATGCAGATGTAACGGTTCCGGATTACATAGAACCTGTTGATGATCCGCATCCGGCGAATCCATATGCAGATTCAGCATTACGGTTCCTGATGGACGAGTCTGTGGCCCCGGGAACGTATCTCCTGCATATCCAGGAAAAATACTACGATCCTGCCGATTCAACCAAGGAAGGAGATTACGGTGCAGTGAATGTCGAAATCACCATCAAGAATGGTGATATCTCGGCTGCAGTTGTTGGAGGGAACTCATTCCCATACAGTGACCAGGCCATCACGATTGAAGGGTACAACTTCGATTCTGAAGCAACGTACCTCTGGATCACCGGCCCGGGACTGCCCAGGTGCGGTGTGAACCTGACCCCGATTAATCCGAATAATCCGAATAATCCGTACCGGGCACCGGTAAACCGTATCCCGACCTGCAACTCGACGGCGACTGATAACCTCGGATTCTGGCAGGTGTACCAGTTTGATCCCTCTGAACTCGCCATCGGGCCGGGCTCATACACGATCTACTACTCAAGCGTGAATCCTGATGACCCGGTAAAGGGATGCAGACAATGTTCAGGTGTCGGCATGACCGGGATCTGTGCCCTTGAAGAGTGTCCGGTATGTGGCGTGTTCGGATCCTTCACCCTCAATCTCGGCTACCCTGAGATCACGGCATCCATCGATCCGGTAGAGCGCTGCTGCTGTCCAGGGCAGCCCTGCGGTACAATCGGCGGGGGAGAACCGATCATGCTTCGCGGGAACTCCCAGGGAGACTTCGCAGATATCGTCGAGAACAAGACGCTCCAACTCTGGATGTTCGGAGAAGGGATGATCGGGGATAAGAAGTACCTCTTCAAGGAGATTCCCTACCTCTGTAACGGCGACTTTTCGTATGACCTCAATGCCGGGCTCCTTGTAGAGAATAATGTCACCCTGTGCGATCTGAACCCGGGAACGTACTATGTTGTCCTCCAGACACCGATGTACAACGAGTTCTTCGATGT
>CAZWTX010000111.1:0-1859 GCA_964637135.1 uncultured Methanospirillum sp. | reverse complement strand
CTGAGACACTGCACTGGAGATGCATTGACCGGATCCGATCCACGGTCTCCCCGGGGAGGGCCCGGATAGCCCGGACCACCTCCTCGATCCCCTCCTGCTCGGTCCTGACCTCCTTCAGGTTCATGAGGTGACCGGTATCGAGGACATAGCACCAGTTGTCGAACAACAACAGCCCGGAAAGAAGGTCTGTCTCTTCAGGCGAACCAAAGGTAAGCCCCGGCCACCAGAGATTTTCGAGTCCGATTGATACGGGCGGTTCTCCTCCCGGATACACCGAACAGGCTTCATTCAGGAAGGAGGCTGCTGCCGTGATCACCTCCCGGGTGGTATACCGGTGATCACGGGTGAAGAATTCGGCCAGTTCGATATGGGTGATATGAAAGACTGCATATGCAGCCCTCAAGGATGCTGCCTGACCGATTGCGGCCCGGAAAGATGCAAGGAGATCATCGCGGGTCGATCCCCCGTAGTAATACCGTTCTTCCACGGGATCTGCCGGAACGGGGACGGTCTTTGGCTCCCTCCAGAGCCTGACCCAGCCGAGCCACCCGGGGAGATGGACCGAGGAGACAAGGCCGGGGGGCACATTGTTGTCATATTCTCCCCCACAAAGCAGTTCTATCCCGGCAAGTCCTTCCTGCGTGCAGAATCTCCTGACTTCGTCCCAGGAGCAATCAAACCGTTCGAGATCGACGGCATAGGATGAGAGGTTGATCAGTTCATTCATCGTAAGATTTTCCTGTCATGGATCGGAGTTCATCAATTGGAAAGATGCAGGCTCCCCTATATCCCCCAATGGAATCCCAAGTGGTCTGAACCGATACCCTCCCGGTGTCACGAGGGTATCAAATACGGCTCCTGTTCCTTTTCTGCCGGTTTCACGGATCCTTATTCCGGCGACTGTCATCTCTTCCCTTCCTTTTCCGGTAAAGAGGATGAACGCTGTTTTATCGACTACAACTCGAAGTACCTTCAGGAGTTCGATGCCGTTCAGTTCAGATATATCATAATCAGAGATGTTTGCATCAAATTTCAGGTTTTGATGATTCAGTAACTTTAGGTGAAGATCGCCGGATATTTCAAGGTAGGCCTCGGCCAGATCGTGAAGAACAGGTTCATCTTCGATATAGAGTATAACATGCATGGTATCGGTGATGCGTATGGGGATCTGTTTATCCATCAATACCGGAAGATTACTTGAGAGATGGATCCGGTCAAATTGAAAACGGATAATTTGGTTCTGTTTAGTCAGGATTCTCCGGCCGCTCATATCGCTTTATGATTGAGATTTTTTATTCTGATTCTGGTCACTCATGGATGAGGGTATAGGGATGCAGGAGGGGTTAGATCCTGATAAATCGGGATCCAGATTCACCTTGGTTGAGATATTATCAATTTCCCTCTCAGTTTTACCGACAAATTCTGGGTGAAACGTAATGCTAGTGATGAGGTTTTGATGGCCTTCTGTTGACCTCGGAAATGAAGCATTGAAAGAATTGAACAGGAGGTATTATCACTCTAATTATAGGGAGGATAGCGATTAACCCAAGCTTTTATCTTAGCCGATCGAATAATAACTATGACCTTTACAGCCTTCTTCCTTTCTCAACAGTATCACAAGATAAGCAGCCTTGGAGATCGAATCGGTGAAGTTGAAAAGTTAATCGATTGGACTGCATTTATCCCGATTATCTCTGATTTGTATCAAGACGATTCCATTCGGGGTGGGAGGCCTCATACTGATGAGATTCTTCTCATCAAGTTACTTGTATTACAACAATGGCATGGTCTTTCAGACTATGAGTTAGAGAAACAAGCCAATGATCGCATCTCTTTTCAACACTTTTTGGGATTTCCTC
>CAZWTX010000110.1:0-1941 GCA_964637135.1 uncultured Methanospirillum sp. | reverse complement strand
CCTGAGCACCGCCACCTGGGTTCCGTCTGATCCCATCGGAACCGGCTCTGAATACCCGGCTCCCTCGAAGGCCATGCACCGGTCTTCGAGGCCTGCCTCCCGGAGGAACCGGTTCAGGTCATCGCCGATCAGTGATGCTCCCGGAGAGTTGACGATTGCAACCAGGCTGTCTCCCTTCGCTGCGATGAGAGGCATGATCCCGGTGAGTTTACCGGTGGATCCGGCGATATAATCCTCGGCATCGAGGTACGTGCAGGGGATGCGTGACTGGCCAAAGAAGAAGAGTTCTTCGAAGTATCTCCGGTTTAGTGAGTTATCCCGTGGATAGAGCCGATCGGAGAGATACGCGGAATATCCCCGGCATCCATTCGGTCCGTTGATTACTGCCCGGGCATCAGCGATTCCCTCTATTGCAAGGAGTGATCCCAGAAACCCGTCGGCATAATCGTTCACAGCATCCCCTCCCCGTCATATTTCCATCCTTCGACTGCCGGAACCTGGAGAATCCGGTTCCACCGTTCTCCCCAGTACAGGCCGGCGAAGAATCCGAATCCTGGTGTGTATGGGATCATGGTGTTGTGTGCTGTTTCGTGGGCAGAAAGATGGGGATACGTATACAGAACGAGATCAGGATTGCGTGTCCTGATATCTTCTGCCCGTTTCGTAGTATCATACTCCGGGCAGAATTCGACCTGGTTTTCATACCGTGACTGAAAGAGATCATTGAACGGTGAATATTGCAGGCCTACCCGGAGGATGATCATCCCGAGATCGGTGGCTAGATCAAGAACCCAGTCAACGGATCGCCGCTGGGTTGAAACAAGAAGTGTTTTTCCTGCCATTTTTTTTCGAAGCGGGGCTATCAGTTCCTCGTATTGTTTCTCTGCCTCCCTGATGATCTCTTCTGCCTGGTCGGCGCAATTGAAAATGGATGCAATCTCCCTGAGCCAGATTGCCGTCTCCCTGAATCCGACAGGCAGGGGATAGCGGAGGATGGGGCGATGAATAACCCGACTAATCATCTCCCCGATTCCCATTGTGAAGTCATTAATTTCTGTCGGAAGAAAGAGGGCCGTACCTGCTGCCATGGAAACGGATTCAACCGGGCAGTGGTGAAATAACCGGCAAGTTAGGTCGATGCCGAGCCGATTCAGGAGATCCCCGATCACTTCCAGGTTCCTCTCTTCATTCGGGCTAAAAATCCGCTCGGCAACGAGCGTTACCGACTTGTTCCCTGCCTGGTTCACGGGGGCTGGCAGCTGGGCGAAGATCGCCCGGTATGCCTCGATCATCCCCTGGGAAAAGTCTCCGACGATGTTTCCGTCGACAAGGATCGGAATAAAACGGATGTCAGGGTAGGATACAGAGAGTCGGTCGATGATCTCCCTGGCCCGGTCTCCATTCAGCCCGGGGGCACAGGCGGTTATCACGAAAATCCAGGTATACCCGTCAATGAGGGCCGCTTCGATCGTCTCCCGGAGCCGTTGTTCACCGCCGTGGATGAACTCGGTATCCGTGAGATCAGAACTGTAGAGGGCCTGTGCAGGTGATGCATGGTACGGAATACCTGATACCTGCGATGCCCGGATCTCTGTCGCGATAATCTTCTCGTGGATCATCAGGGAACAGCTTTTTGGAGCATGGACCACGGTTGCCGCACCCACCAACTGGGTCGTGACCACCACCGCCCCGACGAAGGCACATCCGATAAGGGGGCGTTTGTTCCGTACCGATGGGGAATGGGCAGAATCTGTCCTGTCTGATTTCTCCCCTGCAAGCCGGAATGATTCGATCCTGCAGGTTGATCGCTTTCCGAGGAGGAGCAGGTCACGATCCTGGTCACTGAGAGGGATGCCGGCCGGGAGGGATACAGCAGGTGACTGATGAAGGGTACTGATGTACGTAGCGACATCCCGGATGATCCCTGCTTCAGGAGTATCA
>CAZWTX010000109.1:0-1944 GCA_964637135.1 uncultured Methanospirillum sp. | reverse complement strand
ATAATTGCGCATTTTCAGATACTGGATGAACCGGGGTATCCATTCTGAGAAATATTCGCTATCCACTTCTTAAAAGTATTAATCTTTATTCTGATAAGAATTTCGTAGAATACCTATTCTGCGAAAGCTGGATCTGCCCGATCCATGATAGCGATCTGATCAAGGTACAAAGAGGGGGTTTCAGGAGAACCGTGATTTCGCGTACCCGAGCTCGGCACGCACGACTGCCGGATCATCACTGGCGATCTCGACACTCACTTCAATTTCCGGATGCCGGGTAAACCAGGCTTTTGCCGGTGCATGCGGGAGCATGTTTCCGGGATCGCCAAGAGAGAGATGCTGGATGGCTGTTCCGGTCCCCGGGGTGCCGGAGAGGTGAAAGAATGAAGCGGGAACGGCATCGAATGAACTGAGAAACTCCTCATACGGTATACCGAGTGCCTGTGAGGTACAGAAGATATGAGGAAGGTCGTGGCAGAACCGTCGGATCTTCCCGTTCGCGAGCGTGAGCAGTTCACCGGGAGTGATCCCGAGTAACGGGTGCCCGCATCCGAGGATCGGCAGGGTCTCAAGGATGTACCGGGGATCCGGGTACCGGTCAAGGAATGCATGAAACCGGGCAATCGCTTCCGGTGCCGTTCCTTTGGTGTACCTGCCGGCATGAAGGACGATGAAAGGTGATTTGGTCCGGTCTGCAGCTTCGAGGGTCTGTTCCATTGCCATTTCGATATGATCGGTGACTGGTATGGTCAGCCCTGAAGCATAGAGTGCTGGTTCGCAGGGGTTCACATGCTGCGTGTGGTGGGGGGCATGGATCCGGATCGTACCTGCACAGGTCTCGTAGAGTTCAAGGTGGTTCTCAAAGACCCTCCGCTCTTCGGGAATGATCATCAGCTGGGTATGTACACTGACCCCTTCCCTGACCATATCCATACGGTTCAGGAAGACGGAAGGTGAAGAAGAGAGACACCCGGCTCCGAACCGGGGTATAAAGACCATAGTACCTATGTCGGGTAATCCATAGAAAGGATTTCCACAGAAAAATGGTATAATCCCCCCGATGGCGTGGGTTTTCGGATTTTATCCCGGATTGGAGTCATTAACTTCATCAGGGAGTAAGAGAAACGTCTTTGGGATTTTAAGCACAGTTCCCGGATAATCATCATGACAGAAGGTTCTATCATACAAAAACTGAAAGACTCCCTTACCGCTTCCGGAGGTGAGATCGTCTTTGGCATGGAAGACGGTACGGTATCTATTCTTGGTCTGGTGCTTGGTGTGACCGCAGGAGCAAGTTCGGGAGATGCTGTAGTCCTTGCCGGGGCGACCGGTGCCATCGCGGCATCAGTCTCCATGATGGCAGGCTGTTTCCTTGAACTGGAATCACAGACTGATGAGGCACGAATCGAGGTGCTTGAGCGGGAGGAAGAGATCAGGAAGGATCCGAAGGGATCCATTCAGAGCTTTATCAGCCAGATCAGCGGAACGGGACTGAGTCCTGCAACGATTGAGACGATAAGGAAGGATCTTGAGGACAATCCGCTTCTCATCTCACCGATAGAGCAGGCAGTCTCGTCAGACATGGCAACCGCTGAACAGAAGACCTCGCCGGTCATCCATTCGTTCTGGATGTTCATCTCTGATCTCTGTGCCGGACTGACGCCGGTCATTCCGTTTGTCTTTCTTCCCATTGAGACGGCATGGATCGTCTGTATCGCGATAACAAGCCTTTTGCTGATTCTCCTGGGTATCGGACGGGCCCGGCTTGGAAACCGGAATCTTTGCCGTACGGTCCTTGAGACGATCGGGATCGCTCTTGCTGCAGCCCTCGCTGGTATCCTGGTCGGCCAGCTCCTCTCCTGATCTTTTTTCCGGGGAAAAGTACCCGGGATTGCGGCCAGGACCAGCCGGATACTCTAACCTGTCGGTATTTATCCGGATAAG
>CAZWTX010000108.1:0-2094 GCA_964637135.1 uncultured Methanospirillum sp. | reverse complement strand
AGCACTTTACCGGGAATCTCGAATCACTGGCGGGAAGAAAGATCGATCCTGAACGGCTGGCAGAATCGGTAACCGTGTATCAGAACATCAGGAATGCCATTTGTGATCTCTACCATCTGTTGGATACCGGGGCATCACCGCTTGACTGGAAGGAGATCGGCGAGGTGGTCCATGCCGGATATTACCTTGATAAAACGAGGTATCTCTCCCTCATCCAGGAATTACTTGATGAAATCAGGTCCACTCCGGTGAAAATCCACCCGAAGAAAACCGTGCGGGTTATCCTCTCAGGTAGTCGTATTGCACCGGGAGACGAAAAACTTGGAGACCTGATCGGGGAGGCGAGAGGGACCATTGTCGGTGACGATCTCTGGTCTGGTCTCAATCCGTTCCTGAAGATGCCGATCGAAGATCCCACCATAACCGGCATCGCCGATGCCTACATGGACCGGTTACCCCATACCACCCTTCCCTGCCTGGATAAGGAGCATGATCCCCGGTTTGAACACCTGAAGGCAACTGTTCAGAAGACCAACGCACAGGGAGTCATTTACCACACAATCCGGTACTGTGATCCCGCGACGTTAAAGACCGCGGGACTGAAAAACCGTCTCAGGGAAGAAGGAATCCCGCTGCTGGAGATCCATATCGAATACTCGGGTTCTGATGTCGAGGCCATCCGGACAAGAATTGAAGCATTTTTTGAAATCCTGAGGTGCCGGGATGATGCGGGGGTCAGGGTATGAACATGAACTATCCTCCCTTTGCATATCCTGATGAGATTAAGCCCCTTATCATGGAGACCGATGATATCGTCTTCTCTGACGGAACCCGGGTTACTCCTGAACAGATCTGGCATTTCATGACGGTGACGGGACCAAAACGCTATCCATTCGCATATTCAACAAATCCCGCGTTCGGTCATCAGTTATCCCAGGATGTCACCCTGATCAGCGGTATCCGGAGCACTTATTTGAACATGACCGGTATCGACCGGCTCCGTGCCTTTGTCAGAAATGGTACCCCCCTTGTCATCGTCCAGGGAGGTATAACGTCAGATCTCTACCGTGCAGCTGGATGCCTGCCGCTCGGCCCGATGTTTTTACGGGGGTGGATCATGAATTTACGGGAAGGAAGAAACTACTCTGATGCAAATCTGACCGGGGCTGCCCTCCTTGAGGAAGCGAGACAGAACCTCTCGTTCGAATGCTGTAATCTGATCGCAAATATCGGACTGTTGAAAAACCACGACCTTCCGGTGGCAGCGGTAGCACCATGTCTCTGTTCGCGATGTTCTGACATGGCATATGCAGTTGAAGCATACCGGAGCGAATCAGATAAAATTCCCTCGTATATCGTTGATTATCCGAGTAACTATGCATGGGGGGATTCCAGGGTGGAGTTTCTCACGGAAGAACTCCGCATGCTGGCCGGACGGCTCGGAGACATTTCTGGGAAAGAAGTGACCGATGCCGATCTGAATGCTGAAATAAAATTGGAAAATGAAGCCCGGGCCCTTTCACGGGAATGCGAACAGATCTGGTGGAGCGGAAAAGTCCCTCCCACCAACAGCAGGGACGGGGGAACAGCCCATCTCGCCCTTATGGGAGCGTTTGATTTTCCGGTCGCAATCCAGATGTTAAAAGAAACCCGTGACGAATTCAAAGCCCGGGTCCGTGACGGGGTGAAGGGGTACGGACTCGTGGATGATCCGACACGGCTCTTCATCTGTGGATCCTGTGTCATGCCCAATGCGGACTTTGTCGATAAAAAGGGCGGCGTGCTCGTCGGAAGCGACGATGCCTGGAGTTCCATCTGCATGGATGTGAAAGAGACCGGCGATCCGTTTGAGAATCTTGCAGAGGCATACGCATCCCTGCCCTACGAGCGTTCTACTGAAGAGCGGGCAGCGTGGACGATAGAGCAGGTGAAGGAATCCCGGTCTGACGGAGTCGTTTTCATGTATAACTGGGGGTGTAATTACCAGAGTGCCGTTGCCGGGATGATAACCGATATCATCAGGGAAGAGACCGGACTGCCGGCGATAACCATTGAAGTCGGGGAACTCACCCGGATGGAATCACTGGAACAGTC
>CAZWTX010000107.1:0-2114 GCA_964637135.1 uncultured Methanospirillum sp. | reverse complement strand
TCCTGCTTGGAACGATCTCGACCAATGCCACCATGCGGACCGGAGACTATTATATCCCGAATTTTGCCGCAGATCTGATTGACCGAGCCGGAAAGCAGGAGACGCCTCTGATCGGATTTGCCCTGAACCAGCCATACGATATCATGTATATGCAGGATATTCCGGTCTACTTTGCCACCTATGCCGGCAAGGCGGGAGGCCCGAATTTGAACGCTGCTCTCAGTGCTGTTTTCGGTGAAATCCCCATTACCGGTCGCCTCCCGGTAACCATAGAAGACCTGAACGGTACGATCCTCTATCCTGCCGGATCCGGGATCATGGTCCCTTGCTGACCATTTCAGACAGCACCAGCCGAGCGGTTCCTGAAGATGGGAATCCATGGAACCCGGAAGATACTCCTGATGTCCGTGCATCATGTTTTTTTTTAGGAGAGAAAACAATATTAGTGTCATGAGAATACCCGGTTCTCATCTCTGGATACCTGGTCTGCTGATCCTGACCGCCTGTATCGGTGCCGGATGTCTTGTACCGGGACCTGATTCCCCTTCCCAATCCGGAGATCAGTACAGCGAACTGATCCAGATAGACGATTCCGGATTTCACCCGAATACCTGCACGATAATCCCGGGAACGGCAGTTACCTGGAAGAATACAGATACCCATCCGCATGCTATTGTTTCTGACGAGGATGCCACACCGGATATCATCTCCGGAGATATCGGTCCGGGTGAATCGTATACCATTCTTTTTGAAAAAAGAGGAGTTCTCGCGTACCATTGCCCCCACAACCCGGAAATGAGGGGAATGATCTTTATCCAGACGTAACGCCTGCAGGTGAATCCTGTTCGGGTATGCTGGTCCCTGTGCATTACAGATCTGATCCGGGGGAGTTACCCCTCATACTCTCTCTCTCTCTCACCATATTCGGCGTGCCGGATAACAATGGTGCGTATTCCTCGTCTGTTGGGGTATTCTGGACTTATCATGCGAAATACCCGTCCCGGGAGGATGCCCGATCCTTTTACCCGTTTTCGGGTACTATACCTAAAGACAACATCTGAAGGATAGTGGAGGTTTTCGTTGAGTAAGGATTCATCCCGTGGGTACCGGTTCGTCCATGCTTCAATACGGGAGGGGCTGGAGAACGAAATCGATCGCTTTTCTTCATACCAATCAGAAATCAGCACCCAGAAGATCGGAGTACCCGGGCACCTGGTCTTTATCACGGCTATCCTGGTAAATCTCCTTTCGTTTGGGATCTATTCTGAACGATTCATGCTTATCTGGATTTCGGCGAGCCTGTATCTGTACCTCTTCTACCCGATGCTTCCTCTGGTTCTCTTTCCGATCCGGCATCTTCAGGGGAAATCCTCTTCCACAATACCGAAAGCTCCCCTGAAATCACGGATTAACTGGGTGAAAAACCTCCATCTCGTGCGAAACCGGAAGGTTGGATTCAGACTTGCATTCCGGTTCATTATCCTCAGTATTCTTCCGCTGACGATTGGTATGGTCAGTATATACGGGGTATCTGTTCTATCCTCACTGTACCTAGGATTCTCAGCGGCCATCCCGTACCAGACGAGTGCGCTCATCCTGGTACAGTGTCTTGGCATCATCCTGTTTTATATCGAGATATTTTTCTTCCGCGATGATATTGCCCGTCTCACCCGGATGTTTCTCCTCCGGAGCAGGATGACCTGGCGGAAGATCCTCATTATCGGGATCTTCGGTGCTTTCTTTCTCATTGTCGGGACAATTGCCGTCATCATCCTTCTCATAGCCATTCTCCTGCCCTCCTTTACCTTGAGTCATTTCATTAACGTCTCCGAGTTTGTCATGATCAGATCTGACCTCTGGGTTCTCCCCGTTCTCCTCTCCCAGGTCGTTATCATGCAGTTTTTACAGAGTGTGTTAAGCAGGAGAATCAGTCGTGACATGGCTACCGGTATTCTCATGAAACTGGTCCTGACGAGAGAGAGGATGGGATCCCCCGGATTTGTATCGGTAAAACGGGGAATGAGAAGAAAGCCGGTTCACGGCCAGTACCGGATACGGGAACCTGCCCAGGTTCTTCGGGAGGCTAATCTGTACACGTTCTCGAAACGGCATCT
>CAZWTX010000106.1:0-2126 GCA_964637135.1 uncultured Methanospirillum sp. | reverse complement strand
TCACCCTCATCGCCCTCCTCTTCACCATTATCGTGATGTTCTCCCTGAAAGGAGAGTATATCATCTCGGTGCCGTTCGACGTGATCCGGGTTGCCATCCCGCTCGTCTGCTACTTCCTGATCATGTTCTTCACTACCTTCTGGATGAGCTGGAAGGCAGGGGTCGATTACCCGAAATCGGCAACCCTCTCCTTTACGGCAGCATCGAACAACTTTGAACTCGCCATAGCCGTAGCCATTGCGGTTTTCGGGATTGCATCACCGGTGGCGTTTGCAACGGTCATCGGCCCACTCGTTGAGGTGCCGGTCCTGATAAGCCTCGTGAATGTTGCCTTCTGGTTGAAGAAAAAATGGTTCGGTCAGAATCAGGAAAGAACAGACGCAATCTCCTGAACAACCAGAGGAGTTATATCCTGATATACTCGGCAACCACTTTTTCCGCAACCTGCCGGGCACAGGCATCGAACTTCTCATCTGATACCTCATCTATTCCGAACGGGAGACATTCGTCATACAGGGTATCGGCAAGGACAATCTCCGGTTGCCAGTCAGGCAGCACCCCCTGCATCATCCGGGTGGCACACGAGACAAAGCACCCCTCAATAGCAAGACTCTTTTCTGATCTCCTGACCAGGCTTCGCTGCCCGGTGTCCTTCGTGAACGCTCCGCCAAGGCAGATTCGGACTGTCTCTTCTTTCGCCAGGTGATGAGCAACCAGGTTCGCAGCCCGCCGGGAGACTTCCCCCCGGGCACAGGCCCCTTCGCAGGAGAGGATCGCGATCTTTGGCGGGTTTGTGCTGTTTTTCTCAGAATATTCCTCGCACAGGCCACAGGCTCCTTCGATTTTTCTGATCTGAATCGTCTCGCACTCCATGTGATTCACCATCATGATATCATCAGGGGGGAAGGAAAAGGGGGGATATCTAATTCAGATTTTTATGAAATGGTGAGAAATGATTACATATGGCTTCTGGCAGGTATCCTGGGTCTCTGCCCCGGGAGGTCCGGAAATGGTAACCGGGAAGTGTTGTCCTGCTGATTGTGCTCTTCGGGAAGACTGGGAAGACGAACTCAATCAGGTGAAAGCCGCTCTCGAAGATCCGTATCTGGAAGAAATGGAGCGGATACTAAAAGCAGTCAGCCATCCATTGCGGCTGAAGATCCTCCTCATGCTCTCCACCCGCGACCAGTGTGTCTGCGAATTCAACTGGATCTTTGAGGAATCACCCACCCAGATATCGAACCACCTGAAGATCCTCAAGGATGCCGGTATCATTGAGACATACTACCGGTCGAACCACAAGATCTACCGGCTGAAAGAGGATACTGACAGGAGCATCATAACCTACCTTCATCAGGTGTGGAAGAAGAATACCGGAACACGACCCTGACCCATGAAACAGATAATCCTGTATCAATCCGGCATGTATCCCTGCCCTCTCCCGGATACCTTTCCCGGAGCGAGAACGAGCAGGTCTGTTCACTGACCCCTCATCGACAAACCACCCGGAAAATCAGGTCCTGACGTCTCACTTGTCAGGGTGTGTTCGTCCATTGGATTGAGGAACAATTACAATTACAATAAAAATGAACAATTAGCCGGGTTGTCGGGATGTGGAATGGAACAGTACACATCTCTCAAATGTTCTCGCGTATAGGAATAATTTGCCGGATTCTTTCTTTTTGAATTCCATTACTGATAACTATACAGATATGATATCTATTCGATAACACGGGATGTTAGCATCTTCTGAAATTTCAGAATGATCTGAAAATGTTAAATATTGTGAAAGCTCACCTGATGAATAGAGAATATGACGAAAAGAAAACCGGCAGGATCATCTTCCTCTGGTGAGATACAATGCGATTGTGCTCATAAGCCCGGCTGCACCGTCGAAGCAGTCCTTACTATCGATGACCGGGGACAGATGGTACTCCCGAAAGATGTCAGGGAACGGGCGGGTATCAGACCAGGCGACAAACTTGCCCTGATCAGCTGGGAGAAAGAAGGGAGCATCTGCTGCCTTGCCCTCATGAAGACAGATAACCTGAGCGGGATGGTCAAAGACGTACTTTCTCCGCTCATGAATGACACCGGAGCGTAATGCAACATGGAATCATCTGAAC
>CAZWTX010000105.1:0-2162 GCA_964637135.1 uncultured Methanospirillum sp. | reverse complement strand
ATGCAGGGATGTGCCGGACGATGGATATGACTCATGACGATCTCATTGCCGGCCTGCCAATGGCAGTTGAGACAAAGGGTTCTCAGGGATGCATGTTGTACAGAGACGGGGAAAAGGAGTACATCCCTGCCGCTGAGGTGACCTGCCAGGATCCCACAGGAGCCGGTGACGGATTCCGGGCCGGGTTCCTCAGTGCCTTTGTCAGGGGCTATGACCCTGCAGACTGCTGTCGAATCGGAAATATCACCGCGTCATTCGTAGTCGAGTCACCCGGCTGCCAGACATCTCTGGCGACCTGGGAAGAGATGACTGAGCGATTCAAGAGGATATATGGGCCGGTTCCCGTTCCGGATGCCCCACGCCGGTTCTAGGATTTGTTCATGCGCACGAAAAAAGCCCTCTCCGGTGCAGGACGGATGGAGGCGATGTCCCGGTATATCTTCACCGCCCCGAGATGGCCGGCGTCACTGCTGATCCTCTGTATCCTCGGGCTCCTGATCGAACTGCTCGGGAACCGGATCAACCCGGACATGGCTCATTTTGGTATCCTCGGGTTCATCCTTCCTGGGGTAATATCTTTCTTCCTGACGACCCTGCTCGTGATCCTTGCCGGTGGCCAGATGACCTGGAACCGGAGTGCCCTCCTTGCGGTTTCCTGCACGATATTCACGATCATTATCACGTTGATTGGCCTGATTCTCCTTCCCGATCTCGCGGCCCTCTGCTATGGCATTTCACTCGGCTTTATCTTCGGGCTCAGGCTCCTGATCCTGGTATCTATCGCTGACTACCGTCTTCACCGGATGGTTCTCCCGGCGCTTGTCCAGAGTCTTGCCGGGTATGCAGGGGGCGTCCTCATCTTTCCCGATCCGTTTTTCCTCTTTGTACCGATCATCCTCCTGTTCTTTGGAATCGGGTTTTCTGTCCTTATATGGCTGATCGATCGCCCCCTGTATCGTGCCTTCAGGATTCGGGGACTTGAGTTTCTCAACGCATTCATCGCCCACCTCACGGACGGGTCAAAGAACATGGAGGAGTTCTTCCGGACCATGGGGGTTGAAGCATTCGTTCCCCAGGTGAGCGTCTTCTTTAAACGGCCAGGGAAGCGTGATCTCATCCTGACCATCCCGAACGTGCATCCCGGACCGATGGGAGAGATCGGCGGTGGAAACCTGCCGGCGATCCTGAAGGACAAGTTCCCCGAGGAAGTGATGGTGACGCACGGCTGTGCAACGCATGACTTCAACCTTGTTTCTGAATCAGAGATCGACAAGATCGTCACGGCCATCGACCTGACCCGGAGTGACCTGGTGTACAGCCCGCTTGCTGCACCGTCCTCGCGGATTGCCGTGGGAAGTGTATCGCTGCTCTGCCAGCGGATTGGCGATGTCCTCCTGATGGTCTCGACCCGTTCGCCTGATAAAACCGAGGATCTTGATTTCTGTATCGGTCATGCCATTATTTGTGAAGGACACCGGGTCTGCCGGCATATCGGATTTATCGATGCTCATAACAGTATCGGGGACGAAATCGACGCAATCCTCCCGGGAACGAGAACTGCACACGAGTATTTTTCAGCGGCATCCGGGGCAATGGACCGCTGGGAACAGGCCCCGCTCTCCGGGCTGAAGGCCGGGTATACCCATGTCCCCCTGCCATATTCCCGGGTTGAAGGAATCGGGGATATCGGGCTTCAGGTGCTTGTATGTGAGGTGGGAGGCCAGCGCACGGCATACGTTCTCATCGACGGGAACAACATGGTTTCCGGGGTCAGGGAACAGATCCGCGATGCAGTGCTCGGGATAGTGGATGAGGCCGAGATCATGACAACCGATACCCACGTCGTGAACACGATCAGCGGGAAGAACCCGGTCGGCTTGCGTGCCCCGCCTGACCAGCTCACCAGTGTTGTCTGCAAAGCTGTCCGGGAAGCCATCCGGGATCTCTCAGATGCTGAGGGGGCAGGAAGCACGGCTTCCTGTGAAGGTGTTGTCATATTTGGATCAGACTCCATCGCCCAGCTTGCCAGCATTGTCAACACCATTCTCGTGTATGTGGTCCCGATCAGCGCAGGAATGCTTCTCCTTGCAGTCCTCCTCTCGACGATAGCGTACATGGTTGTCGCCTGATCAGAAACGGGAAGTGGAACGATGAGAAAACAG
>CAZWTX010000104.1:0-2212 GCA_964637135.1 uncultured Methanospirillum sp. | reverse complement strand
TCATAACAGAAGTCAGAGGGGATCATGTTTCAGGAATGGCATTGAAAACATATCCCGCCAGGTCTGAAGTGCCTCAACTACGACAAGGATCATAAGCGTCATCAGAATGACAGACATGACAGCCAGGAAAATACCGCCAGATGTTCCGCTTGCAAGATAATTCCCTACATTCAATATTCCTGCACAAAGTGTTATCGGAACCATAAATAAGCCTGGAACAGCAGTTACCCAGAAATATCTCTCTTTTCCCATCCTGATCAGAAGGGTAGTTCCGACGATTAATGCAGTTGCCGCAAGAAGTTGATTTGACATGCCAAAGAGCGGCCATATCGTCTGAATCTCCCCGGTATATAGGAGATATCCCCAGGCTCCCGAAAAGATCAGACTGGTGATCAGGATCCCTGGAATCCATCCCTTTTCAGAAAACCTGGGGATATATCGACCTATAAGTTCCTGAAGGAGGTATCTGCCAACCCTTGTACCGGTATCAACTGCCGTAAGAACGAAAACAGCTTCAAAGAGGATGGCAAAGTGATACCAGTATGAAAGAAACCCAGTCAGAAACGGGACACGTTCAAAGATGTAGGCCATTCCCACGGCCAGTGATACAGCACCACCAGTCCTCCCTGATAATGACTCTCCGATCACTGCTTCGAAATTTGGAAGATCAACCGGGAGCATGTCCAGAGTGGCATATACCGCAGGGGATACATTGATAGCAAAGTAATCTGCAGGAATCAGGGAACAGGCTGCGATAAGTGCCATGACTGCAACGAATCCTTCCATCAGCATGGCACCGTAGCCGATGAAAAGGATATCCCTCTCATTTGCGATCATTTTGGGTGTGGTTCCAGTACCAATGGTAGCATGAATCCTGAAAGGGCACCACATGCAATGGTAATGAAAAGAAATGGAACCGCCGGACCGGGGATTATCGGCCCGCCACCGGTGACAAATCCGGTTATCGCGGGCATCTGAAGGTCTGGCTGTACGATAAAGACTCCAACAGCGAGAATCACAATCGTTCCAATCTTAAGATACGTGGAGAGATAATCACGGGGACAGAGGAGAAGCCAGACCGGGAGAGCTGCTGCAATGAATCCGTATACCGGGATAAATAACCGGAGGGGTGTCTCGGAGAGAGAAAATAATCCTGACAACAGGGGAATATGAACCACGTACGGTCCGAGAAGGAGGGTAAGAAAGAGGAGAAAGACTCCGATAAGGGTTCCTCCAAGGTAATCACCCGGCCTGATCCGGTTCATATATATCCCCATGCCGATGGCAATGGGAATGGTGGCAAGGACGGTAAACGTGTTCCACGGGCTCATGTACATGGCCTTGACCACGGCCAGAGAGAGGCCTGCTAATGTAAGCATCAGGATGAAGAGGATGGCAAGTGATGCAAGAATTCCTGCTCTCGGTCCGAGCAGGCTTTCCGTTATTATTGAGAGACTTTTTCCCTGATATCTGACCGATGCGAAGAGAACTACCATATCATGAACTGCCCCGCCCACGACTGCACCAATAAGGATCCAGAGCAACCCGGGAAGATATCCAAACTGGGCTGCGAGCACTGGTCCAACCAGAGGTCCGGCTCCTGCTATTGCTGCAAAATGATGCCCAAAAAGAATATACCGGTTTGTCGGGTAATAGTCCTGACCATCTTCACGGATTGTCGCAGGAGTCTTCCTTTCGGGATCCAGATGCAAAACTTTTGTGGCAATAAACAATCCATAATAGCGGTATGCCAGGATGAAGATACAGAGTGTCGCGATAAGAATGAATACGGCGTTCATCAATGTTCCTACGGGGTTTTGATTATAACGGAGACTAATCTCCCGGTTTTATGTGATAACAATCGGTTTATCCAGAAAAACCCGGTCTACGTAAATTATCCCGGAATCAAACAGGTATCGTGACAATAACGGTTGCGGGATCGTTTATAGTAGTAAACAACTGAAAGGATAATAATATTGGGACAATAGAGAAAAAAGGGGAAGACCTGTTCACCTGCCTCGTCTCTGACCAATATCGTCAAAGGATTCATAGTTACCATACACACCATCAAAGATCTCTTTTGTAAGTGTCTCAAACAGGGGGAATTCTTCGATAAACTGGGTGCAGAGGTCATATACCACCTCTGCGTTCCCTCCACCGGCGGTCATGATGATCTCAAGAACGATCGAAGCTTCTTCAGGATTCATGATCT
>CAZWTX010000103.1:0-2234 GCA_964637135.1 uncultured Methanospirillum sp. | reverse complement strand
CCGGAGAAGAATGTCATCATGCCGGGAATCGACATGATCCAGCTCGGGTGTATCGAAGAGGCAGAACAGTTCACGGCCGTCCAGGTCCCGGTGAAGAGCGATGGAACCTGGGAGTATGTCTGGCGGACCGAGGAAGTTCCGATCAACCCGGGTAGTTACACTATCTACGCAACCAGCCAGCCGATCAATGCCTGTTGTCTTGACTGTGCATGTGCGGCCAGCGCCTTCATCGACATTGTCCTCGAAGAACCGTCCATCGTAGCAGAAATCGATCCTGATACGATCGTAAAACCGATCGAGTGCTGTGCAGACGGATGCAGCTGGACCTCGCTTGACAAGGTCATGCTCACCGGAAAGGCAACCGGATTCCCGCACACCGGTGAAGGATTCAACGCCACTGCAGAACTGAACATGTGGATCTTCGGAGATGAGAAGGTCGGAAACGACAATTATGTCAACGCCCGGCTCCCGGTCTTCGCAGATGACACGTTTGAAGCAAACCTGCTGAACTACTTCAGCCTCTGCGACCTGAAACCAGGATGCTACAGTGTTGTTCTGCAGCACCCGATGTACAACCACAAGTTCGACATGGTCAAGGAGACTGATGTCCGCGATCCGGCCGAACCGAACCAGATCTGGATGGTCAGTTCCTTCCCGAGTGCATGGAGCAAGCTCTTCCCGCTGAACGGACCCGGGTATTACCAGGGCACCAAGGCAGTCGACGAGATCAGGAAGTTCCTCGACGAGGGCAAGGTGGACGACAAATATATCGTCCTCCAGTTCTGTGTCGTCGATGACCGGATCCCGAACGCCGCCTTCAGTGCAGAACCGACCGAGGGAAGCGTTCCGCTCGAGGTTCAGTTTACCGACGAGTCGGCAGGCAAGAACCTGACCCAGTGGTACTGGGACTTCGGTGACGGCACGACCGGAACCGACCGCAACCCGAAACACACCTACAGCGAGGCCGGAACCTACACGGTCTCCCTCACAGTGATGAACGATGAGGGCGAGAAGGACACGGCAACCAAGCCTGACCTTATCAAGGCCCGTATTCCGGTTGTCAAGGCAGACTTCTGTGGCAGCCCGACCTCTGGTCCGGCTCCCCTGACGGTCCAGTTCACGGACAAGTCAACCGGATCTCCGAGCAACTGGTTCTGGGACTTTGGTGACGGGTATACCTCGGCAGGGGTCAAGAACCCGTCCCACACCTACGTATACGGCGGAAACTACACGGTCACCCTCACGGTCACCCTGGGCTCTGATGTCGACCGGATGGTCAAGAAGGATTACATCCATGTCTTCGGCGGACCATCCCCGACCCAGACCATCAGTCCGATTGATCCAACCAAGATCAATCTCTACGCCGGCTGGAACTTTATCTCGGTCGCACGAACCCTTGCTGATGGATCAGACACGGCGGGTGCCATCTTTAACAAGGTCCCGACCGGCGGCCATGCCATCTGGGGATATGACCCCAACGGGCAGTACTGGGACCAGGTACTCAGTGACACCAAAATCCAGCCGCTCTATGGGTACTGGATCTACGCGGTCACTCCGAATACCGTGAACCTGACCTTCAAGAACAGTGTCATCTCGACACCGCCGACGAGAAACCTCCCGACCGGCTGGGCAGCCATCGGATTTACCGGTGCAACCCCTGCAACCGCAAAAGACACCCTCAAGTCAGTCTCCGGCAGCTGGATCTATGCACGCGGCTTTGACGCAGCACGCCAGCAGTGGGAGGCTACGATTGTGAACGGCGGACAGGGAGAAGGCACCTATCTCTATCCGTCCAAGGGATACTGGCTCTACATGGAAGAGCCGGGTACCCTTGCCGCTATCGGTGTGTGATGAATCATGAATGCAGTATCTGTAGCCGCCCGAGCGGCTCTGGCTACAATACTCCTCTTCTCTTTGGTAACAGTCTCCCTCGCAGGAGCGCCCGCTCTCCCCTGTGAATTTTACGGTTCGGTAACCATAGACGGCCAGCCGGCACCGGCAGGCACCATCGTGGTTGCCAAGCTCAACGACGTGGAACGCGGGCAGTATGTTCTCGAAGAAGCCGGAGTATATGGAGGCCCGGGAACATTTGACAAGCGATTGAAGGTGGTTGCAGAGGAAGGGGATCTTTCGGGCACGGCCCTGATTACCTTCTGGATTGACGGACAGAAAGCATGGCAGGAGACTGATTTCCAGTCAGGCATCAGCATGAACCTGGATCTCTCCGTGGGCGG
>CAZWTX010000102.1:0-2261 GCA_964637135.1 uncultured Methanospirillum sp. | reverse complement strand
AGCCCGAGGTAGGCACGCCGGCGTTCAATGACTCCCTGCATACCGATCCCGGATAAAGAGGATATCACCTATGACTGCACTCGCTGTCTCCATCGACCCGGCGCCCTTTCCAATGAATACCAGGTCCCCGGCAATATCGGTTCTGACAATGATTGCGTTGAGGGAACCCTGGACAACCAGCGGGTGGTTCTTCGGGATGATCCGGGGAGAGACCCGGTAGAGATTCTTCGCCGGTATAATCTCGGCGATAAGCCTGATGGTGACATCCTGCTGGTCAGCCAGGCGGAGGGCATCATCGGTAACCTGATCGATACCGGTCAAATCGACATCGGCGAGCGTGATATTCTTCTGGAAGATGGTATTTGCAAGGATAACGAGTTTTATAGCCGCATCAATTCCCTTAACGTCGTAGGTGGGATCCGCTTCGGCATACCCGAGGGCCCTCGCTTCGTTCAGGGCCTGTTTATACGAGAGCCCCTCTTCAGCCATCCGGTTGAGAATATAGTTGCAGGTTCCGTTCAGCACGCCATACAGGGACATGATATCGTTCCCTCCGAGACTGTGCTGAAGGGTATGGAGGATCGGGATCGCTCCTGCAACCGTGGCCTCATACCTGAACTGAACACCGTTTCCGGCAGCAAGACGGCTCAGCTCCTGGTACCGGAGTGCCACCGGTCCCTTATTGGAAGTGACGACATGAGCTCCCCGGCTAAGAGCTGTCCGGATACTGGTCAGTGCCGGTTCACCGGTCATTGCATCGGTCGGGGTAACCTCAACGAGGAGATCATACGGGGCGTTCGCGACCAGGTCGCGGGCCGTACAACTGCTGTCGCCACAGAGCCCGGTCTCTGCTTTCCTGTGAAGCACCGCGGCAGGATCAATACCGGTGGGATCGATGCAGGCTGACCGTGAGTCAGCAACACCGGTAATGACGATACCGAGATCCTTTGTGGCGAGCGTCTTCAGAATTCCCTTTCCCACCGATCCGGTTCCAAGCAGGGCTATGCGCATTGCCATGATCAGAACTCCAGTGGTTCGATAAGCAGGAACCGCTTCTGCCCGGCAACATCCCGAAGAATCGAGAGTGCTTTTTCCATGTGTTCATTTGAAAGGGCTTTTATGGTGAACTGGGCCGATGTCGGGTCCTCTATTGCAGGCATCGAGAGGTTCATCCCGGTTACCTCCGCAAACCCGGTCCGATCGATCCGGTCAACGGTATCACCGAGATTGTTATGAACAAGATGGCCGATCAGGATAACATTCTGGTAACAACTCATCCGCTCCTCGCCTAGCCGGAGAACGTTAATGCCCCGTTCGTGAAACAGGCTGATCAGGCCGTCAAGACGCTCTTCAGGGATCTCGATAACGACCTCCACCCCGAGCGTCTTGGATTCGGCATTCCGGTCATGTTCATGAATAACCGTCTTGATATTTCCACCCATCTCCGAGATCGGAACCAGGGCTGTCACCAGCTGCCCGGGTGAATCACGAATCTCAAGCTTCATCGAAACCTGCACGGTTCATCTCCTCCCATGATCTGGGACGGATGTTCCTATAAGTATCGCCGGTCAACAGACGATGGTGACCCAGAAACCGGGATTGCCTGCCGACGTTCCGGCAGAGGAGTTTCCGGGCCGCATCAGGTATCGTCAGTAACAATGAACGAGAGCGAATATCCGTTTCGTATCGGATCCTTCGAGTAGATCGTGGTAACCCGGGGAACAGACGGGGATGATGCGTTCTGGTACACCTTCAGATCAAGGTTATTCTGTGAGTATGAAAAGACCGGATCGCCAATACGGGTCGTCATGTTTTTCTTGTCATCAAGGACCGCCGTTACCCCGCTCCGGGTATACCCGAGCCAGGCCGGATTCAGAGAGACCGAGACCGAGGTTGTCTGGCCGGGAACCACGAAGACATCCATCGTCTCGTTCTGGTACCCCTCCTTTGAGACGATCATCTCGTGATCCCCTTCAGGAAGGAGCGAGAGGGTGGCAGGAGTCGTCCCGGAAAAAACGTCATCGATGAAGACCATGGCGGCATCAGGATCCGTCATGACCATCAGGCTTCCGGTCTTTCCGGTTCCCCGACTTGGAGGGAGCGGACTCGGATCGATGACCATAACGCTACTAACGGCATCATCAAACCTGCTGTTCCCGAGAAATACCACCCTGACTGCCCGCTCCCCGTTCACCCGTGGCCTGAAAAAGGAGAACATCCCGTTTGGATTGGTATCATCCATGGCAATATACACGAATGAT
>CAZWTX010000101.1:0-2330 GCA_964637135.1 uncultured Methanospirillum sp. | reverse complement strand
TGTTCGATCAGTTTGTCGGGATGCTTGATGTCTTCGATCCCGGGTTTAACATTGTTATCCCCTAACCTTTTTTTGTGCAAACGGGGATTATCCGGTTCTCTCTTTAAACAACATCATCGGTGATCACCTGAGCCATCAGGGAATAATCCCTCTCCTAATCCTGCCCTGATCATGTACTCTTGATCCATTCGTGGGGTGACGGGTAGTCGTGATCCCCTGAAACATGGATTATCCGGATACTTTCACCCTCCTCCCTCAAACCTTATATCCGGACCCGGTGCATGAGATATGTGACTGAATCGGCCTGAACCGGCCTTTGCACGGATGGTGGTGAGCATCCTGAGCACGTCATGAGCGGACCTGCCCGCTCAGGACCAGACGGGAGGAATGGGATTATTCCGTGATATCCGTGATGGAATGCCTTCCAAAAAAATCCCCGGATCGTCCTGAGCGGAAATTATGGGAGAAGGGAGAGCGGGCATGGGTGGAAGGATGCTTCCTCCCTGGATGTTCTCTTCTCTGAAATCTCCGCACACGACGAAACCTCTCTCTCAGATCTCATTCATACATACTTAGAAGAAGAAATAATGGGGCCTGGCAGGTTTTCGTCCTGAGCGGAATCATCCGCTCACGACCCGCTCAGGACGCTCATGACCGGATGATCCCAACAGTGACTCCTGATCCCGATAGGGACACCGCGTACATCGGTCTGATCAGACCTCGTCAGTCTTCGTCCGGGTCGAAAGCCCAGGACTGTTGCTTGAAAAGGGATATAACTGGCTGTTCGTTCTTTTCCCGGTCATGGCGGAAGGGACGTTACCAGTGTAGGGAAACCGTCCGGTGCAGGTGCGATTCATACGCCCTCGGTTCATTCATGTTGTCGTGGGCACCCCTGCCCCTGCCAGATTCAAAAAAAGATGGTGTCCTGTTTACCGCCTGCTCTGACGGCAGTGATGAGGATTACTTGTTCATCTGAACGATCGGACCGACCATCTGGTTGATGAACCGGCCGATCTTCGACCAGGAGTATGCTCCTCCCTCTTCCCTGACTCTCCAGAAGTCGATGTTGGCAAACTTCCGGTCACCTGCATCGGTCAAGGCCGTGTATCCGGAGGCACCGTAGTAGTGATCTGCGTTATCGACAAACCTTGCTCTATTGTCCGGATGCTCCTGATCCATCATCCCGGTCAGGGCGGAGAGTTCGACGGCGTCGTGTATCACCACAGCATAGGCAGTTGCCTTCATCCCGGTAACGCTCTGGATCTTCTCAGCGAACTCTGCGTATTTTGGTTCATTCTCAAGCTCCCCATAGATAGTGGCAGTAAAGTTCGTCTTCGCGGCAAATGCCGTTGCATCGCTCTCCTGAACGAGGGTATCGATCAGTGCAACCCCGTCAGTCCCAAACCAGGGGAGTGATCCAAGGTCCGGGCTCTGCGATGCGGTCTGAAGAATATCCACCGCCTCGTTGAACCCGATGATCAGAACACCACGGCCAGGATCCTGTCCTGCTTCTTTAGCAGACTGGCTGACCGCATCAATCGTCTCGTTAAAGGAGTCTGCTCCCGGTTCATAGAAGATCGGATCGGTCATGGAGAAACTTCCGTTCTCGGAGAGATTGGATAAAAGCCCGTAGAGGGTCTGACCGTAGATATCGTTGCGGACTACCGGAATGATCGTGGTGATGTTCGTCTTCGAAAAAAGACCCTGCAGAGCAAGGGCCTGGATAGAGTCATCCGGACAGAGCCGGATAATGGTGTTGTCCTGTCCGGGCAGACCCGGGGTTGTGCTTCCAAATCCTATGAGGATCGTTCCGGCTGCTGCTGCCTGCTCTTTTAATGCCTCCATCTCGGCAGAGGTGATCGGCCCGACGATGAAACGGATGCCGTCCCGGATCATCTCCTCCCCGCGTTCTTTCGCAACCTCCGGGTTCGACTCCGTGTCGGCAATTCGGAGTTCAATTGTGTAAGGAAGGCCTAGATTTGCATATTTCTCATTCAGTTCTTCGGCTGCCAGTTCCATAGCTGCCTGGTATGACGGGCCGGGAGCAGACGCGTTCCCGGAGAGGGGAAGAAGTCCCCCGATAATGAGGGTCTGTGTCCCGGTCTCAGCCAGCACTGAACCGGAGAGGAGACACAAACAACAGATAACAAGACATGTTCGGATGCAATTCATCCGTATATGTCTCATTCAAAACCGTAAAAGGAGGATCATATGGTCCGGAGGCATCAGGTAAACGGGTGACCCCCTCAAAGGGGAAGACTATCAGACCGTTATGATCGCTTCCTGACCACCCGGTCTTCGAGTTTTCCCATGATCGAGAGCACGGCCGG
>CAZWTX010000100.1:0-2371 GCA_964637135.1 uncultured Methanospirillum sp. | reverse complement strand
CATAACAATAGCGGCACCGGTGCGGACAGGTTGAATACTCCCCGATATCCTTTGATTCGATGCAGGTGCAGTGCGGACGCTGGCCTTTTGCTTTCCCTGTTCCCTTAAGGCCGGCAAGAAGGACCGGATCGTCTGCCCCGATCAGCGAGAAGATCCGATCATCGATGCACCTCCCCGGCACGATTCCGGATTTTTCCGCGATATCCCCTTCGCAGCATGCCATAAGGAGGAGATTCTGCGTATTGATTCTCACAAGATGGGCCAGCACCGCTGCCTGCTCTGCTGCATCGAGTTCACGGATACCGGTTCGGTCAGATCTGCCAAGATTGCGTGTCACTCCCCGGTACATCGCGATATCTATGAAACTGAAGACAAACCGGCGAGTATAGGGAGCAAGCTGTCCGTAGAGCAGCGAGATCCGGTCGAGAAGCACGTCGAGAGTCACTCGGTCTGACAGGAGGAGGGGATCGAACCGCCAGACAACCCGGTCAGGCCCTGCGATCCGGCTGAGTTCCTGGAATGCCGCAACCCGGTCACGGAGAGGAGGAACGCCCGGCTCGTACCCCTCTGGTTCGTACTGGTTCAGGGTGACCTCAGCATACCAGTGGACACCGAGAGCAGTGATCTTTTCGTAGGATCTGACGAGTGCCCCGGGATCCTTGGTCCAGAAGACGATGCCCCGGCAGCGGTCGGTGAAGACCCGTTGCTGCCGTTTCTGATTGTAGGGATTCTTCCAGATGAAATACCCGGCCTGCATCCGTGAGAGGAACCAGTCCAGGTAAAATGCAGGTATATCTGTCTCGCGGCTGGCCGAGAGGATCAACGGATGGATATCGGTCGTGATAATCCCGCCCCTATCTGTTGAGGGGACGCCTTCAAGGGTGACCTGATGATCGGATCCCGGTGTCATGGCTAAAACCGGTCCTCCGCTCGGGATCGCCGGATGGAGGCTACGGTATAATCTTCCGGCATTCCCATCCGCGAACCTCCCATTTGTATCCCAACTACATTCTCCACAATCCTTTTCTCTTTACCTCCTGCATGGTAATATACCGGTTTTATATAACATTCCGGTCCGGCGAGGTGTGTTCCCTGGCAAAAATATCCGATCCCCAGGAGCGAATCAAGAAGTGGCTCAACATGGGGATGGCGTTTCTTAAGAAAGAACAGTACGAACGTGCCTTTTATGCCTTCAAGGAAGGGCTCCGGGAAGATCCGGATAATGCCGAACTCTGGTACCAGATCGGGATCGTGCTGACAAAACAGGCTCGCCACCGCGATGCCATCAAGATGTTTAAAAATTCCCTGAAGTCCGCCCCCCAGAATACCAATGCCCAGTTAAAACTCGCCATATCCATGCACGAGATCGGGATGTGCAAGGAAGCCATTCCGGTCCTCACCAAGCTGCTCGAGACCACCGATTCCAACGGACAGGCATGGCTGTACCGGGGTTCCTGCTTCTCGAACCTTGAGAAGTATGCAAAAGCCCTCGAAGACCTCGACATGGCCATCGAGTCAGGGACCGAGGAGGTCGAGGTCTGGGTTCTGAAAGGATTCTGCCACGAACAACTCGGGGATCACGGGGAAGCGATCGATGCCTACACGCTTGCCATCGAGATCGCCCCCGGGGAGGCGATGGCATACTACGGTCTTGCCGGATCCCTGATTCAGATCGGCGAGGGCGAGGAGGCTAAAACAACACTTGTCGAGGCGGTAAAACAGGACAATGACTTCCCGGAAGCATGGCACCTCCTCGCCGATCTCTACGCCGACCTCGGTGACCCGGAAAATGCCGTCAGGGCGTACGAACAGGTGCTCAGGCTTGAGCCATGGAACATCGACGTGCGGTATACCTATGCCCTGATGAAAGCCGAGCTCTCCGAGGACCAGGACGGGGTCACCGACGTGCTCAACCAGATCGTGAGCGAGGGAAAAGAGACGGCGACGTACTACAACTCCCACGGGCTCACCCTCATCCACCTGAAAAAGTACGATAGTGCTCTGCAGGCCTTCGATCACGCCCTCCGACTGGAGCCTGACAACTCATCGATCTGGCATAACCGGGGGGCGGCCCTCTACCATCTCCGCCAGTACAACGATGCCAGCCGGGCGTTTCAGAAAGCCCTCGAACTTGACAGCCGAAACGTGAACGCCTGGGTCGGGGTCGGGATGGTGGCGTCCCGGCAGTATGACCACGGAAAAGCGATATCGGCATTCTCAGAAGCAGTCAAACGCAGCCCGAAGAAGGTGAATGTCTGGATCCTGCTCGGCGATGCCCAGTATGACCGGGGTCTCTTTAAGCATGCCGTCAGTTCCTACGAGAAAGCCCTCGAACTCGATCCCGAGAACCAGTCGGCCTGGAACCAGCGGG
>CAZWTX010000099.1:0-2387 GCA_964637135.1 uncultured Methanospirillum sp. | reverse complement strand
CCAACCTGATTTTTGCTCTGATCAGTCGGTGTGGATGAATTCATTACCTCTGGTGATAAGATAGACCGTGTGGTACCTGCCGGTACAGAAGGTTGATAAGATGAAAAAAAGGGGTCCCATAATCCTTTCCGGCTGTCTTCTTCTTCTCTTACTCTGCAGCCCTGGTTTTGGTGACATGAATGTAAATCCTCCCTCTACTCCGGTAAAACTCATCTTCATTCACCATTCCGTAGGGGAGGGCTGGTTATCTGATGATAACGGTGGTCTTGCGAAAGCCCTGGGTGAGAATACCTATTTTGTCAGTGACACCTATTATGGGTGGGGTCCTGATGGAGTCGGTGACCGGACAGATATTCCTGACTGGCTGGAATGGTTTCGGTATCCTGAAAATACCGGGGTTATGAATGCTGTGTATACAGAATCAGACGATGATGCTGCTGGATGGGACTATTATAACCGGCCGCTTCCGGACCCTGGTGGTGAAAATGAGATAATCGTCTTCAAGTCCTGTTTCCCGAATTCAAACCTGGAGGGAAGACCTGATGATCCTGCAGGTAATGAGCCTGGCATGAGTGTATCCGGCGCGAAATATGTCTACAACACTATTCTGGATTACTTTGCATCCCGTCCTGAAAAACTCTTTATTGCGATCACCCCTCCTCCGGATTGTGATCCCGGCTCCTCCAAAAACGGTCGTGCATTCAGTGAATGGCTGGTGAAAGACTGGCTTTCTGACTATCCGGGTGTGAATGTCGGCGTCTTTGATCTTCACGCGGTATTAAGCAGTCCGGATAATCATCATCAGGTAAGCAGTGGGGAGATCTCCTATGTCAATACCCATGGCGATGGAACCTGTGCCTACCCGACAGATGATGCACATCCCAATGAATTAGGGAATGTGAAGGCGACCCGTGAATTTATCCCGCTGCTGAATATGTATTACAACCGGTGGGTGGGTACGAAAGGAGTAACACCTGTTCAGGAACCAGCTTCCCGGATTCCCCCGGTGGTATCAACTCCGCAGGTACAACCTGCTGTGGAATCAGAGGATGTTCCTGATGAGTCAGTGCCTTCTCCAGTCATTGATACTCCTGCCCTTCCCGATACGGAGGATCCACCAGGGGTCTGGGATCTTTACGCTGATGATGACTCTGTTATTACCAGGGGAAGTGGCGGCGCCGGATTTGAGGAAGGATCAGATCAGGTCTGTGTGGATATTTCTGTCGTCCCCGGGGGGTGGGCAAGCGTTGAGCAGTTATTTGACATGCCCGCAGACTGGAGCGGTTCTGATGCCATCTCTTTCAGGCTGAATACTGACAATCCTGATGCTGATTTCAGATGGGCCGTATACTCGGGAACCGGTCATGACGATAAAAAAACATATTATACTGAAATACGCAATGAACCCGGACAGAACGACTCTGTTATCACCATTCCGTTTTCAGATCTGCATGCTGATGACGGGGAGAGCCGGTTTGACTCCTCTTCTGTTGTGGGATATTACTTTGCATTTGGCGAGGGGCTCTCCGGAATCTGGTGCTTTTCGGATATCCGCCCTCAATAAATTTTTTGGGTTATTACTCCCCGAATTTGAAGGTATCAAAGGCAGCGTGGATCGGCTGCTCTTTTTACAAATCCCTGTTCAGACAGGCGGGGTACAAAGAACCCGATGTCTCCGTGGGTAAATGATGTATCTCCGATGGCCCTGACCATCTTCCCATTGATATAGAGGCTGAGCGTATTCCCTTCGGCCTCGATCCCAAACTGGTTTGCTTCATACCCTTTGTTCAGAATATCGGTCTCGGTCAGGGGAATCATCTCATACACCTTTCCGTCCATGTGCATACAGACCATAAATCAGCCCGGCAGATTATTCTCAAAATCCAACCCAGATGCAATTATGGAGGGCCGGTATCCGGATGCCGTGGCAGATTCGTATTTCATCGGATCAAAAGCCCCCCTGTCTGCAGATTTTGAGATGGTCATTCATCCGGGTTCCTATACGGTGACATGCACCGATGCCAGTGTGGGTGACGGGATCTCTTCCTGGAAATGGGATGTCAATGCAGACCGGATGCCTGAGTATTCCACCCGGATCATCACCCACCGGTATGGATCTCCGGGACGGTACCCGATCACCCTGACCGTCTCAGACGGCGTGCAGACACACAGTCATACCGAGATCTGTGAAGTCCCATCGGTGAAGGCTGCCTCCATCTTCATTGGTTCCCTGCCCGGGAAGGCAGAACTCCGGGTGGATGGCTCCCTGATTGGCACGACCACCACGAACCAGATGACGAGGTACCTCGTTCCCGGGGGAAGACATATGGTAACCCTGAAGAAAGACGGGTACCTCCCCTGGAACGGATCGTACACCCTGACCTGGC
>CAZWTX010000098.1:0-2464 GCA_964637135.1 uncultured Methanospirillum sp. | reverse complement strand
CCTGCTGAATAATCCGGCAAGGAACGGAATCCCCAGGTATATGAAGACACTGATCGCGATATCTGCCATCGTCACGTTGACCGCTGTTCCTCCGATGCCGAAGAACTGGGGGAGCACGGTGATGAATATCCAGGCATAGAGGGAGAAGAACAGGACCTGGAAGACGGAGTTAAGCCCAACGATTGCCGCACAATAATCGCCGTCTCCTCCGGCGAGATCGTTCCAGACGATGACCATCGCGATACAGCGGGCAAGACCGACCAGGATAAGTCCATACATGAGCAGAGGCTGGTCCTGGAGAAAGAGTACCGCAAGGATGAACATCAGGACCGGACCGATGATCCAGTTCTGGACAAGTGAGAGGCTGAGGACTTTTGTATCCCTGAATACCCGGTGAAGTTCCTCGTATCTCACCTTTGCGAGCGGCGGGTACATCATGAGAATCAGGCCGATGGCGATCGGAATGGAGGTCGTCCCGATGGAGAGTCCGGTGATGAACGCAGGGGCGGATGGTGTAAAGTATCCGATTGCAATTCCCAGGATCATTGCCAGGAATATCCAGAGAGTGAGGTAGGTATCGAGAAATGAGAGTCGTTTTATGGCAGGCATGATCTCCTCAGCAGGTTTCACACTCGTGAATGAACTCAGTATTTATTGAAATACTGTATATACGTTTTTCTTCAGGCTCGTCATTCTGGCTTAAAATATCAATTTCTCTTGTTTTCGTGCCTGGTCAGGATCAGGCATCGACCACAGAGGCATTGATATAATTGCCTATCCTGGTATCATGCGACACCTGACCGGTAATCTGAACCGTTTCCAGTTTTGCCGGAACTTTTCCCTCGTACCTGACCGTGATCGAATGCAGGGCCGTTTTTGCGGGGCAGGAAGGACAGCCGATGCCGTCAGATATGGTGAACTGATGAAGAATTGGGTATCTTTTTGAGACAATTGCGTACACCGTGACTGTTTTTCCCTGATAGTGATCCAGATTGCTGACCAGGGTCCGTACATTGGGAATCTGTTCGTACTGACTTTCCGCAGGCGACTGATTGGCTATCGCGTCCGGTTGGGCAGAACTGACAGCATATCCAGAGAGGAGAAACAGGAGGCAGAGGATGATGAGAAGATGACAGTTCCTGACCGGTATCATGATCAGAATTATTCGATACGTCAGTATTTATGTGAGCAGATAGTATGCAACACCACTGCTCATGAAGATCGGGCTGGTGAGTGACGGAGAGTATGGTGAACGGGCCTTTCTGCAGATCAGGAGACATTTTCCTGCAGAATGGATCCTCCTTTCGTATCCTGCATCTGCGGTGGTTGATGAGACTGATCTTCACATTCCTCCCTGTGATCTGTATATTTCGTATCTTCGCCATCCTGATATCGCCATGGAACTGGTCAGGACCAATGTTCCGGTTCTGCTCGGTGTTAATCATGGTCCCGGCTTCATTGCCCAGGCCAGAACTCTAAACCCGGCGGTCTTCGGTCCGGAGACGATGTGCTCTCTTTCACCTGATACCTCTTCTGTTGCGGTGAATAAGTACGCGAAGGTCTTTGGGAGACCAAACCTCTTCCTGATATTGGATGGCCGTCAGGTGAAATGGTGCGTCCCCCTCCTGAGATCTCCATGCGGATCCACCGATGCCGCCTGCCGGGAACTGAATGGAAAAATCCTCAATGAAGAGACATTGAACCAGTTTGCCCTTTCGGTCTGCCATTCCTGCCGTGCTCCCCGGTTTGGAAAGACCTGTGACAAGGAGAAAGCCGGAATCATCCATCTGGAGGCCCTGATGAAGGCAGTACAGGGTTCCAGTCCGAAGCTCCGGGGTGTGCTGGAAGAATTTTGTGACCGGATGGAAAAGCAATCAGAAAATGCTCCTCCGGCAGGAGATTGATATCCACCTGATAGCAGGGAGGATTCCTGCCTGTCTCCCCCTGAACGGTGTCTCCTCTTCTTTGCAGTTTACTTTCATCCTGACGGTCGGAATGGACCCGGTATCCCTGGTTACGGGAAGAGGTTTCTTTTTTCAATAACCTGGATATAAAGAACCCATCCCGGTTCTGATTGTTCCCGTGATTCCATCCGGGCACGTTTCCCGGCTTCAATGGGTATCGCTGGCAGAATTATCTCCATTTACCGAAATTCCTGCTCCTGATTGACAGGATTGTTCAGGTTCTCCCCCCGCTGGATATGTGAGGTACTCCCCATCCGGATGCTCTCTTAAGAGCGGATCTCCAGTCCCCAGGGCACACCGGGTCACACCGGCGGAGACCGGTTATCATGACCTTATTTCATGCTGATGGAACAGATACCATATACCATTCTCTGGAGCACGCGTCATGACGAGTTCACTCAATACCCCGACATTGCCGGAGGAAAAGACAACCTGGCTCTGCACGGTCTGCGGATTTACGATGACCGGGGGAAAACCCCCGAAAGGATGTCCGAACTGTC
>CAZWTX010000097.1:0-2499 GCA_964637135.1 uncultured Methanospirillum sp. | reverse complement strand
GCGAAGAGGCTGCTTCTTGGGACATGGGCGAGTAGCGGGAGAGAAACTGCTTTTGCAAACCGGGTGACACGGTCCAGTTCTCCTTCAAGGCCCCGTTCGTTGAAGATGATCCCGGCAACCCGGCCCTTATCATGGCTGAAGTTCTGGATGCCCTTAAGGATGTTGTTAGCCGCGTATAGGGACATGAACTCCCCTGATGTGACGATAAATACCGCATCTGCGTATTCCCTTCTTACCGGAACGGCAAACCCCCCGCATACCACGTCGCCGAGGACGTCAAAGAGGGTAATATCAAACTCATAATCCCCGATACCAAGCTCCGCGAGGAGGTCGAACATCGTGATGATCCCCCGTCCTGCACACCCGACTCCCGGCTCTGGTCCCCCCGCCTCGACACAGGCGGTATCACGATACCCGGAAAATAGGATATCACTGAGCCGGCGTTCTTCGGGAAGGGTGTTTTTCACGTATTCGAGGACCGTTTTCGGGACGGTATCCCCGAGGAGGAGACGGGTTGAGTCATGTTTCGGGTCGCACCCGATATGGAGAAGGCGGTACCCCTCCTCTGCGAGGGCAGCGGTGATATTCGCTGATATCGTCGATTTACCGATCCCTCCCTTGCCGTATACTGCTAATTTCATAGATGGTTCCCTGTTATTGTACAATCCCCTCTGGTTCCGGGGTTACAATCCACCGGGTAAGATCAGTCAGGTTTGAGAACGATACCTCGTTATTGCCCCGGCAGACTTTCCAGGTCTGCCTGGATTCTGCCGACGAGATATGCACGGATAGGACAGGGGTATCCCTCCCCTCTGTAGAGTACCCCATCCTGTTCAGGGCCCTCATTGTCCAGAAACGCGTCTTTCCGTTCTCGCCAGAAATCCTGACTGAACCCTGGCAGGTTGAGGGAAGTGTGAACTGTCCGCTGTCACAATCGAAGAAAATCCGTCCGCTGTCAAAGACATGGGATATCACCCCGTCCAGAACAAGATCTTCTGGGGCCCCGCAATGGAATGAACCGTCCCGGCTGATGATCCAGAGCCGATCAGCAAGTCGCATGGCAAGATCGAGATCATGGGTGGAGAGAAGGATCCCTTTGCCTTCATTCCGTGTGATTTTACGGAGCATCGTGAGTATCTCGATTCGGAAGGGAAAGTCCAGAAATGCCGTGGGTTCGTCAAGAATAACGACTTTCGGGTTTTGTGCCAGGGCCCTTGCAATCATCACCTTCTGTCGCTCCCCGTCTGATAACTCGTGGAGGTACCTCCGGGAAAACGATTCGATTCCTACCAGTGAGAGCGAATGTCGGATCGCCTCGTGATCATCATGAGTCAGGGTTCCTGCCCAGTCTGTGTATGGGTACCTCCCAAGCCCGATGAGATCATATACCCTGAGTTGTCCGACCTGTACTGGTCAGGACGAGGGAGAAGATGCGGGCTCTCTCAACCGGGGAAAAATCCCGGACATTCTTCCCGTTAAGTATGACCTCACCCTTAAGGGGAGCATGCAGGCCGGTTATCGTCCGGAGCAGGGTAGATTTTCCGCTCCCGTTCGGTCCTACCAGGCAGACCAGTTCACCGGGATGGAGTTCGAGGAAGATATTTTCCGAGACGACGCGGGGGGGATGGTTCCTCTGGGAATACCCGATGGCAAGGTTTGATGCATGGACAAATGGCGTCATATCGATGTTTCCACCCCGTTTGCATTCCTCGAGAGGATCACCCATATGAGAACAGGAGCACCGATGAGAGAGGTGACAGAGTTCAGGGGGAGGGTGATATCACTTCCGGGAAGAGATGCAATGAGATCGGCACTGAGTGCAAGGAATATCCCCATCAGAATACAGGTCGGAATCAGGACCTGGTGATTCGAGGTTCCAAAAAGTGCCCGGCAAAGATGAGGCACTGATATCCCGATAAAACCAATCGGGCCGCAGAACGCTGTGACCGCTCCTGCAAGAACCGCCGTGGCAATGAAAAGGATATTCCTTGTTTTCCGGTAATCAAGTCCCATGCTCTCTGCATACTGCTCACCAAGCAGGAGTGCATTGAGTTGTTTCGTCGTTACACATGCAATTGCAAGACCAGCCATGCAAAAGATGGCCAGGACATAGATCTGGTCCCAGACGAGACCGCTGAAGGAGCCGAAACTCCAGACCATGTAGGCCTGGATTTTTTCAGCCAGGGCGAAATGCATCAGGATAGAGATGAAAGAACTGGTGGCATATCCGAACATGAGCCCGAGGATCAGGATGGTGATATTACTTCTGATTCGCTGTGAGGCTGCAAGGATCATTACCAGCACAAGGGCTGAGCCACAAGACGCTGCAAAGGCGATGCCGATACTGCCAAAAATGTTCAGATTGGTGAGAATGGTCGAACTGATCGATGTTGAGGCACCCAGGATTACGAGTGCAACCCCGAGACTGGCACCGGCATAGAGACCCATAACGTCAGGTCCGGCAAGCGGGTTTCGAAAGAGCGTCTGCATCAGCAGTCC
>CAZWTX010000096.1:0-2603 GCA_964637135.1 uncultured Methanospirillum sp. | reverse complement strand
CGGGGTTTGGGCGGGAGGTCCCGCCCACGAATTTCCAATGATTTCAGGGTCTTATGGTGATTGATGAGAAATTATGAGAGATCAGTTTATAGTGGGCGGGAGAATGGGATCAGAGGGTCCGGGAGATGATGTTCGGGGTGATCCTGATCTCCCGCTCTCCCGCCCGGGTGATGAACGACGGAAGGTATGGCACGGAAGGAATGATCGGGGGATGGAAATTGAGCGGGATGCTCCCGCCCAACCGGTCCGGCTCCCGACGGTGAGGTGAATCACACTATCCTGTCCGGGAGAGTGGAACCGATCCCCCCGAAAACACCGATGCCCGGATTCTTCATCAGTCAGCCAGAGAAAAAAAACCAGAAAAGAGATGCATCCTCACCGACACAACGGAGGATGATAAAAACCAGCCTGGAGTCAGGCAGCTGCCTGCAGAACGAGAACCGGGGACGTTACCATCCCCCGGCTCCTCCACCACCAAACCCGCCGCCGCCGCCGAATCCTCCCCCGCTTCCTCCTCCCGAAGAGGGGGGAGCGTATGCCATGACCGGGTGAAATGCCGAGTGCAACATGAGCGGGGCAAGGTACCCGCCGGCAGGGAGGTCAGGGATGCTGACATTCATCTGTTTCATCGTCGCAACCACCCGGTCGCCGACCCCGAGTGCAGTTCCATACACGAGCCAGGTTCCCCAGAGGGGAAGATCGGCAGGGGAATACCGCTGTATCATCGCCGAGTCAGAGAGGAACCGGGCGAATGCATCCCAGGAGAGTTTCTCCCGGTAGGTATCGCCTTTCCACCGGCCGAAGAGGGTTGCCGGGAAGAGGGCAGCGATACCTGCCTGGACGACGGCAAGGATCCCGTTCACGAGGGTCATAATCGAATCGACAAGCGGGGCGGAGAGGAGCATGAGCAGGACACCGGCGAGGATGATGATCCCTGCCGGGATGAAGAGGGGCACAAGGTGTCCCCGCCCGGAGAGGATGTACCGGTTCTCGACATCAGGCGAGGAGAACCCGGTAAGATCACTGAGGGCAGCCTGGAACGAGGTGACGATCTGCCTGACCGAGGTGTCATGATCTGCCTGTTCTGCCATCGTTTTCAGACTCCCGAGGTCAACCGTGTTCCCGTCGCCGAGCCGCCCGAGGGTGGTGAGGACCTGGTACTCATATGGGTCGGTGGTATCGGGATCGAGGATCGTGATCCTGATGTTCCCTTCCTGATCGTCAATCCTGACCTTCTTCTGCCGGTGGAGATCGAGCAGGGTTGCAAAGAGTCCTTCCTCACCGAATGACTCCGGGTCTCCCTTGAAGATGAGGGTGACCATCCAGGGTTTGATCGATTCATCGGGGATCGTACTCAGGTGTTCAGGGATGATGAACGACTTCTCCCTCCCGTACCGGTACCAGATGAGCACGAGGATGAACGGCATGAGGAGGATGAAGAGGGCAGAGATGAACCAGGCATCCGTGGCGATAGCGGGGAGCAGTCGTTTCCATCCGGGATTAGCCGAACTGGTCTTGTCGGCAAGCCCCTCTCCGTCGGTTATGACTCCTGCGGGAACCACCCCTGAGGATCGGTTAAACAGGACCTCGAACCCGACCGGCTCGTCAGCGGCCGCACTTCCCGTCAGAAGATACCTGCCGCCGCTGGTGGTCACTGCCAGGGTTGCCGGATGGGGATAGAGTGCTGCAACGCCATCGGCAGGGAGGGAGATCGTGATATCCTCGTACGGGACATGGTCTGTTGCGAGATCCACGTTCAGATGATAGTATTCCCCGTCTCCCTCCACGGGAGGAAAGAGAGACCAGAGAAAAGTGAGCGGGTAAGACCCCGGGCTGAAATAGCCGGGACGGTATGCTCCCGCCTCACCGGGTGCTGCCTGGTCCCGGATCACCGCAGCAGCTTCTCCGCTCTCCGGTGTGATGATGACCTGCCCGTCGGATAAGACGAGGTACGACACAGTGCCTGGCGGGACCGTAGCCCCGGTCATCCTGATATGGGGGGTGGTCACCGGTTTATCTACCACATCTGCATTGAACCGGCGGTTCAGGCTCCGGTAGGTATCCCCTGACCGCACGTCGTACTGGTAGTGTTCTTCGAGATCACCATTCCATTCATACGTCGCCTCGTATGAACCGATGACCAGGTCTCCCCCTCCGAAGGCCCCGATGATCAGCCCGATTGCACCTCCGATAAGGCCAATCATGAGGGTGATCAGTATGATCAGTACCAATTCACGTTTTTCGCTCATGCTCATCCCGTTTTCCAGGAGGATTCGTCATCTCCCGGGCATGTCTATAGTATCGGTGCTGCTGGAAGATTATCTCTTGGCGCATTCCCCGCCCCGGACATCCTGATGAAAATACCAGAATATCGGGCATTCGTGGCAGATGAAAACGCGGGTCCGGTTCATGTGGAAAGATGAATGTATGTGGCCGATTTCATGAGAGAAATTTTATCTGCGGATTTATCATCCGGTCTGCAGGGATCAGTGAATCAGTATATCAATTCTGTGATCTGCCTCTGCCCCGGCAGGGATGGGTAAAACTCCCGATACCGGGGATTTCTTTCAGGATAAAGATGAATGGAGATCCATTCTCCAGTG
>CAZWTX010000095.1:0-2710 GCA_964637135.1 uncultured Methanospirillum sp. | reverse complement strand
GAACGGGGTCTCCCTGGATATCGGGGAAGGAGAGTTCGTGGGGATCATGGGTCCCTCCGGAAGCGGCAAGTCGACTCTTCTCTACCAGATCGGTCTCCTGGATCGTCCGACATCCGGAACGGTCACGATCACCGGCAAAGATGTTCTCCACATGTCTGACCGGCAGCGGACCACCTTCCGTCTCAACCACCTCGGATATGTCTTCCAGGATTATGCCCTCATCCCCGAACTGACCACCGGGGAGAATGTCATGATCCTGCCTCTTGCCCAGGGCAGGCCGGATAGCGATTGCCATGAGGCAAGCACGGCGATCCTCGAGCAGGTCGGGCTAGGAAACCGGCTTGACCATCTACCGCGGGAGTTATCCGGTGGTGAACAGCAGCGGGTCGCCATCGCCCGGGCGATGGTCAATTCCCCGGAGATCCTCTTTGCCGATGAGCCGTGTGCAAACCTGGATAGTATGAACTCAGAGATGATTCTCAGGCTGTTTCGGAAACTGAACGAGGAGAACGGCCAGACGATCGTAATGGTGTCGCACGAGGAAGAGGATATCCGGTTTTTTGACCGGGTGATCCAGATCAGGGATGGAAAGAACCGGTCCGGATGAATCCGGATTATTTCTCTCTTCTCCGGTACCTTCGTCCAAAGTTGATCAGATCAATCATGGATTATCCTCCGGATGTCGTTTATCCTCCATTCACTCTGGTTCCGAACACGTGGCATTGTTTTTTCTGCTGAACCTGATCCAATTCATTCTCACTGCCTGTTGAAGGAATTCCGGTCACTGCTGATAATGGTGGTTCATTTGTTCATGATACCTGCTATCCGATCGCCCGGGTTCCTTCAATCAGGGAATCAGGATTTCAATCAGGTACTTATTCCGGTGATCCCAGTGTCTTTCTCCGGTAATAGCAGAATAATTTCGGTATGCATATATCCATACAGTACGTCTCCTCACATATGGATCACCCAAGGACCGCTTATTCCGGATTTCCCCGGATTCTTCTGCTTTTCATCCTGATTGGTTTTTCCTGTGTCGTAGCAGATGACTCAGCAGGGGATGCCATCCAACAGAACGAGATGCAAAACCTCTCCACTCTGGGCAATGCAAATACCGCTCTTGACGATCTCATCAATCCCACGCCGATAATTTCTGAAGAGGATACCCCGTTCATCAACGCTCTCTCCGATGCCGGGTTTACCGTTCAGCAGGGTGCAGTTGTAAAAGTGGATTTCATCCGCATGGCAGAACTCGGATTAGTTCCGGATGCCGAGGGAAACAACGCAGACAACCCGTATTTCTGCTGGGCCCTCCCACCGGCTCCCGGACAGACCATTAAGAATGATAACGCATATCCAAACGGATTCAGCCGTAATTTCAGACTGAACCCTGATGAAGCGGTCATCATGATCGGCCAGACTCCCCCTGAAGTCAAGTTCTTCAGTTACCCGAGCGACCTCATCTACCGGACCATCGACGGTGTCAGGACCTGGATCTTTGGCGGTCTTGATGACACGATCAATATTGCTACGGTGAATGCCGGTGATGGGAATGGGGATGTCATCAGCCAGCCGGTTATGATCATCTATTCAGCTGATCAGGGAACCGCTGAGAAGGTAAAGTCCCTTGCCGAATCGTCCGGGTACCCGGAGAGTATGATCAATATCATGAAACTTCCCTCCCCGATGCTGCATATGGGAATCGACGAAGATTCTGACTCGTTTGGATTAGGTGTCCGGGCGGCGGTCTTTGCCGATCCGGCTGAAAAGGAGGCATACATGCAGAACGCCTATACCATGATGCGGCCGTACCGGGTAACACCGAATGAATCCGGAACCCTGGATCCTTACCCGGTCCAGGAACTCAGGATCCGGGGTACCGGGAAGACCGAGTTCGATCTGACCCCTGCCGTAGACAAGCTTCGCGATGCTATCATCAATGCCTATCCTGACTATTCCTGGGAGGAACTGAAGACCGGTATCGCCTTCCCGGAGAGTAACCAGATGATCCAGAACGGCCTGAACGCCTTTGGAGAGAACCGTGATGCAGTATACCTGGGCAGTCAGAACTTCACCCTTGGGGAAGACCAGTTTGCTGTCTCCTATGGGGTCAATCACATGGCTTTTGGAAAGGCGGTTTATTCGAATATCTGTGCGTACGGGAAAGAGAAGGTAAACGGGGTTGTGTCTGTTGACAGCACTCAATTTGAAGGGAGTACTGACAAGTACCTCGGCAATGATATCGACACCCGCTCCCTCTATGCCTACACCATCACCCGGACCAATTCGACCGAACCATACACTATGGTGGTCCCGACCGGTCCGGGTCTGAGAGGGATTCCGCTTGACCAGGAGATGTGGATCGGGTGGAGAGCATACATGGAGCCGTCAACCAATGTTGGTCCTGCATATCCTGAACTCATCTATGACCGGGTGATAGTCTTCACTCCAAAATAAAGAAGACTAATCCTCGCTCTTTTTTCTAAAAAGAATGCCCGGTAGCGGCGAGGTACCGCTTCCGGACTATACGCATAAGGACTGATGAATGGAAGAGGTAATTATTGCTTTTCCATCTCTTCCGTTTCTACCAGGTTATGAGCCGATTGCCGAGTAATACCGGGTACAGAGTTCATCGTCAAGATCGGTAACGGATACTTTCAGGTAGTTGTATTCATTGTCAAGACGCTCCTTGCGGGGGATCGATCTCGGC
>CAZWTX010000094.1:0-2804 GCA_964637135.1 uncultured Methanospirillum sp. | reverse complement strand
CACTACGAAGGGACCGTTGAGGACATTACCGATCAGAAAAAGACAGAAGATGCTCTCATCCAGGAACAACTCTTTTCAGATGCGGTTATCGACAGTATCCCCGGACTGCTTTATCTCTACAACGCAGACGGAAACCTGGTCAGATGGAATAAAAACCATGAGAGCCTTACCGGCTATTCCCCGTCAGAACTGATGGGAAAGAACATCCTTGACTTCTTCAGACATGATCCTGAAGCAGCCAGGCAGATATCGATGGAGATTGCACGGGCAACCCGCGACGGACAGGCTACGGTTGAAGCCTCCCTTGAGCGGAAGGATCATACCCTTATCCCGTTCTTCCTGACATTTAAACGGCTGGAGATTGACCGTAAACCGTATCTTACCGGCGTCGGCATCGACATATCAGAACGGAAGAAGAACGAGGATGCCCTCCATGAAGCATATGCTCAGCTCTCTCTCCGCGAAGAAGACCTGCAAAAACACCTCTGGCTCCTTTCGGAGAGCGAACACAAGATCCGGGAGAGTGAGATCAAATTCCGGTTAGTCTTCGAGAAGTCGCTCGATGCCCTGATGCTCACCGAGGACGGCCGGCTCATTGAATGCAATAATACTGCTCTCCGGCTCTTCGGGTACAATTCCCTTGAAGAAATGGTGGGGATGCTCCCTTCAGACGCCTCACCGGAGACGCAGCCGGACGGCCGTAATTCACAGCAGGCTGCCAGGGAACATGTCGATGCCGCCTTCCGGAACGGAGAAGACCAGTTCGAATGGCTTCATCGACGAAGAGACGGGAGTCAATTCCCGGCAGAAGTCGTGCTCTCTTCGTTTGTGATTGACGGCAGAAAGTATCTCCAGTCCTCCATCCGGGATATTACCGAACGCAAACGATCAGAGGAGGCGTTGAGAGCGTCTGAAGAGCGGTACCGTCACATCGTCGAGTTCTCTCCGTCCGGAATGCATTTTTACGAGCTGAACCCTGACGGCGATCTGATCTTCACCGGAGGAAATAAGGCCGCCGATCAGATTTTTGGCCGGGATCATACCGAGTATATCGGTATGACGATCACCGAGGCATTTCCCGGGCTCATCGGGACCGGGATCCCGGAACAGTACCGCCGGATTGCGAACGAAGGAGGGGTATGGCATACTGATCATATCGCATACCGGCACGGGGAAATCCATCGGGCATATGCGATTCAGGTCTTTCAGATCCAGCCGGGACGGATCGTTGCTACATTCCGTGATATTACCGAGCGGAAACGGGCAGAAGAAGCCCTCCAGAAGAGTGAGAAACGACTTCGGGAGACCCAGGAGATGGTTCACCTGGGATTCTGGTCATGGGACGTTAAGACCGGGGCAGTTGAATGGTCTGATGAGGTCTACAACATCATGGGGCTTGATCCGGAGGCGTTTACCCCGCATATCGACTCGATTCTTGCCCTCTCTCCCTGGCCTGAAGAGAATCAGCGGGGGAACGAACTGATCAAGGCAGCGATGGCGTCCCATGCCAAGGGAGAGTACGAACAGCGGTTTCTCCGACCCGATAACACCATCGGGTATTACCATTCCACCTTTGAAGGACGGTACGACGAAGATGGGACGCTCATTACCATCTTTGGGACCGTCCATGATATCACCGAACGGAAACAGGCTGAAATGGCCTTACGGAAGTCAGAGGAGGAGTTCCGCCAGTTTATCACCCTTGCCTCTCTCCCCCTCTGCCTGGTGGATGAGGAAGGCCGGATTGAATATGGAAACCACCGGTTTTATCAGGTCTTCGGCTATGCTCCCGAAGAGATCCCGACCCTTAATGACTGGTGGCCGCGTGCCTACCCGGATCCCGGGTATCGTCAGTGGGTGATTCAGACCTGGACAGACCTTATGTACAAAGCTGCAGAGACCCAATCAGATATCGAACCGGTTGAGTTTCAGGTGACCTGCAAGGACGGAACCGTGCGTACAGTCATCGTCAGCGGGATCACCATCGGAAAAAAATACCTGGCTCTGTTCCAGGACAACACCGAACAGCGGGAGGCAGAGAAGGCGCTTCGCGAGAGCGAGGAGCGGTACCGGAACATCATAGAAAACATCCAGGACGTTTTCTTTCAGATCGACCGAGAGAACCGGATTGTCATGGCAAGCCGGTCAGCAGCCATGGTGTTCGGGTACGAATCGGCCAGTGAGATGATTGGCATGCCGGTCATCTCGATATGGAAGCACCCGGATGAACGAAACGCCTATATTGAGGCCATGAAACAGGGCGGCGGGACCGTATACGGGTATGAGGCCAAGTTTGTCAGAAAGGACGGAACACCCTTCTGGGTTTCCATGAGCAGCCGGCTTATCACCGATGAGGAGGGCAGGTATGCGGGAACCGAGGGGATCCTCCACGATATCACCAAACGGAAACGGGCAGAAGAGGCAGTTCTGCTCGCCAACCGGAAACTGAATCTCCTATCCGGGATCACCCGGCATGACATCAACAACCAACTGACCATCCTGACCGGATTGCTTGACCTTTCTGAAGAATCTCTCACCGATCCGGAGAAGAATGGAAAATATATCCAGGATGAGAAGCGGGTTGTAAACACGATCTCCCGTCAGATCCTGTTCACGAAGGATTACGAGGAGATGGGGGTACAGGCACCGGTATGGCAGTCTGTGCCTGAGATCATCGAATCAGTCCGCTCCCGCCTGCCGGTGAAAGGGATCAGGATCGATCTCCCAACCGCCCCGCTCGAACTCAATGCCGACCCGCTCCTTATGAAAGTGTTCTATAATCTCATCGATAATGCCCTCCGGTA
>CAZWTX010000093.1:0-2805 GCA_964637135.1 uncultured Methanospirillum sp. | reverse complement strand
ATCAGGGTTGGATTTTGAGAATAATCTGCCGGGCTGGTTCTGGTCCTTGTTATGGTTGTCCCAGGTTCCATCGGGAATCAGGAAATTCTTGGTAACCACCTGGCTTTGAGTATTTTCTTCGCCTTTTATCACGTCAAACCAGATAATGCCCTTGATATTTGGATAACTCTTCAGGGTATCCGGGTTGTAGAGGTACGTGACGTGGTTTTCTTTCAGGGTCAGTTCGTCGGCGGGAATACCGTTCCCGTCCGCACTGGTCTCCATGAAGATCATCGGGTGCCGACGGTCCCGGGCATAATAGTCGTAAAACCCGGAGAGTTTATCGAGGGTTTTCGGCCCGTCATTCCACGGGTACCAGGTCATCCCAACCCAGTCCACGTAATCGGCGGCCATCTGCTTTCCGGAGCTGTCGGTACCCGGCCAGTAAAAGATCCGGTCATTCTTTGACTGGGCCACATTGCCGGCCCATACCATCTGAACCGAGGGATTGGCATTCTTGTGCACGATGGTATAGGCATCCCGGAACATCTGCCGCCAGGCCCGCTTGTGATCATTATCCACGGTATCATCAGAAGTCGGGTTGACTTCCTTGTGGCAGTTGAACTCAAGGCCAAAACAGATGAGGATCGTTGCCGGCTGACCCCGCGAATCGGCATATTTTCTGCTCAATGTATCACATTTCTCTGCGATCTCCGTCATGACAGCCGCCCCGGTCTTCTGGCCGGGATTTGATACGGAGAGATCCAGGTACCCTAAACTGTTTTTCAGATTGTACGGGTCAAGAACAAGAACCGGCACCCCTCCCTTCTGGAGGACTTTTTCCGCCCAGACATCCGGTGGAGGACTCTGGGTATACTTTATCTTCCCGTAATCGTTGTCAGGGTAAAACCAGAGAGAGTAGTAGCGGGAGAAGAGGATCTGTTTTTCGCCGGTCCCGGATGTGAGGAATTCGACGCTCTTCCTGAATGTATCTATGCCGGTATCGATGCAGGAGAGCATCTTTGCATAATCAGGATCTTTCTTCTCTCCATACTGCCCGGGCTGATCCAGGATTTGTGTCTCATAGGAATTCCCGTTCGATGTTTTATAGTAATTGACATACCCGGGACCGTTACTTCCCTGGTTGCCCCCGAGGTATGCCCCGATATAGCATCCTCCCTTTTCCAGCAGTCCCTCACTCACCGTCGGGATATGAATCCCGGATGCAGCGACATGCGTAAATCCGATGAATATACAGCAGATCAGGACGATTATCAATCTCTTCAGTGTCTTCATACGATATTCCCCGATACCAGATCCCCATCCGTTTAATGTGACTCTGATCTGGTTGAATATATATTCATCGGGACATTATTATAAAAAAGAAAGAATGAATTGATTTGAAACATATTTGCTGAAAGATAGTATAGGTTCTGCCGATATCGCGGTCCATCTCCGGCAGAATGAAGGATAATTATTGCCTAGATAAAAAAAGGAGTACCTGCCACAGCTCTCACTCTTCAGGATTCACCCGAGGAAACACGATAGACTTCATCGTTCAGACGTTCCATCGCATTGATCATATTCCGAAAGGACATGGAATACATCTGGTAATTCGATGATACGTCCCGGTTCAGTTTTGTCTCGATACCTATCACCTTCGAGGAATCAAGCCACAACCGGTACTTATCCGCGGTCTCCCGGGCACATTCAGCGACAGAGATTGCTGCTTTTTTTACACCATTCAACCGTCCGGAGACCTCAACCGATCCGAATTGAACGGCATAATCAGAAGCATTGAGGAGAAGGCGGGAGTTGATCGTGTATATTTCCGGATATCGTGACGGGGGATAATTGATTGATTCATACCCGGCGATCTGATGAGACCAGTCGGTGATCTCATCCATCAGGTCGGTCGTGACTATCAGGAACTCCTCGTCAGATGCAGCAGTTGGTGGGAACAGCGGAACGATCATGATAAAAAATGAGAGAAGAAGAAATAACCGGGTCATGAAATCTGGTATACAATAGAACGGATCGCAAAATAATCCATTCCATCAGGAGTGCCGGATGGCATCACCGGGACAAACTACTGGATCTTTCTCTACCCGGAACACTTCTAATGAAAGAAATCATGCCAGCTTAATTCATGAACGAACCCGGGTGTAGTGCGGCGTTTAGAGGATTTCATCGGAATTCTCAGGTATTTATCCGGGAAAACAGGGAACCGGCTCTGCCATCCTGCCTTCGTCACCTTCACCGACCACAACTCACACCAGACGAAAAAAGAACAATATGGGTCAGAATTACCTGCACCCGTCGATAAGATAAGATACCTCTGTATTCTCCCCTGAACCGGGATAACGGAAAAAGAATGCCGGTGGTATGATTACCTCTCCACGGTCAGGTTCACGGTGAATGTACCGGGAGCAGAATAGACATGTTCAGGGTTCTGTTCTGTAGAATTTCCGCCGTCACCAAAACTCCAGTTCCATGATGTCGGATTTCCGGTGGATGCATCATAATACCTGACCGTCAGGGGAAAGACATCAGTGCCGGGAACCCCGTAAAATTTTGCTTCCAGCGGAGGAGGGGGATTCTGCAGGTGAATCACACCCACAGCGATATGCGGGCCACCGGACATCCCGCCGTAATACCCTCCCCATGTCATGGTATGGGCAGCATAATCCCAGGTATCGTGGACAATAACCTGGTTTGTCCCCGAATATCCGATGCCAAGCATGGTATGCGAACCCAGCTGGATGAGAACAGGATACCCGGCATCGATCTCTGCCTTGTACTGGTCATAGGTAAACCCGTTAGAAT
>CAZWTX010000092.1:0-2851 GCA_964637135.1 uncultured Methanospirillum sp. | reverse complement strand
TTTCAGGTAGTTGTATTCATTGTCAAGACGCTCCTTGCGGGGGATCGATCTCGGCTCCTCGGCTATCTTCTGGTATGCGTCCCCGAGCCGTCCCATGTCCCTGGCCACCTCGTCAGAGATGATCTGCAGGTCCCTGAACGGGTAATTGATATCCAGCCTGGCGGTGGCATCTCTGAATGCCTCGCTGTCTTCCTCCATATTCCTTCCAAGGAGCGTGAGTGCGCCTGCATTGTTGTTCGCATATGCCTCATTTGCGAGGTTGACGTTCTTTGTTATCCTTGAGAGGAGATCCCCGGAGAGACCGATCAGGGTCGACTCGTCAGATGTGGCGTCTTTCGCAAGAAAAGCTGCCATCGATTCGTTAAACTGGTAACCGGGAAATGGCGGAAGGGTATCATCGCCACAGACCGCCCCGGCAAGGACGATTACGCTCATGAAGAGTGCAGGAATAATCCATCGGTGCATAATCCATCTTTGACGTGGAGCCCATTTACCTTTCTCATCACCCGGGATACAGGCCTTGCGCTCCCCCCCGGGTGTATGGAATGTCATGAACCTGTGGTGCCGGTTTTTTCGTATGGAAATTGACCAAAATTGCGGGTCTATATATATATCTTAATGACGTCTTATGAATGAGTCATGATTTTTTTTTATCAGAAAGAAATTATTAAATAATACTACACCCTTTTTTATTTTAGGAGTAACTATGGCAGACTTACCTGTAGCAGCAGTTACGCGAATTGCAAAGAAGAGCGGTGCAGAACGTGTCGGAAGCGATGCAGCAGCCGTTCTCGTGGAAAAAGCAGAAGCTTACATTGCCAACCTTGCAAAGGAGGCTAACAAGCTTGCCAACCACGCCGGAAGGAAGACTATCAAGGCTGAAGATGTCGAGATGGCATCCAAATCAGCCTGATCCTATTTTTAAGCGATTTTCATTGTTGCATGCAATGACGCATGCACATTCTGTATATCAGGGCGAGTCCGGTGATCACAGGGCTGATTCATCCATCCCGGCATGTATAACCTGACACCCGCTGTCTGGTCAGGTACCAAATCCATACCATTAACATCTGTCACCGTGATGGAACCGTATGGATCCCACTGTTATGGCTGTCCTGATGTTTATTATCGCCCTTGTGATTTCGGCAATCATCATCTTCGTTGTGACCCGGCTTTTTGGCGAGACGGAAGACATCAAAACCGCCTTCATTGCTGCCCTGGTCGGAACCGTCATTTACACGATCATCTACTACCTGATTGGCCAGGGATTGATCGCCGCCTTCATTGCCGGTATCGTCTGGTTGATCGCCCTGCAGAAACTCTACACGATCGGATGGATTAAATCGCTCATTATCGCGATTGTGATCTGGATTATCACCTCAATCGTCGGCTGGTTCTTACCGGTTCTGACCGGTCCGGTCTGAATAAAAAATCTCCTCCCACCCCTGACTCTCTTTTTCCGGCCACCCAGGTATCCCCGATTCCCCGTGTGTCGTACCTGACAACCGGTATCCATGGAAAGGATGAACTATTTCGATTGATATCCCTCGGGATCATTCAGGTCATAAAACACCCTTCCGAGAACCGGGTAGGGAGGATCCGGATTCCATCGGGTTCCGCACGGTCTGGCGTTTGAAAGTCGGCTGAATATCCTGTCGTGAAACCCTAGCTTCCCACAGGTATTTGGCACCCCGGGTATATTCAGCATACATGGGAGTGCTCCTGACCGGACGGCAGACTACTGTGGAGGCTGGAGATAGTGGACGGGATCGCGCTCCTGACCCGGTTCTGACAATCCATACCGTTCCTCCCGGTGATGTCTACCCGCTCTGCGGGACTTCCCCGTCTGGTCTCTCCTCTGATCAGGCTGCAACGCTGCTCTTTCTTCACGGACCGAACACGCTCTCCCATATCCGCAAACGCCCGATACTTATCCGGTTCCTGATGAATTTTACCCATCTGATGGCGATTCTTCTCTGGATTGGAGGATTCGTCGCTTTCATTGCAGATATGCCGGTGCTTATGGTTGCGATCTGGATGGTAAACCTGATAAACGGGTTGTTTTCATTCTGGCAGGAATACCGGGCAGAAAAAGCATCGGAAGCCCTCATGAAACTGCTTCCGAGGCGGGTCCGGGTTATCCGGGACGGTCTGACCCGGGAGATTCCCGCAGAGGAGCTTGTGCCCGGTGACCTGATGGCTCTTGCCGAGGGAGACCATATCTCTGCAGACGGGAGGATTGTTGCATCCTCAGTGATCAGGATTGACCAGTCCACGCTTACCGGTGAATCCCATCCGGTGAAAAAGACTGCCGATGCCGTAATATCAACCGGCCTTTCCCGGATTGAATTTCAAAACCTGGTCTTTGCAGGAACGAACGTCGTATCAGGATCAGCTACGGCAGTGGTGGTTGCAACCGGGATGAAGACCGAGTTTGGAAAAGTCGCCGGCCTCACCCAGACGATCACGGATGAACTCAGTCCGCTTCAGAAAGAGATGGTGTATGTCACCCGGATGGTCACCGTAGTTGCAGTATCGGTTGGATTACTCTTTTTTGCTCTCCTGGAGTTACTTACCCCGGTTAGTACAATGGAAGGCTTTATTTTCTCTCTTGGTATGATCGTAGCCTTCGTTCCGGAAGGTCTCCTGCCGACCGTGACCCTCTCCCTTGCCCGTGGTTCTCAGCGAATGGCAAAGAGGAATGCCCTGATCAAGCGGCTTTCGGCAGTTGAGACGTTGGGATGTACCTCGGTGATCTGCACTGATAAAACCGGAACCCTTACCGAGAACGAGATGACCGTCCGGGAGATCTGGATTCCTGACCAGATATTCCCGGTGACCGGAGGAGGGT
>CAZWTX010000091.1:0-2907 GCA_964637135.1 uncultured Methanospirillum sp. | reverse complement strand
TCCTGCTTGGAACGATCTCGACCAATGCCACCATGCGGACCGGAGACTATTATATTCCGAATTTTGCCGCCGATCTGATTGACCGTGCCGGAACACAGGAGACGCCTCTGATCGGATTTGCCCTGAACCAGCCATATGACATCATGTATATGCAGGACATTCCCGTGTACCTTCCCACCTATGCCGGCAAGGCAGGAGGCCCGAACCTTAACGCTGCTCTCCGTGCAGTTTTTGGTGAGATTTCGATCCAGGGCCATCTTCCGGTCAGCATCGAAGACCTGAACGGGACGATCCTGTATCCGGCAGGATCCGGGATCATGGTCCCTGGCTGACCATTTTGATAGCACCAGCCTACCGGTTCCTGAAGATGGAATCCATGGAACCCGGAAGGTGCTCCTGATGCGGGAGCATCATGATGTTTTTTAGGAGCAGGACCAATATCACTACCCATGTCTGGTTTCTTCAACGAAAAGCCCCAGAAACCGGTAACGCCACCGGGGTCGTTCCTTTCCATCCGGATTTGTGTTCTCACCGGTGATACGCCTGTCTTTCCCGGTGATCAATCTGACATTTTTTCATCCTTTTGTCTCCGTGGATTCCTCAAGTATGGGAAAATCATTTCAACGAGGTTCATCTCCCGGTATTCACGGGCATTAAGCCTGATGGATGCAAAAAATCATTTTCATTTCCTGAAAAAACCCCGGAGAAGGTTATCTGTTCTCCCCCTTCTGCCTTCACGAGATAATTTTTCAGTTCTTCTGGAATATTATCCACTTTTCGCTGTAATGCGGCTGATAATGAGGTAATTTTGATATTGTTCATGGTATCTTCGGTCAAACCAAATTTTTTTCCGTGCAGAGAGATTTGCTTTGATTATCTCCGTTTTGCGAAGGAGCAGAATTGGATCCGGATTTACCATGAATGATTCCCAGTATCTCTGTTCATACCTGACCTTTTCTATCTCTTTGATCAGTTCCATTTTTGTCTTGGCAATCTCCTGTTCAAGGATAATTGTTGCACTGATATCCGTGATCAATATCAGGGATGCTCCATCTGATCCAATTCGTGAGTCGGTCCAGAAAGAAGAGATTTGGTACCACTTCGGCTCTAAACCGGCGACTGAAAAATGCCTGGATGTAGTATTTTTTTTTGGGATGTGTAATTCATCCCTGAATTCAGGTGAGATGGAGTGGATATCTGCAGGAGAATTCCCAAATGCTTCGGTTAATGAAACCCCGAGAAAGGACTCAGCTGCCGGATTCATGTCGAGGATCTGCTGTTTCGTGTTTAATGCGAGTAGTCCCTGGTTCGTAATTGCGGAGAATCGTTCCCTGAATATGGGAGCGTACGTGAATATGTCATAATGGAGAACAGCTCCGGCGATGAATATTTCCATGAACGCGTCTTCTGCACCGTAGTTGTACACATGCCAGTCAACGAGATCAATAATGCGTACCAAAAAAAGGGTTGAAAATGAATTTTGACTACCTTGAGGTCAATGTAACAGAACCATCAGCTCCGATGGTGAGAATGAACTCAACCGGATCTCCTACCGGAGATCTGATGTCTTCCCCGGAATCCGGATCTCTGGTTATCATCATCGGTTGGAAAATGTACTCATAAACGCCCGAATCTGTCGGAATCGTCATGATGATTTCTAGCAGGTATGTGCCGTCCAAATATTCTGCCGGAAGCTCCCCTATTTCTTCAGCCGGTTTGTTCCCCGGAACAAGAATAATTCTCGTCTCCGGAGCGAGTGAAGCTGATCCTTGGTTCTCGAGGTTAAGGGTCAGTTTTGCTTCTTCTCCGGGCGAAACCCCCGGCGGGAGGGTGGCCGAATTGATCACGATATCAACGGGTAGTTTGTTATCGTCCTTCGATCCATCGGATGGCGAACCGTATGATCCTGAACCGCTATCCGGACCATTTGGAATTGTGGTTGGTGTGGGCTGGATCATTCCGACGAGCGGCGTATTATCATAAACTCCTGAAGTAACCTCATATGGTGTATTTGAATACCCGGTCGGGGTTCCTGGCTGGGTGTCAGACCATCCGGTTCCTGAAGTATCACTCCAGTAGTTACCGGCGATATATTTCCCGCCATCTACATTCGTTCCAGGGATCGGATTCGGTGAGTTCCAGGTAAATCTGCCGGCATTTCCGCTCCCGGCGATATTATTTTCATTGGCAAAATAATTGTTGTATATTGACCCGCTGCCGCCACCACCTCTGTTTGAGATGGCAAGACCGCCTCCGGAGTTACCAGTGATATTATTTCCTGAAATGGTCTGGCCAGTCTGCGAATCATGGATCCTTATCCCGTAGGTATTTCCGGAGAGCGTGTTATCCGTGATAGTTACCCCACTCGATGTAACATTAATCCCAAACCCATATCCGCTAATCGTGTTTTCAGTAATGATCATCCCTCTATTAACATCAATTCCATAATTACCGGATGAACTGGTGATCGTGTTATGAGATATGGTGGCATTACTGCTTCCGGCATTAATTGCTGTATCAGTGTGATCAGTCAGGGTATTTCCAGAGATATTTGCTCTGGCACCAAGTGCCTGAATTCCAACGCCCCAATTTCCACTGATTGAATTATTGCTGATCTCTGTATCAGTTCCTGAAATGTCAATCCCGGTAGCCCAGTTGTTTTTTACGGTGTTACCAGTGATTTTTTCATTATTTCCTGATGTGTATATTCCACGGGTATTATCATCAACAATATTATTCGTGATCTCTGTGTAATCTCCCAATGATTCGATTCCCGTACCAAATGCCGAAATTGTTCCAAAATTTTTAATTTTAACGTTTTCTGCTCCAGAGTCTACTTCTACTCCTGCTACAGTCCCGAAATAATCACCTGTGAGGGTGTGACCATTTCCGTCAAGGGTGACCCCA
>CAZWTX010000090.1:0-3026 GCA_964637135.1 uncultured Methanospirillum sp. | reverse complement strand
AAAAGGAGAAAATCTCCATCATGTAAGATCATGTTGCCTGAGTGATCATTAATACATGTCACTTTCTGAGAAGACAAGGGAACTGACACCATATTTCAGTATGCGGCACCCCCGTTCAGGAATGGTGCACATCACGCGCTCATCTACACCAGGAACACACATCACACATCCGGTATCTCATCAGGTGATTCGGAGGGCCACAGAGATCTTTCCAGAAGATTGAAAAATACCCAATAGGAAATTTCATTCCGGGTTCAGATCCGGATCAAAAGTCATTGCTAATCGTTTTAGATTTGGAGCAGATAAAAACATCGCATATTCTTCTTTTGATCGACATTTCACTCACAGATAGAGACGCAATCCTTATCTGTCCCATGTTCTTATCCGAAGGGATATGTTTCTGATAGCCGGCGTGGTTGTCGCCAGCCTGATCGCTCTTGTGGTCGCGGCGTATTTTGCCACCCAGATCAAAAATGCTGACAAAGGATCTCCTGGGATGCAGGAGGTTGCCAGTGCTATCCGGGAAGGTGCCGAGGCATTTGTCAGGAGACAATATTCGACCATTGCTATCATCGCGATAGTGGTGGCTGTTATCATGCTCATCGTCTTCTCTGCGGTCGGCCAGTTCGATAAAGGCTGGCATACTGCACTCTCCTTCCTGATCGGGGCTACGATGAGCGCTGTATCGGGGGTTATCGGGATGACCATCTCGGTCAGGTCCAACCTCGTTTCTGCAGCTGCCGTCGAAAAGAGCCCGGGTCAGGCCATTATCCTCGCCCTCCGCGGCGGGGCTGTTTCAGGCCTGACCATCATCGCCCTTTCCCTGATCGGGATCTCGATCATGTTCACCGCATTCGGTGCAAATCCGGAGGAGACACCCTTCCTCATCGTCGGGTTCGGGTTTGGTGCTTCCCTGATAGCACTCTTCGCCCAGCTTGGGGGAGGAATCTATACCAAGGCAGCAGATGTCGGTGCAGACCTCGTCGGAAAATACGAGGCAGGTATCCCTGAGGATGATCCCCGCAACCCGGCAGTTGTTGCAGACCTTGTCGGAGACAATGTCGGGGACTGTGCCGGACGTGGTGCAGATCTCTTCGAGTCCACCTCGGCAGAGAATATCGGAGCGATGATCCTTGCCGTTGCCCTCTACCCGGTCTTTGGCCTTGAAGGAGTCCTCTTCCCGATCGTGGTCGGCGCCTTTGGCCTGATCGCAACCATCATCGGTATCTTCTCAGTCAGTCTGAAGAATGCCCAGCACGAAGATCCGATGCATGCCCTGAACAAGGGGTACTATGTCACTGCCATCATATCAGCGGTCTTCTTCTACATTGCAACGATGGAGTTGCTCAGGAACATCTGGTTCTTCTACTGCGGTCTTATCGGGCTTGCCCTCTCCATCGTCTTCCTGTATGTCACCCTCTACTATACGGATGAGCGGTTCAGACCGGTTCAGCGGATCGCCAAGGCCTCGACCGGCGGCCCTGCGATGAACATCATCGCCGGAATGAATGTTGCCTTCGAGACAACTGCCATCGCCTCGATCTCTATCTGTATCGCCCTTCTTGCTGCCTTCAAGTGCGGTGAGATGACCGGTATCGAGTATGGTGGCCTCTACGGGACAGCGGTTGCCACCATGGGAATGCTCGCCCCCTGTGCCTATATCCTTGCGATGGATACCTTCGGGCCGATCGTGGACAATGCCGGTGGAATCGTCGAGATGAGCCGATCCTCAGAGACTGCCCAGCGGAACGTCGCCAAACTCGATGCTGCCGGGAACACCACCAAAGCCCTCACCAAGGGATACGCAGTCGGGAGTGCAGCCCTCTCAGCCTTCCTCCTCTTCACTGCGTACATGACCGAGATCTCTGACTACACCGGGCAGTTCTTCACGGTTGTCAATCTTGCCCAGATCGATGTCTTTGCCGGAGCCCTCCTCGGGGCCATGCTCGTCTTCCTCTTCGCAGCCTTTGCCATTCACGGTGTCGGGGAGACCGCCGGGTACGTTATCGAAGAAGTGAGGCGCCAGTTCAAGGAACGGAAGATCCTTGAGGGAATCGATAAGCCTGACTACGCACGGTGTGTCGACATCACCACCAAGGGGGCCTTAAAGAATATGATCCTTCCCGGCTCCCTTGCAGTAATATTCCCGATCCTCGTTGGCTTCCTCCTCAAATTCGAGGCAATGGCGGCTTTCCTCATGGTCGGGACGATCACCGGCCTTCTGATGGCCCTCGTACTGAACAACGGTGGAGGAGCCTGGGACAACACGAAAAAATACATCGAGACCGGAGCCTACGGAGGAAAGGGATCCGAGGCCCATCTTGCTGCCATCGTCGGGGATACTGTCGGTGATCCCTTCAAGGATACTGCAGGTCCCTCTCTCCATGTTCTGGTCAAACTGATGGCAACACTCAGCCTCGTGCTCGCCGGGCTATTCATCTAACCCATTATTTCTGATTTTTCTTAGGTTTCATCCCCTCTCTGATGCCAGATCACGTTTTCAATCAGAATCCCATCAGTAAGATGTCCCTCGGACGCAGATATATCGATCAATCATGTTCCCTGATCCCGTCACCATCCTTCTTGAGCCTGATCAGGTGCTGTTAGAGATCAGAATGGCATACGGGATCCTCATCTATCGGATCATCTTTCTCCTCATCTTCTGCGAGACAGGATTTGTGATTGCCGCCCCGTTTTTTCCCGGGGATACACTTCTCTTCATCGCCGGTATCCTCACGGCGGCAGGAATGCCTGATCTCTTCGCGGTCATCACAACCATCTCCCTCGGGGCCATCACCGGAGACAGTCTGAACTATCATTTCGGGAAGTATGCCGGGAACAGATTCCTTTCAGGAACCGGAACACGGCTCATTCAGCCAAAATGGCTGGAGAAAAACCTTGGTTCTTTCCGATTTGATCCGATGGTGCGATCCTGATTCTAACTGAACCAGATTCGGGATCAGATCACTGTATGCTATATACTCGCATGCCTCATTGATATGAGGTACATATGCGGAATACCACAA
>CAZWTX010000089.1:0-3062 GCA_964637135.1 uncultured Methanospirillum sp. | reverse complement strand
AGGACGGTATTTCCCCGGGGAATCAGAAGTTCCTTCTCCCTGATGATCCCGGTAATCACGCACTCATCGGGAAGATGGAGATCCTTGATCGCTTTTCCCGAAGCGGGTGAGCCGGTTCTGACAATATTCTCAACAAGAGAGTATTCCCCCCTCCGGAGTTTAAGGAGGGTCTTCATCTCACCGATAGACATCTCCTCGGCGATCAGGTGTGCCATCAGGTCGGCCTGGTTCAGCATGACGTCAACGCCCATCTCAGGAGTAAAGAGCCAGGCATTCTTCGGGGTATTCACCCGGGCAATCGTCCGGGGAACATGAAACTCGAACCTCGCAAGACTCGTTATCACGAGATTCATCTCGTCAAACTTCGTCACCGCGGCAACCACATCGGCATCGCCGATACCGGCTGATTTCAGGATCCCGGGATCCGTCCCCTGGCCCCTGACAAGGATATCTCCCCCGAGTTCCTCAATGATCCGGGTGATCTCTTCCTCACTTCCCTCGACGATCCGGACGGTGTGCCCTTCTCCCCGGAGCAATCCCGCAAGGTACGTACCGACTTTCCCGCCCCCGACGATCAGAACCCTGAGTGTCATCTCATCCTCCCCCCTGTCCAAGCAGTGATCTGAGCCGGGGCACCGAACCGGCCTCAACCACGACATGGACAATATCCTTCCATTCAAGAGCCGTCCCGGGAAGGGGGATAAAGGTTCTCCCATTCCGGGTGATCGAGATAACCTGGATCTCACCGGCCAGGGTGATGTCGCTGATGGTATGCCCGGAAAGATCCGGATGAACTTCGAGAACAATAACCCCTACCTCGCCGGTACCAAGACTGTACATGATATCAAGGCTCGAAAAGGTGAGCAGTTCTGATAACCTGACAATACCGAGTTCCACGTTCGTGATCGTCTGGATCCCAAGCCGCCGGTAGACTTCGGCATTCAGCGGATCGTGGATCCGTGCAACCACCTTGGGAACCCTGAACAGTTCCCGTGCCGCCCTCGCAACTACCGTGTTTACCGTGTCATTCCCGGTCACCGCAGCAAGAGCATCGGCACGGGTGATCCGGGACCGGGTAAAAACCTCCTTGTCAAGGGCATCTCCGATGATGCGTTCTCCCGGGAATGACCCCCCCAGACGGTTGAATGCAAGGGGATCGCAGTCAACAACCGTTACCTCGTGATCTGAACGGATCAGGTTCGCGGCAAGTCCTGAACCCATTCTCCCGCAACCGATGATAACAATCTTCATGATGATACTCCTGATGATACAATTTTAGAATAATCCCTTTTTTTTCGTTTATCAAGCGTCCTTGCCACTCCTTTTCGAATCTCTTCGAGAATTATCAGAACCGGTGCCCAGAGTATCAGAAAGACCCAGTTTTCGGGGGGAAATGGGCCGGTCCCGATGATATCCTGGAAGAACGGAACATAGACAATGAGCAGGATAATCAATAGTTGACTGATGATACCAACCCATATCATGGGACTTGAAAAGAAACCAACTTCAAATAGGGATCGCCGTTCAGTCCGTTGAACAAGAACGTTGCCAACCTGAGAGGTGACCACTGCAGCAAGGGCCATTGCGGTTGCAGATTCGTACAGCGGGCCTGATGAAGGGAGATCAAAAAACTGGCCCCAGTACCCGTTCGTCCAGTATTGATAGTAAAATGCAGACATCGCTGCAAGACTCTGGATCATCCCCAGCCAGAGATAAGATTTCATGAGAAGAGGCCGCGTAATAACATGTTCGGTCAGGTTCCGTGGCGGATTGTCCATCACACCTTTTTCAGGCGGCTCTGAACCGAGTGCCAGGGCAGGGAGGAGATCGGTCCCGAGATCAATCGAGAGAATATGCATCACATCTAGAGCAAGGGGAATCCGTGCCTTACTGAACGCAAACAGGATGAACGGAACCGCTTCCGGTGTATTGCTGGTGAAGATATACCCGGTAAATTTCTTGATATTCGCATATACAGCCCGGCCTTCCTCGATTGCATTCACGATTGACGCGAAATTATCATCGGTCAGGACCATATCAGCCGCTTCCTTGGCGACATCGGTGCCGGTAATCCCCATCGCAACCCCGATATCAGCCTTTTTCAGGGCCGGGGCATCATTCACCCCGTCCCCGGTCACCGCCACGATGTGCCCCATCTCCCGAAGGATAGTCACAACCCTGAGTTTGTGCTCAGGAGCCACCCGAGCAAATATCACATCACCGGAGAGGCTCTCTTTCAGGTGATCGTCATCCATACCGTCCAGATCTGATCCGGTGATAATCCGCGGGAACCGATCCGTGATTATCCCGACCTTCTGAGCAATGCTTCTGGCAGTAAGGCCGTAGTCACCGGTGATCATGATGATCCTGATTGCTGCCTGGTGACACCGGGCAACGGCATCGGCAACCTCCGGACGGGGCGGGTCCATCATGGCAACAAGACCAAGGAATGTCAGGTCCTGCTCCATTGCTTCAGGATCTTCCCTGATCCCCGAAGAAAGGGATCTGCGTGCAACACCAAGGACCCGGAGTCCCTTTTTTGCCATCTCATCATGCACGGAAATAATCCGGTCTCTCGTATCCTGATCAGGAGATCCGCGCCACCAGACCGGAGCCTGGACGAGAGTGCCAGAACCACCACCGGGGCACCTTTCACGCAGAGAACGGTTTCGGTTCCCGACTGGTGCAGGGTACTCATCATCTTTCTCCGTGAGTCAAAGGGATTCTCGCGGATCCGCGGGTACCGCCTGCTCTCCTCGTCATACTCGACTCCTCCTTTCAATGCAGCGACGATAAGGGCAGCCTCGGTCGGATCGCCGAGAATACTCCACCCACCCTGGTCTCCTGATGGATCCGGCGGGAGAAGACGAGCATTGTTGCAGAGAGCAATCGCCGAGAGGAGAGTAGAGAGATCTCTATTTGCCCCGGAACCCGGATCGCCCAGGACAATCTCCCCTTCCGGAGTATACCCTCCCCCGGTCACCGGGAATACCTGGTCAGGAATCCAAATCTCCCGGACGGTCATCTCGTTCTCGGTAAGGGTTCCGGTTTTATCAGTGCAG
>CAZWTX010000088.1:2117-3193 GCA_964637135.1 uncultured Methanospirillum sp. | reverse complement strand
TCCTGGATCGCGACGATCTCCCCGAGATGATCCCTGATATCTCCTCCTCCTTCAAGTGTCAGGTTGCCGATCATGACTGATGGCGTAGCGAGGAAGAGCCGGTGATAGTCCTCTTTGTATCGCTCGAAGATAGCACGATTCTCTGTACTGCCAAAGAGATCGTACGTCCCGAGGATCACCCCGGGATGATCCTGTGTGAATGTGTCGAGAAACTCTTCTGCTTCCTGACAGGCTCCGCAGTGCGAATTCGTGAAAAACACGATCTTTCCCGGCCCGGTAATTCCTGATGCGAGGGTTGGATCTTCCCGGATGATTTCAGTCAGGTCTTCGGATGAGATGTCAGTCCCGTCTGCGCTGTATACCGAGGCAGAAGTGGGTATTGCGAGGAGGATGAGGATCAGGCAGACAAGGACTGCCCGGGTTAGGTCAACGGGTGTTTGCTGGTTCATGCTGGTTCCTTTGGTGGTATAATTCATGTTTCCGGTCGTGATGGCCTTAGTCGATGAGCAGGATTCCGATCGAAGCCGGGCTCCCCTGAAATGGGAAGGTGAGATCCATTCCGGCGAGTTTCGCGGTCCTGATGACGTTCACCCCGAGGGCATCGGCAGGATAGCGTCTCATGGTTGGATGAACACAGGGTCCGTCAAGTCCGGAGCAGGTTTTGCAGAGCGGACAGGGTCCCGGCATCAGGGCCACTGAAAAGGGATACCCCGCCAGGAACGCTGCCCGTTCAAGGGTGAGCATGGCACAATGAAACTGGTAGCTGTCAGTTCCGTACCCTGAGAAGAACCTCTCCAACTCATTCCTGAGGTCAGGTGAAGTGTCAGGATCAGCCTGCACCCTGAGGAGGGAAGAGGCAACCTCTGTCCCGGCCCGGGCCGAGGTCTGGAACCTGACAAGCAGTGCCCGTGAGTACTCCCTGACAACGGCCCTGAATTCCTCCGCACGGGGGGCATGAGGTGGACAGACAAGCGACGTTCCATAATAGGGACACCCTGACCGGCACTTGAACTGACCGCGATTCTCGATGATGAGCGCTCCGGCCGGTACCATTCGCGCCTCAAGTGCCCCGTTCT
>CAZWTX010000088.1:0-2017 GCA_964637135.1 uncultured Methanospirillum sp. | reverse complement strand
ATGCGGTTTTCTGAGATTCAGAAGGCAATCCCGGATATCAACTCGAAGACCCTCACGAAACAGCTTCGGGAACTGGAACAGGACGGCGTCATAACCCGGACCATGTATCCTGAAATACCGCCACGGGTCGAGTATACCATGACGGAATTCGGGAGATCCCTTGTTCCGATCATCCAGGCACTCTGTGACTGGGGAGCGAGATATCTCAGCACCGAATGCCTTGCGAAGGATGAATCATACCCTCCGGTTGATGAGCATAGCGGATGATGGATCTTCCCCGTGTACGAGAGAGAATTTCAAAAAAAGCTGATCAGGGAGTTCTCTTCCCTGGCCTTCCGTGCCATGACGCCCGGGATCGGCTAAACCCCTCCGGCTGCACACCTGTCCTGATGAGATCCAGTATCCTTTCTGCTGCCTCTCCGGCGGTCATCGTTCCGGTATCAAGCGTAAGATCATATGTGAAGAGGGGATGGTATACCTCATCGTACAGGCCTGCGGCAAGACCCACGAGCCGGTCACCCCGCTCCTGTTCCCTTCTTATAACGACCTCTTTCTCTGGTTTCACCCCGATGAAATAGACCGTTTCACCGGTAAGGATCTCGAAATACTGTCTGACCCGGTCCGGATCGAAGAGAACCTCGTCCACAATGAGATCGTACCCCTTCTCTGACAGCATCCGGTAGAACCGGATGGCTGCTTCGTAGACCGGGTACATGTATGGGGAGACCGTGAGCCTGGCTTCCTGCCGCCCATCTCTCTCCTCTGTCACCACGCGGATTGCCTGCTCATCATAGGGGGGATAATCGCACTTCTCCGGAAAAGCAGTCTGCACCAGGGTATCAATCCCGTACAGAAGAAGAACCCCGTCATATTTATCCTGCAGTACCTTCCCGATGGTCGTTTTTCCGGATGATGATGTCCCGTTCAGGAGGATGATCATGGTCAGTTATGCACAGTCTGTTGATAGAATTGTATCCGGACCAACCGGGCCGATCCTTAGGTGAGATCTCTGATTCTTCCCTCTCCTCCCCTTATTGACGGGGGGTGAACATTTTCGCCCCGGTTGTCCGGGTGCCCGGAAGCAGGGATCAGGTATATCAGATTCCAGGAGAGTGTTCTCCCTATGGATCCACTTGACCTGATCATGACCCGGCGGAGTATCCGGAAATTTAAACCGGATCAGATCCCCGATGACCTGATTACCCGTATTATCAGGGCAGGAACATATGCCCCGTCTGCCCTTGCTCTCCAGCCTTGGGCATTCATCATCATCCAGGATCAGCACTTCCTGGAAATGGTCTCCGAATACTGCAAGCCGATTATGATCTCCCTCCTCAAGGATGCCCATGACGGTATGTCAGATGAGTTCAGGAGACTGCTCATGAGCGGGGGATACTCGATTTATTACCATGCCCCGACCGTTATCATGGTAATCGGAAAGACGGAGAGCAGGTTCAGGGAGATCGACTGTTCACTCTGTGCAGAGAATATGATGCTCGCTGCCCATGCCCTGGGCATTGGGAGCTGTTGGATCGGCTCAACCGAGGTCGCGTATGACAACCCGGAGATCATGGCCGGGTTTCAGATCCCGGACGGCTACTCACCGGTCGGAACCATCGTCTTTGGTTACCCGGATGAGAACGGTGTGTTCCATGAAAAGAAAGAACCCCTGGTGACCTGGATCAGATGAACCGGTTATTGACATATCTACTACTGTTGATGCCCGGGATCGAGGTTATTTCCCCGGTCGTCCCGGACTCCGAAATACGGTTATCACCCCAGGCTGCCTATCATACCTCAATGAACGTGATCGGAATCGTATCAAGCCCGCGAAAGGGAGCAAACAGCCAGACCCTGGTTGAAGCGCTCCTCGCCGGGGCAGAAGATGCAGGAGCGGTAACCGAACTCATCAGGCTTCCTGATCTTGACATCAATCCGTGTACATCCTGTTTTTCTTGTCGCAATCAGGATGAATGTGCCCAGCAGGATGCCATGTGCGGTCTCTACGAAAAGATCG
>CAZWTX010000087.1:0-3203 GCA_964637135.1 uncultured Methanospirillum sp. | reverse complement strand
ATTCCTGCCGAATCCTTCTATGACCGGATCATGACACTGACCGAAGCACGGTTCCGGTGTGTCCTCTGCAAGCATGCTATGCTCCGGATAGCCGAAAACCATGCGAAACATCAGGGTCACGACGGGATTGTTCTTGGGGATAATCTCGGACAGGTCGCTACCCAGACCCTGAAAAACCTGGCGGTGATCTCACACGGCATTGAGCGGCAGATATACCGTCCGCTCATTGGCTATGACAAGGAAGAGATCATCACCCTTGCACGAAGAATCGGATCCTTCTCACCGGTACCAGGGGACACCTCGTGCTCGGTTGTCCCCCCTAAACCCGCTACCGAGGCGGGACTGGCTGTGATATCAGGGTACGTGCAGGAGTTCGGGATCCTTTCCCTCGCTGATGAACTCTATGAAAAACGGGAGCGGGTCCATATCCGGGACGGGGAGGTTATCTGACGGATAATCCTTCAGCCCGGGCAATATCCACGAAGGTATCTGCAATATATTGTGCCTGGGCCTCTGAAATGCCATAACTATTGAACTTCCACACCCGGGTGGAACCGGGTATGATGCCGATGATCCCCTTCTCCTTCAGGGCACTATACAGGAAGAATCCCTTCTTTTTATGTGTCTGCGCGATGCGATCAAACGTCTCGACGGTATTCATCCTCGTCAGGGTATGTTTCCGCGGATACTCGCTCATGACAGCCGTCCCCTCGACAGAACAGAGCGCATCAACAATCAGATTGGTTCTGGCAACCTGGGCATCATATTCCAGGACCCGATTCTTCACATGCGGGAAGGAGGCCATCATGCCGACTGACGGGGCACCCATCAGCGTACAGCCCATCATCTCGACTTCCTTGACGCCAAAGGTCCGGCCGGTCAGGTCACCCCGTGCTGTGGTGGTTCGAAAGATGGTATCCTTCCAATCAGCGGTAGTGGCAAGCACCCCTGAAGGAGCGGGAGCAGCCATGCTCTTATGGCCGGATCCTACCAGGAAGTCCACACCAAGTGCAGAGCCGTCCACATCCATGATACCGATGGTGTATGCACCATTACAGAGAACGGGAACATCATACTGGTGAGCAACTCTCGCGATCTCCCTGACCGGGTGGAGATTCCCATACTGGTAATCCACCTGTTCCACGAAGAGAAGAACAGGGGGTTTCCCTTCGGTACGGGTTACCTCTTCAATACGCGCAGACACCGTATCAGGGGATATCAGGTTGTTCTGGTCTGCCGGAATCTCGAAGGGGGTGCCCCCTGCATGTTCAACCGAGAGAAACTCGGTGTAATGGGAGAACGATGTCAGAAGGACCGGATCTCCGGGTGAAACAAGGGAATCAGCAACCGCCTGAAATCCCCGTCGTGCGCCAGGAACAAGCCGAGCCGTGTCCATCCGGAGAAATTCAGCCAGATCCCGGTGAAACTCAGCAAGGGGAGGCTTTTGGATACAGTCGAGGCGGAACGGTTTCTCGCAGTGATCACAGACTGAATACCCGTCACCGTATGCAAGGACCGCTTTCATGGCATCGGCAGTCAGCCTCCCCCCGGCCTGAATCGGATCGAGGTTGATATACAGTTCATCCACCTGCCGGGTCTCGATCCCGCTGCCACAGTTCATGAGAGGAGTTCCTCCCTGAGGATCGCTATCTGCTTCTCTATCTTTCCGAGGGTCTTTTCAGCCATACTTCGCTGTTCATCTGATAGCCGGTGATCTGGCACGCTCTCCCGCAATAACATCCGCAGATCTGTCAGGAGAAAGAGACCCTGAAAGACTGCATCAACCGCCCGACGTGACATATGTCTATAATTATAAGACCGGGTTCTTGAAAGTCACTGGGATCGGTGCCGGTTATTCAGGTTCAGATGGCTCTTTCTCGTTGCAGGATAACTTCTTCATCGTGGCCATGGATTCGTATTACCGGCTGAACGGGATTGATGTGCTGCGGTACACCTGGATCGCCCCCCGGGATGCCGTGGCCTCTATCGGTGACCTGATGGTGGTTGTCGATGAGGAGAAAGGATACCGGTTTTTCTGCCGGGTTGTCAGCATTGCATATGACGCTGGAGGATTCCTCGTCTCTGCACACCCGGACGGGTTTATCGGAACAGATACCGAATTCCATAAACCACGGATTATGCCGTCAGTACACTCCCGTATACGGCCGACAGCCCCTGATGATCTCTCTGTTCTCAGCCGGTTCATGGGGGATCTTGAAATCGGGATGATGATGAACGGGATCACACCGGTACAAAACCTCCCGGTAAAACTCCCCTCATCAATAATCAAACAGCATATCGGCGTCTTTGCAACGACCGGCATGGGAAAGAGCAACTTCATGAAGGTCTTCTGTGGAGAAGTCATTAAAAACAGGTCATTCGGCCTTCTTATCATCGATCCGCATGGGGAATATGCTGCAGGTCTGGCATCAGGTCCTGCACAGCGGGGACTCCTGCATCACCCGGCTGCCGGAAGCGGACTTGTCGTGTATTCGACACGGAAGGAACCGTTCAAGGATACCTCCCCGGTCAGACCATTCACCCTATCATATGATGATATCGTCATATCCGATCTTGCTCTCATATTTTCTCATTCCCGGGCCGAGGATGAGGTGATCCGTCTCCTCTCTCCCTTCCCGGGAAAAGAGATCATAGACTTTTTTCTCCACGAGGATGTCGACTCGCTTCCCACTGCATACCGGATAACCTCATACATCGGGGATCACCAGGATATTGCCACCCGGATCAGGTCTGGAGAGCCGGATGCACTCAGGAACATTCAACGGGAGGTCAATGTCCTGATGGAGATCTGTGATGGGATCATCACCGGAGAAACATCATCCATCCCTGCCATCCTCGGGGATCTTCGACAGAATAAAACAGTTCTTATCGATATCCCGGGAAATAGCGACATCGCCGAACTCTTTATCCTCGCATCTGTTTCCCGTGCAATTCTCCGGGAATATAAATACCGTGCATTCCGGGAAGAACCGGCGGGAGGAGATCAAAAGATCCTTATCACGATAGAAGAAGCGCAGCGGGTGCTTTCAGAGAGATCAGAACGCACCGGGATATTCAGGGAACTGGCCATGGAAGGGAGAAAATACGGGGTCGGTATCTGCGCCATCACCCAGCAGCCGAAGAACATCGATTCACGCATTCTTGCCCAGATGAACACCTTTGTCGTGATGGGTCTTGCCGAC
>CAZWTX010000086.1:0-3272 GCA_964637135.1 uncultured Methanospirillum sp. | reverse complement strand
GGAACCGTGCTTCGGTCAGTGTCATGATCCGGTCATAGAAGGATTCGGCAGGAATGCGGTAGAGGGTAAGGGTATGGCCCGGAGTCCAGGACGAGAGAGCGGAGAGGTTCCTGATGACATTAGCATAGATATCCGCTCCCCCGTATCTCCCGGGATCGATAAAAAGAAATTCCAGTTTTACCCCCCTCTTCATCATGAGCCATGAAGCAACCGGGGAATCGATACCCGCTGATAGAAGGGATATCGCCGAACCCTGTGTCCCGTAGGGAAGTCCTCCCGGACCGGGGATACGCCGATCATAGATCAGACCCCCTTCCCGTCGTGCCTCAATGAAGATCTCGTATGCGGGGGTGCTGAGATCAACCGTGAGATCGGGGATACTGGTATGGATGGCACTTCCAACCACGGAAGCGAGCTCCTGGCTGGTATACCCGTCAACTCCGTCCCGCCGTGCCCGGACGGCAAATCTTGTTCCCGGTTTCAGATGTTTCCGTGCCAGAATGACTGCATTCCGACATATCTCATCGATATCTGTGGACGAAATCTGGGCAGGGGAGAGATCAACGATCCCGAACACCCGTGATATTTTCTCAATCATCCCCGGGATGTCAGGAGAAGAAAGCAGAATACGGCCCCTTGTTATCGTAATCGCGAGTTTATCATGGTGTTCAGGAAGGGCCTGTCTGATGTTCTTCTCCATCCGCTTCAGAAACTGGCGTTTTACCGGTTCACTCTTGAGAAATATCTCTCCGAACCTGAGCATCAGGGCTGTTGAGCCGGGAGTTAGCATCTGCTGACATGTTGGCAGACGGGAAGATAGGTGTTTAGGTAATGACCGGAAATCAGAGCCCGTATCATGAGTGAAGATGGTGCTGACCATCCGACAAGGAAAAAACTCTTTACGATCAGAGGGTCAGGTGTACGTAATGGCTCCGAAAAAGAAGAAGGAATCCTCTTCAAAAACAGAGGAAGCCCCTCTCAAGCTCTTCTATATATTTTACAGTCAGGAACGGTTCGATAACTGGCTGGTGGCCCTGTCTGAATCGGATTTTTCCGGTGGAGAGGATGATGAGGAGATGCCGGAGGGATATCAGCTCCTGAACGGGTTTAACCAGGATATCTGTATCGAAGTACTCAAGATCATCAAGTTATACCAGAACAACCGGTTCTCCCGCGAAGAAACTGAGGCAAAGATCGCCGATGTTGAAGAGATCGTGATGGGTCAGCAGGTGGGGGGTGACCTGGAAGAGATAATAGCCTCTCTGCAGTTCTCTCTCCTGGTCCTCTTCGCAGCATCACGCATGTTCCTCGAAGGAGGATATGAAGAGGACATCAAGGCCCTGATCAAGAAGGGGCGAGGGATCAAAGAGGACAATATGGAGGATCTCCTTGCCGTGTCAGCAGCAATCGGAGCGAATGTGATAAACGGCAAGACCTGCTGCGGGAGATATATCAAGGACAACGATGAGCCAGGTATGTTTGATGAATGGCTCATCGAGATAGAGACGATAAATGAGGCGATGACAACCCTGAAGAACTTTGATGAGGAGGCCGGAGAAGCCTCGTGATTGCAGGTCGTGCCAGGTTCAGGTTTCAGCGCCAGATCGGCAGGCTTGCCGGATACCATCTTCCGGAAGGAGCATTTCAGGGTGCAGTGATGGAGGCGCTCCTCTCCATACCCTATGATTCCTTTGATCGCTCTACCCGTGACCAGATTATCTCGTTCATAAAGACGTTCATGAGCTGCAGGTGCCCGAATTCTCCTTTATGCGGCTGCCCGGAACGGAATTTTACCCGGGAGATCATTGAACTGCGTGAATCCGGGCTGGATCACCGTCATATCAGCCAGTATCTCCTCGAAGAATTTGGTATCGAGATTTATGCCGCTGACCTGCTCAGTTTTCTCGAAGAGACGGTTCATCTCCTTGAGGCGGTGAGGGACGTGGCGGCTCATTCGCAGGTACAGAGGATCGAAGAGCTGGCAGAAGAACATATCCTGGCAATTGAGTCAGGAAAACCGGTATCCTGAATCGACCAGAATTGGGGAGGAAGCATTCCTGTCCCCATCGGACCGATCCGATGTGCCAGGTAGACTGTTTTATTTGAGTTTCACGGTTTTCTATTTCATATCATTCCGTACCGAATCATTATTCCATCCGGTACTGAAGCATCATGCCTGGAGGTCAGGTTTTCATTCTGTCAGTACTGCCCGGGATTTTATCCTGCCGGATAATGTGAAAAACAGGGTGTTAGAGAGTCGGAAAAAAGAATTATTTCTTCTTGTCCATGGTCTGTTGCTTGACCAGGTTCCGGATACGTTCTGCCGTACTTCCCTTGAAATCGGTGAGATCCTTCTCCTGAACCTTGATCGCTTCGGGTGTGGTGTCGGTAATGGCATCTGCGAGGACATGGTCCAGTTTTTTTGCCCGCTCCCAGCATTCGAGTGCCTCTTCATTTCTCCCCAGCCCTCCGGAGAGGGTAATTGCCTTGAATGCCCAGAGATCCGGGTTTGACGGGTAAATAGCGAGTGCCTGATCATATCGATCGACGGCCTCTTCATATTTCCCCTGGTATGCAAGTTGATCCGCTTCCAGAGCCAGAGCATCGGCCTTATTGAGGAGCGCATCGCGTTTGCTGAGGAGTTTCTTTGTTGAGTTCTCAGTCATATCTGCACCGTACAGCTCGTAACAAGGTACTTGATTCGTGAGTATTTGAGAATATGGATTGGATCCCGTATTCGGAAATGAACACGCTACCAGGTACACTGGTTTGACGTTCTGCATCCGGTACCGGTTCCCGTGAAATCCCGAATGATGCCGGGGGATGATCTCCCGGTTGACCAGAACCGGCCCTATACTACCCTCGCTTCGAGCCGGAGTGATGAACGAATAATTCCAAGGGCTGTAGTCATGATAGCGGGTATAATTTCTCGGTTAATTGAGAAGAAAAACCTGAATGAAATACAATCCACCGGGAAGAGGCTCGTGGATGAGAATACATTCCCGGACAGGCAGGGGGGTGAGATATCCATACTGAACTCCCGGAGTTCCCGGAGGTCTTGTCCTGTCGGAAAGCCCGGAAGGGTTTTCTCAATATGTATGGGAAAAGGGATGCGGGGACACCACCGGGTCATGAGTTGCTATTGATCCCGTTCTGGTTGCGATGTGCCGTGTGCTATCTCCCTCATGATGCTCTTAACCGGACCATGCGTTCCTGATAATCACGAGATTCCTTTGGAACACTGGATAATCGGGGGTATCATGTGGGATAGG
>CAZWTX010000085.1:0-3302 GCA_964637135.1 uncultured Methanospirillum sp. | reverse complement strand
AATCGCCTTTGCTTTATCGGTTTGTTCGCAGTGCTGTACAACACATACCAACAGCCCCCAGAGGTAATCTGAGGGAGACCGTACCAATGTACGACACTTGGTTGTTTGGATGATCGATATATCTAATTTGTTATTTGAACCCCTATTTTGGGATAAAACCGGAATTGTTCTGACGCGAGGGTCTGAAATAATTTACCATACGTAACACTCATTGGAACGAATTTTCCAGCAACGGCATGTGATTTGTTATGGTTCGTTCGCCGTTGCGTTTCCATCCGGGGAAGAAATACGCGGCTTTTCTCCAGAACCGGAAAAAGTTTGTAAAACTGCGGATTCATAATCCTGCTATTGATGCCATTTCACCAGGTACCGGTAAGAAAAAACTCCAGATCTCCCGTTTCATCGCTCTTTCAGGTGAAGTCGTGTCAATCTCTCTGGTGTGGGTGTTGTTTCAACATCCGGCCGAGATCCACCATCTGCGCTTTTTACCGAAAATTCATGGGGTTTCCGGGCGTTTCCTGATGGTATACCGGATCACGGCCTATGAGCGGGATTGTTGGATGCCGGTGATCTCTGAAGCAGGCACGTGGAAACCTACTCAGGAAAAAGTCCGATGTGAGGGGAGTGGCTCACTGAAAAATGGGATTGCCTAAAAAACCCAGTTCTGTAAAAAGGGAATCAGGTATTTTCGAGCGCTTCACCGTTGATTTCATCGGCCAGTTCTGCAATGGTTGCCTGCCGTTCGGCAAAGGCATCATGCTGGTGGATACTCTCCTCGTTATCCTGTGCGATGGTGATCACCGAGTCGCCAGGAAGATCCCCGAATTCTGCAAGAACCCGCCGTGCCATCTCCCTGACGCAGTCTTCGACGAAACGGGGATTTTTATGGGCAGCAAGTACCACATGTCCCTCATCGCCCCGCTTGAGCAGTTCAAAGATCGGCGTACTCATCGACTGCTTGAGGATACTGATGATCTTTTCCAGCTGGACATGACTCTCGTCATCGGTCTCGATAGAGAGAAATCCTCTGCCACGCTGGTTGTGGCTTGCCATCGGAACCTCTCCGAAGAAGAGTTCAATCTTATCAGGCTCTATCTCCAGGTTCTCCATGACCTCGCGTGCCCGCTCTTTCATGATATTCTGGGCACAGGGACAGGCAGTCATCCCGGTCACTTCAGCCCCGATACTTTTCCTGACGATCGGGGTCTTGAAGGTCCGCTTGGCAATGGCACTGGCATAGACCTTGACAACCTCCTGGCACTGGGTCCGGGAAATCGGGGTTTCCCCAGAAACCATGAACTCAGATCGCATGAGGACCTCGGTCCGGTCAGCATACTCATGCCTGTCAAGCAGTTTCCGTGCAACCATGCTACATAACTGCTCGATTTCCTTTACATCCCCTTCGATCGCCTGCTGAAGAACCTCATCGATCACTTCGAAGTTCCGGGAGAGGTTTGCACCTTTCAGGCTTCCCGGGAGATCCACGAATATATCAAAATTTGATATGAATATGACCGGTCGTTTTCCTACCCGTGAGACTTCAACCAGTTTTTTTACGTTCTTGACACCGACCCGGGTGAGGTTGATCCGCACATCCGGCAGGGTCGATTGAACATCGGGCAATTCCCTGATAAATGCCCGTTCTGCAGATTTCACTTCCGTTGCCCTCATGTTCAGGATCCCAGATAATTCGTACATGGTTGCAGCCGAGTTACAAAAAAGGAGCTGTTTGGATCGGAACGCGCCCGTTATTACATTATATATGTTTCATGAGGTGCTCGACTGAGGCACTGGCATTTATCAGTTCTTCCCGGTTTATGGTGACGGAATGCTGATCTCCGGTGATCCGGATCCCGGATCCTCCGGCAGTCCCGATCATAACTGCTCCATCAGGCAAAATCTCCGGCCAGGTCCTGCACCTGATAAGGAACCGGCCGTATGTTTCTGAGAAGAGAGCGGTGATGAGGTCACCGGGAACGGTCACCTGGCAGTCAGGGGCGATCGCTGCAAGAGCTCCAAGAAGGCCTCCCTGGCTGAGATCAGTTGCAATGATGCCTTCCTTCCTGACGAGATCCCTGACAATGGGTACATATACCGGGTCTCCTGCCGGGGGGGCCTGTCCGCCGCAGTCGAAGATCGCATCAAGGACAGAACCTCCGAGATGGTCACCTCCCGCTCCAAGCAGGATGAGTATATCCCCGTCCTTTGGTTCGATAAATGGCGGAAGCGGACCCTTTCCGGCAATACCGAGCGAGGGGGTCGGTTTGATCCGGGTACCCAGTTCATCGCTTTCGTTGTACAGGGAGACATTTCCTCCCACAATCGGGATGTTCATCGCCCTGGCCATCTCCCCGAGTCCCCGGATCGACTCCTCGAGCTGCCAGTAGACTTCGGCAGTCTCCGGGCTTGCAAAGTTCAGACAATCCACGATGCAGAGCGGTTCTCCCCCCATGCAGGCGAGGTTTGCTACATTCTCAAGAACGGCATTCATGGTTCCCGCAGCCGGTTTCAGAAAGATGTGACGGGGATTGCATCCGCATGAGAGCGAGAGCGTCTGGCCGTCGAGCCGGAGAAGTGCGGCATCACGTCCTGATGATACCGTCCGTACCTGAACATCCCGATCGTACTGTTCGTAAATCCAGGACCGGGATGCCACTTCCGGGTGGGAGAGAACTGCAAGACAAAGATCCTTGATCGATCCCTGCGGGCAGAAATATGGCTTTTCTGCCTCGTATGCAACCGAGGGCCAGTCGCAGCGGGGAGCCCCTTCGGTGAGGAGATCTACCGGGAGGTCACAGACGGTTTCGCCGTTGAACGTGACGATGTATCGCGGTTCAGCGATGACGACTCCCACATCACTCCATTTCAGATCATATTTCCCGGCGATCTCCCCCATCAGGACCACATCTCCGGGTGCAACTTCAAGGAGCATCCGTTCCTGGGATTCAGAGACCATGATCTCGGTCGGGTTCATTCCCGGTTCGCGGAGGTGTACCTTCTCTGCGAAGAGATGCCCGCCAAAGGTACTGCACATCTCGCTTGAAGCACCGGCAAGACCGGCTGCGCCGAGGTCACGGCACGAGATTACCTTCCCGGTTGCTGCCATCTCAAGGATGGCCTCAATAAGGAGTTTCTCGGTGAAGGGATCTCCGATCTGGACGCTTGGACGCTCCTCTTCCTCGGCATTCTCCCCGAGATCACGGGATGCAAAGGATGCACCCCCGATCCCGTCACGTCCGGTTGAGGAACCGACAAGTACCAGGTGGTTCCCGGGTTTTTTCACCCGGGCGGTAAGGAACCTG
>CAZWTX010000084.1:0-3315 GCA_964637135.1 uncultured Methanospirillum sp. | reverse complement strand
AAAGGAGAACATCCCGTTTGGATTGGTATCATCCATGGCAATATACACGAATGATTCCTCTTCAGAAGGATTAGACGAGGTCGCTTCAAGGATGACCCTTTTATTCCCAAGCAGATCTCCCTCGTCTGAAGTGAGTGTTCCCGTGATGGTATACGGCATCCCCGGTGAGGGATGATCAGGTGTGACTGCAAGAGTGATCCTCGTTGGTACCTTCTCTGCATATACCGGTGATATGCAAAAACAAAGGCATAATGCAAGGATTATTCCGAGCCCGATGTATTTTGTAACGGTGTTGTGCCTCAATACCATTCGTCCCCCGATATAATTTCATATCTACTTTCTTCTTTGATATCAATGAATCTGCCGGCGTTTTTAAATGCTCTCTCCGTACACCTTTATCACCCCGTACACCATGATCTTATTCAGGTCAGAAAGACCAGAATCTCTGATGGGACAATACAATGATGATAATACGCTCCCGGCTGGTACCTCTTGTCCTGGTTATAGCAGCCGTTTTCATTCTGCCGGTTCAGGCAGGGATCTTCAACCTGAACGACGGCGGAACAGGGTCTGATACCGGCCAGGTCATAATGACCACGGATAATACACAGTGTACTTCGGGGAATACCCTGTTCAGGAGCACGGAAAACAGGGGATACCTGAAAGCCGGAGAATACGATGTATACACATTCACGATCACCGGGCAACGATCCTTCATCGAGTGGGTTCTGAACGGGGGATGCGGGGTGACTCCCCGGCCGGTACTCATGATGGGAGGGGGGACTGCCATCACAGACTGGCGGGCAGCCGGATGCGGGCCTGATTTCAATCTCTATATCTACCAGAACAGGGACCCCCGTGAATGCAGAGCCTGCTCTGCTGATCGGGCCGATACCAGTTCCGGAACGAATGCCTACGTGGGGTGGCGGTACCCGTGCGAGGGATGCACGTACTCGGTTGTTGTCTCCTGTAGGAACGGGGCGGGGTACTATGACCTGACGACCAACTCATACGTGGGATGCGGGTCAGGAGAACCGGTCACCATGATGGGATATGAAGATGTGTCGCTCTATACCGGGGAGAATGTTGCCCCGGAGAGTGCCTTCACATCCTGAACAGTTTTTTTTAAAAAAAGTCAGAAGGCAAATCCAGCCTTTCCTTTCGTCCCGACAAACTCCGGATCCCCGGTCTGGTAGTCGAGGATTATTTTTGCAAACTGCTCGGCGACATCAGGCCCGCTCGCGGTAACCAGTTTATCCTTGTACACAAGCGGTTTATTGACAATAATGGCATCCTCAACCATCATCTCGCGAACCGTAGTTCCGGGAGCAACCGTTGCTTCCCGTTTCTTCAGAATACCTGCTTTTGCCATGACCAGCGGTGCATTGTCGATCGCCGCGATGACCTTCTCCTTCTTGAGGAATAAATTGATCAACTCATGGAGATGCCGGTTATTCCAGAGATGAACCTGTGTTCCCGGGCCCCCGACGATCATCAGGGCATAATACTCATCAGATCCCTTCATGAGGATGTCTTCAAATGTCCTGTTGACCTTTGCCTGTTTTCCAAGAACACCCATCACCAGGCCGACATGTGAGGACGCGAGGTCGAACTTGACCCCGGCATCCTGGAATATTTTTGCCGGCTTAAAAAGTTCCTCGTCCCGGAATTTTTCGGGAGGGATCGCGATGAGTATCTTCATGTTATTATCACATCTTTCATAGGTGTAATAAGTATATGCGTTTTTTTGATTGAAACTATCAATATGGCAGATGACCCTTAGATATCAATGCCTAATCTGAATATTGCCCTCATCGGACCTGCCGAGTTTGGCAAGGAACTCGGGAAAAAGGGGACTTCGACAGATATTACCTTTTACAATATGAAAAAAGGGGATGTCACCCTCACCCTCATCGAACCGACACGATACCCGGAAAAACTCTCATCCCTCTATTATACTGCATCCCTGGCCGATCAGGCCATCGTCGTCATCGACGCGATCACCCCGGCACTTGGCGAATGCATGCTCATGCTCAATGCAGCGGGAGTCAGGGAAGGATACCTCATACTCAGGAATTACATCGATGTCGGTCAGGTTGCTCCCCTGATCAAAGGAACCGTGCTGGAACACTACAAGGTCATCGCTGATGACATGGTTCTTCTCAGGGAACTCCTCTATACTGCAGCAACAGCCGTTAAAAAGGAAGCATCAACGGATTCGGGAATTGTGCCGATCGATCACCATTTCAATGTCAAGGGGATAGGAACCGTCATCCTCGGCTGCGTGGCCAGGGGAACCATCCACAAGCATGACCAGCTCACCGTTCACCCGATCGGGAGAACCGCACAGGTCAGATCGATCCAGATGCATGATGATGATGTCGATGAGGCATCAGCCGGGGATCGTGTCGGTCTCGCCCTGAAGGGAATAGAGGCTGACGATCTCGACCGCGGGTACCTCCTTTCCGGGGACAAATCGATCAGGAGCCAGACTGTGATAACCGGGCAGGCTGAGGTGATCCCGTTCTGGCCTGAACCATTGAAGGAACAGATGGTCGTCTACGCAGGTCACTGGATGCAATTCCTCCCCGGCAGGATCACCGCCATTTCACACGACGGAGACTGGAGAAAACCCGTTCTTACCATCTCGTTCGAACGGGAACTGATCACCGTCCCGGGATCCGTCGCTATCCTTCACTACCTGGAGGGTGAAAAACTGCGGATCGTCGGTACGATCACCATCCCATAACACAGGACACGGATGCAGAAACAGAAGCAGCCCCCGTTTTTGCCGGTCTCGCAGGAGGAACTGGATCGACTTGGCATCAGCCGGCCGGATATCATCCTTGTCTCGGGAGATGCATACGTGGACCATCCGTCCTTTGCAAGTGCTATCCTCGGCCGGGTACTCTGGGATGCGGGTTTTTCCGTTGCAGTGCTTCCGCAGCCAGATACCAGCAGTCCGGAATCCTTTCACCGGCTTCCGTCCCCAAGACTCTTCTTCTCGGTTTCTGCCGGATCCATGGACTCCATGGTCTGCCATTATACAGCAGCGAAGAAACGGAGAAAAACTGATGCGTATTCTCCCGGTGGAAAGCTACTCAGACCGGATCGGGCGACGCTCGTCTATACCGATCTGATCCACAGGGAATTTCCCGATACCCCGATCATCATCGGCGGAATAGAAGCATCACTCAGGCGGTTCGCCCATTACGACTACTGGTCTGACAGAATCCGCCAGTCTCTCCTTGCCGATGCACCTGCAAATCTCCTGGTCTTCGGCATGGGGGAGCGTCCCCTCTGCGAGATCGCCAC
>CAZWTX010000083.1:0-3333 GCA_964637135.1 uncultured Methanospirillum sp. | reverse complement strand
AGTTCCTCCGGCCCGGGTCATGGTCATTGTATTGAACGGGAGTCATTTCAGGCGGGATTATTGGATCGGGGACAGCATCATGACCTCCTTGCGGGGAACTGATGGCCGGTGGTATCCGATAGACCGAAGTAGTATTGTTTTCCCCACGAGCCTCTCGCTCTATGCACACCAGGGGAATGTTCAAACAGGATGAGTACGGTATATACCATACTCACCTCGTGAACAATGATCCGTTTGTTTCGCTCTCCTGAAGAGTTCTCAACCCGGTGCGGGTTGATCATTCTCCTATTTGGCATCTTCGGGATCACCGGATGGCTGGTAAATTCGCCGGCTATCTCTTCGCTCCAGCAGGAAACGATTCAGATTGCCCCGGAAAGTCCCATTCTATTTACCCTGCTTGGAATAGCTCTCGCATTACCGGCAATAACCCGTCATCCTGCAGCAGGATCATATTGCCAGGGTGTTGCGTTGCTCACGTTCCTTATCGGCGCCGGTAACCTTATCGTGCCCTGGTTCACCGGAGGGACCACCCTTGTTACACTCTTTCTGTCAGTGGTAATCCCGTGGATGCCGGCCGGTGATTTGTCTCCGATCTCTGCCTGCTGTTTCATGCTCATCGGACTTGCCGCTCTCCTTGTAGATCGGGAGGATAACCGGATGTCAGGTGTGCCCGGGGTACTGGCAGGGTCAATTGGTTCGGTCATTCTCTTTGGGTACATCTATAACGCCCCGTTGTTGTACGGAAGTACCCTGATACCGGTTTCGCTCCCGTCGGCAGTTGCCTTTATTCTTATTACATTGGGTTACATTACCCGGGCTGGTTCGGGATTATGGCCGCTCTCTGTTTTCACCGGTGACTCTTCCCGTGCTATCCTCATGCGGTACCTCTTTCCGGTCCTCATCGGGCTGGTCATTGGAATGGAGCTGGCGGGGGAGTTCCTCCTGAATACCGGTATCAATCCGGCCCTCATCACGGCTATCAAGGCCCTTGCTGCCATTTTCATTACCTTCGGGCTGGTATACTTCCTTTCTGATACTACTGGCCGGAGGATTGATCGGATAACCGAGTTACTGGCTATAAGCGAGGAGAAATTCAGGACACTTTATGATCTTGCTCCCTATGGGTGTATCATGTATGGATTAAATGGTGAATACATCCTGGTAAACCGGTACCATGAGGAGGTCACCGGGTACTCCCCTGACGATGTGATAGGAAAAAAAAGAGATCAGATCGGTCTTATCTCCCCCGATCAAGAGGAGTGGTTAGCGAAAAAAATTCGCGTTCAGGGATACCTTAGGAATGAGGAGATTACGCTGGTAACCCGTGATGGCATATCCCGGACCGTACTGTTCTCTGCATCGCCGGTGATGCTCAAAGGAGAGAGGTATGTCCTTTCGGTCATGGTTGACATCACCGAAAGACTCCGGATGGAGGAAGATCTGAGACGGAGTATGAACCAGATAACCGGAATTGCGGAAACGATCCCCGGGGTGGTTTTTCAGTTTTTCGCGAAAGATTCAGGCAAGATGGGTCTCTATTATATGAGTCCCCGGATTACGGAGGTTTTCGGGCTTACCGGGAATCTCTCCACCTTTTTCCCTCTGTTTGAGGCTGGCATCATTCATGAAGACCAGGAACGGTTTCATCGTTCTATCATTCTGGCGGTTGAATCGGAGACGATATGGAATTTTGAAGGTGGATTCACGCGACCAACCGGTGATACCATCTACTTCCGCGGTATATCCGCACCGGTCAGAACCGGGGATGAAATCCTCTTCAGCGGGGTGCTTCTTGATACAACAACCGAAAAACTGGCAGAGGCTGAACTATCACGCCGCCGCGATGAACTCATGGCTGCATATGAACAACTTGCCAGTTCTGAAGAAGAGCTGAAGTCGCAGTTCAACGAGATCGTCATCGCACAGAAAGAGATAGAGATCCAGGAGAAGAAATTCCGTCAGCTCTTCGAGTCAAACATTGCCGGGATCGTGCTCCATGAGATAATCTGCGATGAGAACGGAACCCCCTATGATTACGGGTACCTTGATGCAAACCGTTCCTTTGAACAGATTACCGGTACTTCCCCTGATGATATCATCGGGAAGACGATTCGCGGGATAAAACCTGATATAGATCCTGAATGGATTGCACCGTATGGCCGGGTTGCACTAACCGGGGAAACGATTCAATTTGAAACGTATGATCCTGATGTGAAGAAATACTATGATGTCAGGGTCTATTCCCCGGAGGCCGGGCAATTTGCTACTGTCTTCCTGGATATCACGAAACGAAAAGAAGCAGAAGACGCAATCCGGAAAACGAATGCGTACCTGGAAATTATACTTGATAACGCATTCGGCCCGATCGTGGTATGGGATCCGGATAACCGGATCACCCGGATAAACCGGTCATGTGAACTCCTCCTTGGCATACCCGGTGAGACTCTCGTTGGGCACCCTCTTGAAGACCTGTTTCCCCGTGATTCGGTTGGAGAACTGGTAACCGCCAGTGCCATTTTTCCTGACGGAATACGATGGAAAACCCTGGAAATTGATATGAAGCATCATAACGGAATGCTAAAAACCGTTGTATGGAATATTTCCATCATCGCTGAACCTGGGACAGAAAAACCCCTTGCAACCATTGCCCAGGGATGGGATGTTACCCATGAACGGGCCCTCGAACGGGAACGGATGATGGCGATCGGAAAAATCAATGAAAACATCGCAAAACTTGCAATTTTAAATGACGGAATTCGCAATCCGATCAGTATTATCGATTGTCTCATTGAAGATCTCGATGATACCGAGATGAAAAAGAGCATCAGTGATCAAATAACCCGGATTGACCAGATGGTGACAAATCTTGACGTAGAATGGGTCTCGTCAAGTAAAATCCTTGCATATCTACACAAACATGATTTTCCTTCCCGGAAGGAAGAGAAGCGATAGGCTTTCTTCCGAATGCATATGAATGATAACTGAAAATACATCATTATGAAACCATTTCTGGTTCTTCTGATCATGGTATGCTGTATCGCCGGTATTGGGATTGCCGCCGCCGGCCCGACTCCGAATCTTACCGGAAAATGGGTGGAGAAAGAGATATCCCTCCTGGACTACGCAGCAGGGTTCTCAAATGCCACCTATGAAGAAAATTACTGGGCCATCACCCAGCAGGAGAATGTCATCAGCGGAATGAATTACTTCTTCAATGGCGAACGCCTGGTTGAAGAATCCATTGCCGGTGTCATCAGTCCGGATGGAACAACGGTGACCATCGTCGATTCAAGCGGGGGATTATACATCGCATATATTACCGGGGATGATGAA
>CAZWTX010000082.1:0-3387 GCA_964637135.1 uncultured Methanospirillum sp. | reverse complement strand
AGAAGAAACTTACCCGACGGCAGGGAGAGATCCTGATCGAGCTGATCGAGAACCGGAACAGTGAGTATCCGATCTTCCAGATCGCTGAAATGTTTTCAACCGTCTATGAGACGGCCAGGACCGATCTCAGGACCCTTGAGATGGCCGGCCTGGTATCGAAGATCCAGCGGGGCAAGACCTTTTATTATTACGTAAACGATGAGAACATCCGGATGATCAGAAAGAATAATCCGACCCGGGATCTCTTTGGATTTGATGAATAAGGGTCTCTTACATGCCGGTGATACAGAGAACACCTCAGGGAGTCACTGCAGGAAGGATACGGTACGTGACCGGACCGGTACCACATACCAATATCTCCCAATTCATCCCGGATTGGGAGATATGAAATGCCTCTCCGGGTGTGACCCGCAACCGGGGCCCCATTTCAGATCGTTTCCTCTATTACACCGGCCGTCATGATCGGTACGTGGTACCTGAAGAGACCGGACATCAGCGTATTCTCGATAAAGTAACCTTCCATATCATCCCGTTCGCGTTTATCCTCTATATCGTCGCATTCATCGACCGGGTGAACCTCGGGTATGCGGCTCTCACGATGAATGCCGACATCGGGGTCTCACCTGAAGTTTACGGGTTTTTATCCGGGATATTCTTCATCGGGTACCTGCTCTTTGAGGTTCCCAGCAACCTGATTATGCAGTGGATCGGGGCGAGGATCTGGATCGCCCGGATCCTCATCTCCTGGGGGATCATCGCAACAATCACCGGGTTTGTCACCGATGCATCCCAGCTGGTCGTGCTCAGGTTCCTCCTCGGGATTGCCGAGGCAGGATTCTTCCCCGGGATGATATGGTACCTCGGAACCTGGTTTCCTCCCGAACGGCTGGCCCGATCGATTGCCCTCTTCATGACCGCCATCGGGGTCTCGAATATCATCGGGTCCCCGGTCTCGATGTTCATCCTCGATACGGTATCGTGGTTCGATCTGCCCGGATGGCGGTGGCTCTTCATCCTTGAGGGAATCCCGGCGATCCTCTTCGGATTTCTGGCCCTGAAGGTCATGAACAACTCGGTCATGCAGGCCGCCTGGCTCTCACCGGATGAGAAGACCTGGCTTTCCGGACGGCTTAAAGACGGGAGCAGAGCAGAGAAAACGTCATACCGGCTCATGAAAGTTCTGACCGACCGGCGGCTCTTCATCTGCTCGTGGACGTACTTTGCGATGTCGGTGGGGCTGTACGCCATCATCTTTTTCCTCCCGACACGGATGAAAGAACTCTTTCCAGACCTGAACCTGACCATTCTCGGGGTAATTATGGTTATTCCTTATCTCATCGCCGTTACCGGGATGCTCCTCTCCTCCCGGCATTCAGACCGGACCGGGGAGCGGCGGTTCCATACGGCCACAGCGATGAGTCTCGGGGGGATCGGGCTGATCATCGCTGCCGCCGTGAGCGATCCCATCATCTCGTTTGTTGCAATGAGCCTTGCCCTTGCCGGGATATTCGCGATGTACGGGCCGTTCTGGTCGTTCGTCCTCTCCCTGCTCACCCCGGCAGAACAGCCGGCCGGGGTTGCCGCGGTGAACTCTATAGGAAACTCAGGCGGATTCTTCGGCCCGGCCCTGACCGGGATCCTCCTCGGGCTGACCGGGACGATGCTGGAGGCGTTTCTCATCATCGCGGTGATCCTGATCGCCGGGGGAATTGCCGTGCTCTTCGTCAGGGAAGGTAAAAAAAAAATGGTGTCTTGATCTAACCGACATTCGGCAGCAATTTTTCAAATTGTAGAATACTAACCTGTCGAGAATAGCATGTTCGTCAGATTCGTCTAAATTCTCTCGGTTGTATCAGAGTTTCACCCATCCTGAAACAAGGTAAATAGTCGATTCCTGACCGAACAGACCGGGCGGTCTCCATCTTCCGGATCGCCCGGTCTCGGGAATTGTCAGGTATTAACCGGGAGGAAGACTACTCTCCTCCATGGAGAGCGGACTTACGGGCCGGTTCATCACCCTCTGGAATACCCATTTTCCCGGGGTTGAACTGCCGGTCACGGTGGAATTCAGGGAACCGACCGGAGACGAAGAGATAATCCCCGGACCGGACGGGTGGCGGTGCATGATCTGCCAGATAGGCCGGGCACGGAACGGGAAGACGGCGATCTTCGATGCCCGGTCGGTCACCTGCACCGGCGGGAAGACATTCGCGGGATTTCCCCACGAACCGATTCCCGGCTTTGAGTATTTCCTGAGTTATGGGAAGGAAGGGGTTGTCCGGGGCGAGCGGTACAAGAAGAACCCGGAGATCGTGAACGCATGGCGGGCGAATGCCCCCCAGATGCCGCTGCACGAGAAGGAGATCGTATTCAAACGGATTGACACCCTCACGGACGCCGATAACCCGGAGATCGTGATCTTCTTTGCGAGGGGCGAGGTCCTTTCCGGTCTCTTCACGCTTGCCAACTATGACCGGACCGATCCCTACGGGGTGATCTGCCCGATGGGAGCCGGATGCAGCACGATCCTTCTCTATCCCTGGGCCGAGCAGCAGAAGGAGGATCCAAAGGTAGTACTCGGGATGTTCGATCCCTCGGCCCGTCCCTGTGTACCGCTTGATGTCATGACGATGGCCTTCCCGATGAAACGGTTTGTAGCGATGGTCGGGTACATGGAGGAGAGTTTTCTCATCACGGAAGCCTGGGACGCGGTAAAGAAGAAACTGGCACGGAGCGTTGAACTCCATGGGAGGGGGTGAACCTCCCCTCCATCACCGGGAGACCCAGATCCCGGGCCCGGAGATGATGATCCGCTATATCCGGTTCAGTACCGGGAAAAACTCAATCTGGTATTATAAATTTCCAATCTTCAGTCAGACAGTGGATCGATGAGGTAAATAAACACTTTCCTGGCGTCAGAACCAGGATATATACCTGATCACAGACTATTTCACCCCCGTTCACTTTCATCCCCCTTGCCTGAGGTTTACATACCTGCCCGGGCAACCAGTCACCGGTCCTGCCATATCCCCCGGCAGGCCAGGAGTCATCAGAATGTCAGAATGCATTCGGTGTTCACCCTTTTTACCGGAAACCACCACGCCTCCCGGGCCCGAGGGATTCAGCACCCCAACCATCAGCAACGCGGATCAAAAAAAACACCCAAATACCTCCCGAAACATCCCCCATGCCGTCCACGAGGCAGGAAGAGACCTCCGCCTCGCCGGATACGAGGTCTGTATCCTCCGGACCCGCCAACGGCTCCCGCTGCACCTCGTCGCCTGGAACGAGGACGGGATCCTCCTGGTCTCGGTCATCAGGGCACCGGCCGGCCGGTCAATCCACGATATCCGGAGAGACCATGCAACCGAGGTGAACACCCTTGCC
>CAZWTX010000081.1:0-3410 GCA_964637135.1 uncultured Methanospirillum sp. | reverse complement strand
CGTATGAGATCATCAGGGCTGCGGCGGAAGCAGAATTTTCGGTTGTCGGGGGCGGACATACCGCCGCTGCTATCGAAAAGATGGGATACGACACGAAATTCACCCATATCTCAACCGGCGGGGGAGCCTGTATCGAGTTTTTGACCGGGAAGAAACTCCCTGCGATTGCTGCCCTTGAAAAAAGCGCCGGCACCTTTTTCTAAGTACCGGATAGAAACCGGTACGTTCTTCCGGCCTGAAAACCGATATTCCAGAAACCACATCAGTAAAAATGAGATCCAGTGCCGTTCATATCCACCATATCGCCCTGCATGTGACCTGCCTTGAGCGAAGCATCTCCTTTTACCGGGATGTCCTGGGAATGGATGTTACTGAACCGGTCGACCTCACCAGCCAGTCAGGCGGAGTATCAAGACTGACCGGATCGCTCCTTGGCTCCACGGTGAAGAACCTGATGAAAACATTCAGTCCGCAAACGCTGATCAGGATGAACTCACGTATCGCCTTTGCCAGGGCCGGGGAGGAAGACTACACCCTCCTCCTTATCGAACAGAGACATCCGGAGAAGGGGTACATCAAATCCGTCGAAGGAAACACCGTCTATGGATTCGGATGTATGATGAACCGGGAGCGTAACCTTGAGGATCTTGCATGGGATCTCGAGATTGCCGGGGCATCATTCCAGTTCGGAGATCCGTTTGGTGACGGGATGATCTATACAAAAGAGGCAGATCATCACCTGTATGTCATGGATCCTGACAACCGGATCATTGAACTCGTTCCCGGATCCATCAGTTCATCGCCGTTTATCACCGGGATTCACCATATTACCCTTTGCACGGATGATGTCCGGAAAACACGAGAGTTCTACGAGACAAAAACCCCCCTCATAACCGTTTCTCTTCCCACCAGGCCGTCAGGGGTGAATGACACCCTTCTCGGACTGGGGACTGAACAGGATCATCCGGTAATTATCCTCTTTGAAAGAAGAAATCCGGATATGAGCGTGGTTCTCTCCGGCGGCCACGGGCTTGATCATTTCGCCCTGACCCCCTGCACGTGCACGCCAGGAGAAACCGGCGTGACTGCTGCACTCGATATCCCCATGGATCCGGTACATATCATGGAAAAAACAAAATCCCGCTATTTTATCGATCCTGATCAGCACCTGCTTGAATGCATCGCCGGAACCTGATCAGTTCTTCCGGTCAGGAGGTGGGAGCCGGATACTGGCAATAGAATGCGGGGTGAGGGGACCATACAGTTCATTCCTGTAAAGGAACGACCGGTACGCAGCAGACAGGATGAGGATGAATGAAATAATGAGGATGACATGGATCCATCCGATGAACCGGAATACCAGCAGAGATACCAGGATGAGAGGCAAGAGTACAACCAAACAGAGATGAACACCCTTCATATCATTCGCCTGAGTGAGTCTATGATATTTATTGGATCAATTAAATATTATTCTTTCCACAATTGTGAACACGTTCCATGAAAAGCGGCTGGAAAACCATCGGGGGATTTGGATCCCATATCAAGGCTACCAGGGAGAACCTGATTATTCAGCATAAGGGTGAGGTGACAGAGATACCCTTAAGCAGGCTGGATCACCTGCTGATCACCGGCGGCCATAATATCCAGTCAGCGGCTATCGGAGCGCTTGTTGGAAGGGGGATTTTTATCTCGTTCTGTGAATCAGACGGCAGACCGGTGGGATACATCAGGCCATACCAGGATACCCGGCTCACCGATCTTCAAAAACTCCAGGATAATTGTCCGGCGTATTCAGTTGCCCTTCATTGTGCACGTAGTGCAATCGCTGACCGTATCCTGGCAATTGAAACCTGGATCCATACCACCCACAAAAACCTGCTTTTTTCCGGAGAACTCGACATTCTCACCCAGGCTGCCGATGAACTTGAGAACCTTGTGAGGATCGAGGAACTGAGACGGATCGACCGGCTGGTGAGCGATATGTACTACGAGATATTCAGCCGTCTTTTTGATCCGGTATATGGATTCAGGCGACGTACCGGCCGGCCGTACCGCGATCCCATGAATGCGATCCTCTCGTACGGTTATGGTATGCTCGCGGCTTCGTGTACCCGTTCACTGGTCGGGGCATTTCTCAACCCTGACGGGGGAATGCTAAACCGGGGGGAACACAGCCTCACCCTTGATCTTATCAACTGCTGGAAGACGGGGATGATAGATCTCGTTGTCCTCTCCCTGGCCGAATCCGGGTGTATCAGACCGGCCGGGTATGAATGCAGTTCAGGCCGGTGCATCATCTCGGAGGGACTCATCAATACCCTGATCACCAGTTTCCAGGAATCTATCCGGAAAGAGGTGATCGATCTCCAGGTACAGGGGCTCGTGAAATTCCTGAAAGGTGAGGCACCGTTTGAAATATACCGGTACCGCGGGTTACTCTGACTGGTAATCCGGCTCGTATGTTACTTCAAGCCGGGTTCCAAAGAGTTCTGCACCGTCAAGCCGGCTGACAACCCGTTCACGGTACCGATCTGATATCTGGACGGCGGTATAGGACTGGTGGATCTTGATATCACCGACAGCCCGGGGCGGCATCCGACAGGTAGATGATATTGCCTGGACAATGGCTTTCGGGGAGATCCCGTCTTCCCTGCCGACTGACATGACAATAAAGCCCCGCTGCATTCTTCGTCCTCCGGACTGTTTCTGCTGGTCCACAGTCACCAGATCGAGATTTGACGGGGTCTCGTGGTATGCACTCTGATCCTTAAGAAATGCCGCTGCGATGAGAACGGGATCATATCCTTCTGATACCAGGCCGTTGACAAGGGGGAGATAGGATTCCAGATCTTCTTCCTGAACGCTCTTGCACACCCGGCGGATAACCTCTTCTGCCCGGGATGACTGGATTTCCGCGACTGACGGGATGATCATCCGCCGCATCTTGGTCTTTGCGCACCGCTGGATCTCTTTCATTCTCCAGCGTTCACGCGGGGTGACAAAACTGACCGAACACCCGGATTTCCCTGCCCGGGCAGTCCGGCCAATCCGGTGGATGTAATACTCGGTGTCCTGTGGAAGATCATAGTTGAAGACCATCTCCACGTCTTCAACATCAAGTCCCCGGGCTGCCACATCGGTGGCAACAAGAATGTTCAGGGCACCTGACCGGAAGGCAAACATCACCCGGTCCCGTTCCCGCTGAGACATATCACCATGGAGGGCCTCGGCCCGGTATCCATGCGTCTTCAGCTGACCGGAGACCACGTCAGCCATCCGTCGGGTATTCGTGAAGACCATTGCCTTGGAGGGGATGTACCGGTCGATAAGCCGGTTCAGTGCCGGTCCACGCTGTTCGTCATGTACCTCGATGAAATACTGATCAATGCCTGGTCCGGTCAGATCGTCAG
>CAZWTX010000080.1:0-3499 GCA_964637135.1 uncultured Methanospirillum sp. | reverse complement strand
AACAGACACTTCGGTCTATTGAGGCGATTGATTCCGTTATCCTTGATATCCGGAATCAGCTCCGGGGAGGAGGCGTTGTTGCAGAAGAGAGTGTACCAAAATTTAAGGAGAATTAAACGATGTGGGAATTATATGATGCTTTGATTGAACAGATCCCCGATGACATTGTTGTTGATGATATCATTGTCGGCGGGGGAGCGACATATGTGGAAGCAGGCAATGGCGTAGGTCTTGCGTCATTCCGTGATTATTACAGCCAGCGTGCTGCAACGATAACCGGAAACCTTATCGGAATGCCATTGAAGAACGTGGCAGCGGGTGTGAAATCCTGGAATTTTCGGGAAGCAGCAGTCGGCCATGCAGCACTGAACGCGTGGTACAATCATCCGGATACCGCAAAGAGAGCAGGGGTCGAGGTTGAAGAGAGGAAGCTGGTGAATGACCAGCTGAAAGGACGGCTGAAAGACCCGTTCATCAAATACCAGAACCTCGTGAAGGATAAAAAGGTCTGCGTTGTCGGTTATTCCCGGTTGCTTGATGAACTATTCGCACCGGTCTGCGATCTGAGTGTCATCGAGTGGGATTCTCCACTGAGAAACTATTCAGATGCAGGGTATCCGGTCTCTGCATGCGAGTATCTGCTGCCTGAATGCGACTATGCATTTCTGACCTGCTCGGCTATTCCTGAAAAAAACATGCCACGGTTCCTTGAGCTTGCAGAAAATGCATCGGGAGTGATAATTACTGGTATGGCAACCACCCTGTCTTCGGTATTCTTCGACTACGGTGTCACGGATCTCTCAGGATTTGTGGTGACCGATGCTGCAACGGTTAAACGGATTCATAAAGGAGCTGAAAACGGACTCTGCCTCTGCCAGGCGCCGGAAGCGATAACCCGGGTGGAATACCTTCGCCCAGAGGTATAAGAGATAACGGCGTATCCCTGTCTTTCACGGATAGGCGGGTACCATTATGGTATCGGGATTGAATATTCAGAATTCCAGGGATCACAACCCAAGAGGTGATCTGCAGGGCAACAGACAAGATAGGGTAACCCCTTCCATCAGTATTCTCTTTTCCTGCTATTCAGGCATGTATAAGATCTGAATAAAAAATCCTGTTTCCAGGTCACCCCTATATTATCCTTAAAGATGTCATGTACCTTCTCCATATTCTGCATGCTGGTCCATTCCTCTCATGGCTGATGCAACAATCACAATAATGGTAATTATCGATGAAACCCAGAATGCAAAGGGAATTCCGCTTGTAAAAGCAATTTATTGTGGAAGCGGCTGATTCATACCGCCAACAACAAACATATTCATCATTTCTTCCAATGGAACGGTAGAAATAAAAATTGGGAGTGCAATCGTCATGGAAATGACCATTCCCGTGTTATTCAGAAATGCTTTCATCCCCTCTGCCGCTCACAGAACAGGCTGAACAGATACTCCGTTTTAATATCAGATTCAATGTATTATCATCGTTGGAATCCCAACAGGGAAGGTTTGAGGAGACAATGGCCTCCTCTCCCCGATCATACCGCAGGATTCAGGATATCCCCGATCTCCGCGTCAGTGGGTTCATAATCATAGAACTTTTTGCAAAAGTCCCTGACCACCTGGTTCATGTCGATATCGGCAAACAATTCAGGATGAAGTGTTTTTGCCGACCAGACCGGCATGAGCGATGCACAGGCACTCCTGACACACCAGGCATACACGTCCTTGGGACTCACGTATACCTTGCCGTTTTTTACCGCGTTGATATCCTTCCATTGCGGATCATCCATTATTTTTGGTTTTTGTGCAGCGTCTCTCACCACGATCACATCAGGATTCCATTTTGCCACGTCCTCCATGGAGACATCCTTAAATCCGCCAACGATCCCGTTTTCTGCTGCCACGTTCACTCCCCCGCCGAGTTCGATCCAGTTCGTCACAATGGATCCGATACCTTCGGTATTGAGCGGATTATTAGCCGTGTAATAAACCGTGACCTTTTGATCGCGGGGAAGTGCAGAGGTTTTTGGAGAGACGAGGTTAATATTGGAGTCATAATACTCTGAAAACTCGCTTGCTTTGTTTATCGCCTCCTGGTCTCCCAGTATATCCCCGACGATGGTTACCGCCTGCTTCAGCTGCTCGGGAGTAGTTACGTTCAACTCGACAACCGGTATCCCGACCTCACGGATCTTGTCAGCCGTGGTCGTGTTGGAACTTTGAGACATGATAACGACGTCCGGGTTGTCATTGATCAGTTCTTCCATGTTTACGGCAGTATTGAGCGGTTGCGGAATGCTTTTAATCCGCGGGTACAACTTTATCAGCCATGGCAGCGTGTCCACGGTCGAGGACGTCGCAACGATTTTATCAGCTCCTCCAAGCATGAAAATGACCTGGTTCATCGCCGGATAGCTTACCCCGATTCTTGTCACCTCTGCCGGAATGGTAGACACGGTTCCCGCCATATCCGTGATCGTTTTCGTCCCGCTATCGGTTCCCTGTGTTTGCACGGCAGAGCTACAGGCCAGCGTGAGAAGTGCAATGAGCGAAATGGCAATAAACGCTTTTATGAGCGTATTTCTTTTTTTCATGGTAATTCTTCCATCAATGTAAAATCTGAACACAATTCCTTTACGAATGATCCTTCTCCATGAAATCCACTCTTTTTTTCATGCTATCAGGCATTCAGGATCTCCTGGATCTGGTCGTCGGAAAGCGACACATGGTAGAATATCTCGTGATACTCACGGACAAGCTCTTCAAGGTCTATATCCTCGAAGTATTCGGGGTACAGCGTTTTAGCAGTCCAGGGAATGCCGATGATCCGGTTAACCGCCGGCGGGCCGTCGAACCAGTTATACGCAGTCCATGGGATGAGGTAGACCCTGCCGTTCTTTACTGCAGTGATATCTTTCCAGGCAGGATCGGTCTTGATTGATTCATAGAACTTCTCCTCACGTATAAGGATTACTTCCGGGTCCCAGTTGAGGACCTGCTCCATCGAGACCGTATCCCACCCTGTTCCCGTTGGATCGGGCTCTACCACATTTATTCCCCCGCAGAGTTCGATAGGCGAAGAATGGTAATTACCAGCCTGAGAGGTTGTAAGTCCGTCGACCCCCTGTGTGTAGTAAACCCGCACCCGTTCGCTTTCAGGGATAGAAGCCACCCGGTCCTTCACCATGGCGACAACTTTCTCATAGAACGCATTCATCTCCTCTGCCTGGTCCCCCTCACCGAGGAGATCGCCCATGAACCGGATGGGTGCGGAAAATCCGTTGATATTCATGGTATCCTTAACGACGACAATAGGTAGGGATCCAAGTTTCTGCTGCATTTTTTCGATATAGGCGAGTGCTGTCTGATCACTGCTCCGGTAGTAGATGCAGAAGACATCGGGATGCATCGACAGGATAGTCTCCACGTTGTTTTCAGCCTGCCCGATGATAGGGAGTGCTCCATATTTTTCGGAGAAGTATCTCTCTTCCTCGGGA
>CAZWTX010000079.1:0-3559 GCA_964637135.1 uncultured Methanospirillum sp. | reverse complement strand
ACATCCCTGACATACATCCTGTACCCGACACCCTGGACCCGTCCGGAGATCATCAGATGCACCCGCTTCATACTCTTCTTCTGATTCTTTCTCCGGCATGATAAAAAGTCTGAACGGCGTACCTGACAACTGTATCTGAACCGGAACTGACAACACCATGACCACGATTCTCTGCATCAACGATGATATGGCAGCCACCCGGAAGGTGGCCTCCCTCATTGCCGGAATGGGGGATACCGACTGTCATATCGAATCGCTTGATGTCGGAATTACCTGGAGCAGGAAAAACCCGGTTGATCTCATCTGCATCCCGATCACCTTCGCTGCTATCTCGCACGCCTCGTTCCAGAAGATCTCCCGCTGGTATCGGGAGATGAAAGGGGCAGACCCGTCTCCGTCCTTCTTCTGGTACGGCGTCTTCGGTGACGGGCTCTGCCTCATCGATGCCAGTGCCGGGATCGCCTCGTTTGGCCTGAACCAGCAGGCCCCCCAGGAATTCCTCTCCCTTGTCAGGCAGGCAACCGGACGGCGCCGGATGGAGCGGACTCTGCGTGCCGAGTACGATCACCATGCCAGGATCATCAGGAGCCTGCCGTTCGCCTGCCTGCAGGTGAGGGGGGGTCGTATCATCTGGACAAACCCGGCAGCAGGAACCCTTGCCGGGATTCCTGCCGCTTCCCTTCCCGGAATGGAGGTATCGGAGATCTTCACGCCCGGCAGCGGAAAGACTGAGCGTAGTTCCGTTTTCCCTGAAGCGAGGATCATGAACGGTTCATTCCGGCATCATTCAGGAGATCAGGTTCCCTGCCGGTTATTCTGGTACCCGGATGGGGTCTCGCCAGATGGCCTGTGGTTTATCGAGGACAGACATGAGTATACCCTCCTCGAAGAGAACCTCCGTGAAACCAGGCAGGAATGCCGCGAACAGCTCTTCCTCTCCGAGACCGTGATCGTCCGGCTCTCTGCAGACGGCATGATAACCTTTGCCAACCAGGCAGCCCTCCGCTGCTTCGGGTACGAAGAAGGTGGAATCGCTGACCAGCCGGTTTCCCTCCTGTTCCCGGAGGGAGGACCTGACATCTCCGGATCCATGGAGATGTTCCTGGAGATCGAGAATGAGTCCTCTTCAGCGACCATACGGGTCATGGAGCACCTGCACAGTGACGGGCGGAAGGTATTCATTGCCTGGACGGTCCGGGCTTTTTACAGCCCGTCCGGTGAACTGGCGAGTATTCTCTGTGTCGGGACGGATATGACCGAAGAGATGCCTGACGGAGAAGGGCGGATCTCCACCCGGGTATGGCGTGACCGGATTCTCGAGGGGACAGACATCGACCCTGAAGTCTTTGACACCATCCTCCAGGCATGCATGGAGATTGCCCGGGAAGGCAGGGAGGGAAAACCGATCGGAACATCCTTCATTGTCGGCGATCTCGATGCGGTCATGTCCCGTTCCCGCCAGCTCATCCTCAACCCGTTCTACGGTCACCCGCCTGAGATGCGGACCGTAACCGCTCCCGATGTCAGGGAGATGCTGAAAGAATATGCCCTCCTTGACGGGGCGTTTATCGTCTCCGGCTCAGGGATGCTGGAGGCTGCCGGACGGTATATCACCGTTGATACCAGTGTCATCTCCCTCCCGAAAGGGATGGGAACCCGCCATTCATCGACGGCAGCCCTCACCGCGGTGACCTCTGCCGTCGGATTCGTCGTCTCCGAGAGCGGCGGGAGGGTTTCTATCATCAAGAACGGAAAAATAGTACGGATGATCGGTTAATCAACCGGTTTGAAAAGTTCCTTCCGTGCAAAACAGACCGGGCATTTCCAGGTTTCGGGCAGGTTTGAAAAGGCCGTTCCTGCCGGTGCATCACTATTACCAACAGACGGATCGTAGATATGGCCGCAGATACTGCATTTCATCTTCTGCATCTGTTTTACTCATCCTGATGAGGGATAGTTGTTCGTGTCTCCCCTGTTTGTCTCCAGTTCGGTTCGGGGATCGTGATCTCGAAACAGACCCCTCTTCCCGCGACCCCCACTTCCCGGATGGCAAATCCTGAAATCCCGAGGATCTCCCGGCTGAGAAAGAGTCCGTACCCCGTGTTTCTCCCGTATCCCCGGGAGAAGATCCGTTCCTTCTCTTGATCTGGGATTCCGATCCCATCATCCCAGTATGTCAGAACAAGGGTTCCCTCCACCTCCTGTGCTGTGAACCATGCCTGGTGTACCCCTCCTCCATGCCGCTCCGAGTTATCAAGAAAGCAGAAGAAAACCTTCTCGAGAAGGGGATCTGCCCGCACCTCGATTTCGCTGAGTGCGTCGCCAATCCTGATCACCGGGATCCCGATACCGGCACAAGCCTTCCCAATAACCGTGGGAAGATGTTGCCAGACTGGTGTTTTCAGCCCGATCTCCTGGTACTCGCCGGTAAAAGAGATCTGTTTGGCAATCGTTCCGATGGTATCCTGCATCCGGGTCAGGAGATTCTGACCCATTCCGACGGGAATATCATCCTGTACCATATCTGCAAGGCCTGAAAGGATTGTCAGCTGGTTGAGCACATCATGCCGGGTGATACTGGAGAGCAGGCTAAGCTTGACATTCACCTGCATATAAGCCGCTTCCATCTCTTTCCTGAATGAAATATCCCGCTTGTTCTCCCGTCTTCCAAGCCAGGTTCCGTCCTCACTGAACACCGGCTGGCAGAAGTGGCTGATCCATCTCGTCTCGCCGTTCCGTGTCACGATTCGGTAATCCATGTGATGAACCTCATCCCGGTGCGCCGACAGGTTCCGGTAATGCGCTGCAACCATCTCCCGATCTTCGTGATGAACCATCTCCACGACAAGAGACGGTCTGGACGTGAATTCCTCTGCAGGATACCCGCAAATCCGCTCGCAGGACGAAGAGACATAGATATACCGGTCCTGGGAATCGATCCAGGTCTCCCAGTCGTACGTGGACTCGGCGATAGTCCGGTACTTCTCTTCGCTTTCTACGATGATCCGCTCAAGTTTCTTGCGCAGGCTGAGATCGACGATCACCCCGAGAATTCCCTGTACCCGGCCGTCAGCACCCATCAGACCTGTCTTCGAAAAGAACACATTCCGTTTCTCCCCGACGGCATTGGTAATCACGTATTCATACTGCTGGAGATGGGGCTGTCGGATGATCAGGTTGTCCATGTACTGATAATGATCAGCCTGTTCAGCAGGAAAAAAATCATGGATACATCTTCCGAGAATCCGGGAACGCGGTCGTCCTACAAGAGTCTCGAAGGCCTTGTTGCAATCTCGGTAGATCCCCTTCGTGTCGCGATAAAAGACCGGGGTGGGCATGGATTCCATGAGTGCCCGGATATATTCTCCCTGTTCGGGGGTGAACGGCTGGTCTGCGGGAGAACTGTGAACCTGAAACTGTCCGGTTCCGTCTTCGTTCCCGGTAGATTCAGGAGGCATGCCGGTCACTCTCCTGGTATGCCCCGTCCGCATCCGTCCATCTGACTCGGTTGTTGTTCCTGCCGGTATCATGGAATGGAGGGGCGTTCAGGGCAATATGG
>CAZWTX010000078.1:0-3575 GCA_964637135.1 uncultured Methanospirillum sp. | reverse complement strand
ATGCCCGGGCATCCGAACAGCGGATAGAGATCCATTACTGCTGAACCGATGATGTGATTATCTAATCACTGAGAATCGCGATTAACCTAGGCTAACAATCTTGAACATACAAGTTGTTTAATTAGGCTATTATGCCAATGTGAGGTTAATCGCTATCCTCATGAAATTCAGATATGGCAAAAGAAGCGAAATGACGATCAAAAATCAGTTAATTGGCAATTCACATCTGATAATACACGAGTGAAATTGCACCACCTCTATCCACAAATTAAGTGGCGAGGGGCACTAACTGTGAAACATAAATAGACAATCACTTTCACAAAGATTGGGGGTTCCACCCCCAAACCCCCCATTAAAGAGTGAGAGGTCGGGGCACCAAGGCCCCTCCCATAACCCGCATAAACGTTGCGATAGCATGGTACCTTTTTTAGGTCTGGTAAAGGTGATTGTGTAGATTATTGGGTCAGCCACTTTTTAGCAATATCCTGATACTACCAAAATTGATCACATATGTTATTTTTATCGGAACTCCGCATGGTGCTCAATATGGATTTTAGCTCTCATAGGGTCTATTGCTATACCACTGTGCTGATAATATATTGGATGTAATAAATACTTCACATGTTTTCCTGACCGATGTAATACCGAATTCCGGCTCTGTTGAAATGCTAATGACGTTCTCCACATCATTTCATCCTCCTCTAGATCCAGAGTCAATATTCAAACCAATTGGAGGATTTCAACAGAGCCCGAATTCCAGCATTTGATAAAATCAATGTAACTATTCAGGGTCAACCACAAGATCCTAGTATTATGACGTCATAATTACAATTAGTGACTTGAAATTCGCAGAATCACAATACCCTTGAATTAGATCCTGCATCATATATTCAATCTCTTCTTTCCATCATAGAGGAACAAAAACTTCTCATTTCCGAGTTGCGAGAAGAAAACGGCCAACTAAAAACCCGTATCGCAGAGCTCGAAGCCCAGTTGAATCAACACAGCCGGAACAGCAGTCGGCCCCCCTCAATGGATGGATTCAAGCGTCCCAATAATCAGCGGAAGAAAGGAGAACGGCCCCCTGGCGGGCAGAAGGGACATAAAGGTCATACTCTGGACTGGGTCGAGACCCCCGATCAGATCATGGTTCATACCGTTTCAGTATGTGAAGGCTGTGGTGCCTCCCTGGAACAGGTGACCCCGTCCAGAGTGGAACATCGTCAGGTCCATGATATTCCTCCGTTGAAAATCCTTGTCACAGAACACCGGACAGAACAGAAGACTTGTCCTTGCTGTGGACGGCAGAACCGGGCACACTTTCCTCCTGAAGTCAAGCATCCCGTACAGTATGGCCAGAACCTGAAAACACTCATGGTCTATCTTAGCATCTACCAATTGCTTCCCTATGACCGGCTCTGTGAAACCTTTAGCGACCTATTCGGAAGAACCATGAGCAAGGCGACCCTGGCCAGGGCGGTATCAGAGTGTTACCAGAACCTTGCAGGAGTTGAAAAGAAGATACGAGAACTCCTGGCAGATGCGCAGGTATTACATGTGGACGAGACCGGAATGCGGGTAAACGGCATCCGCCAATGGCTCCATGTTGCGAGTACAGAGATCCTCACTGCATATGGTCACCATCGAAAACGAGGATCCCAGGCAATGGATGATCTGCAGATCCTGCCGCAGTTCCGGGGCACGATAATCCATGACTTCTGGGCACCGTATTTCCGGTATCCAAGCCGTCATGCACTCTGTAATGCCCATCTTCTCCGTGAACTGAAAGGAATCACGGAAAACTACCACCAAAAATGGAGTGAGCAGATGCATGACCTCATCCAGGAGATCAAAGGAACGGTGGATGAGATCCGCGAGCATTCATGCTCTCTTGATCCTCATCTGGTCTCATTGTTCGAAGAGAGATATCGCCAGATCATCAAATCCGGCATGCAGGAAAATCCTGATCATGATAGTTCGGGTACAAGGCAGAAACGTGGACGTAAAAAAACAGTCAAAAGCGAAAAATCTGCTCGATCGGTGCCAGAAACATGAGGGCCAGATCCTCTCGTTCATGTATGAGTTCTCTATCCCGTTCTCAAATAACCTGGCTGAACGGGATATCCGGATGATGAAACTGCAACAGAAGATTTCTGGTACGTTCAGGAGTGAGGAAGGGGCTGATTGGTTCTGTAGGGTCAGGGGATATATTTCAACCGTGAAAAAGAATGAGATGCCTGTTTTCGCATCTCTTCGGAACGCGTTCGAGGGAGAACCATTTATCCCCTCTGCCGCTCACAGAACAGACTGAACAGTTACAAATCAATAATGATCAGGAACCAGTTTAGTACATCTTCCGAATATCAGGTTTGACGTTTAATAATAAAAAAAAGGGATCCTGAAGTGAATTCTTTATCCAGATAGAGGGAGAAAGTGATTAGTAATTCAATCCTTTCTTGATCTTTCCATTACCTGAAATTGGATGAAGAAATCTCTGCTTTCCCTTCCATTATTTTATTTGAATCTTCGTAACTTGTAATCTCAAATGATCTCACCTGACCGGGTTTAAGATCATTTATATACTTAGTGGCGGAATCAAGTTCTATACCTCCATCCCCAATAAAGAAACCAACAATTTTTGCTGATGATAACTCCTTATTTGGATGATTATTTTTCAATGTCCCGAGGATTACGGTCTTTGATGAATATTTAGTACTTTGGTCTTCCACTGAATCAACGTTGAGAATGAGGTATTGTTCCGCTTCGCTGTTATCTTTTTGCTCTTTTGTCAATAATGAAGCAGATTCAATATCTTTTGCGTCTATTAAAGGTAATGTATTTTTTCCTCCCAAAATCGTATCATACGTGTTTAATCCTTGATATACCCCATAAACAGTAATCTCATCATTTTCCATGATTTTTTGTGGACCATTATATGATATTAACATTATATTATCTAAATATGAACCATAATCGGTCATCTTCGTAGCTAATCGCAATAATAAGCCGTTATTATCATATAATGCTTGGATTACCTTTCCAGATTGCTTTACGTATTTACCTTTATATTCGTCAGGTTTTCTAAATAGTGATTCATAATCATATTCAACAGCATTATTCTTCACGGATTCATCGACACCAAGATTATCTATAGAATTAGTCGATGAACTGGTTTCAGAATCGTATGATGATGGATTTTTACTGCCATTATCCAGAATCATCTGTTCTGCCACGTCAGCCGCGGGGGTCAGGTTAACCAGGGTGACTGAAAAGGTCAGGGCCTCGCCGGCAAGCGGGCTGTTCAGATCAAAGGTGACATTAGTGGCATTCATGGCAGCAATCTTCGCCTGGAAGAAAGACTGACCATTATAGAGTGTCACCGTATCGCCGATGGTCACATTCTCACCCGGCGGGATGAAATCGATCGGGAAGACCTGGATCAGTGAGGCATTGTATTCACCGTATGCTTCCTCCGGTGGAATCGTGAAGGTCTTTGTCTCCCCCACCTTCATCCCCTGGATGGCATCATCAAATCCGGGGATTGCAGTCCCGGATCCGAGAATGAACTGGAATGG
>CAZWTX010000077.1:0-3627 GCA_964637135.1 uncultured Methanospirillum sp. | reverse complement strand
ATTAAACAGTGGAGAAGATTTATTAACAAGAAATTCGATGTCCTGAGGGATCAACGCTGACCAGAGAATGCGTTCACTCCCTGACGGGGACTTATATATTACGTCCAGCTTCTTCGGAAGCGAAACCGGCTGAACAAGAAATCCTTCTCCCGGGTTGAGAATATTTCGTTCCGGATCTGAGCTCTCCCAGTACTCACGGAATGCAAACTCCTGTTCTCTGTTCTCCAGGGGAAGGTGTGCATTTTTTATCGGCCACTTCTCATTATCTACGAGGAAGTAGAACTCTGCATTTCCCGCTGCATCCTGACCGGCTGAATCATATATCCTGAGTGGATCTCCCCCGTTGTGGATGATCTGGAGGAGATTGTCGCTCCCCTTTTTCAGTTCAAACGTCACCTGGGGAATCTTCTCGGGTGGTGGCTGGGAGAGGTACGTGACGCCAAGTATGCCAAAAGCAGTCACGATGATGGCGATCATGAGTACCGCCCCGAGAACTTCGCTTATCGCAGCCTCAGGTTTCACCCGCCTTCCTCCGATTCAGGAACTCCCCACTTTACGTATGTAGGGTGCTTGCCGTATGAAGAAATAAATACCATGGCTGGGTACGTGCGGAGGAGCACCGATATTTTTATCATGCCGGTCAGAGTGCAAGGTTGTATAGTGAGACCGAGATATTTGCCCGCTGATAATCAATTTTCAGGTGTTCTTCGTTTACACTCCCGTTTAATGCAGTAAGGACATCGCCGACGGTGGCCTTTCCGGAGACGATGGCAGAGAGATCAAATCCCGGAGGGTCCGTATCCCTGGCGACGCAAAAGATCGCCGTGTTCTCACCGGTAATGTTTGTTACCGCGATATCCTGGTTAGATAAGGTTCCATAGTTGGATCTGATCGCATTATTTTTTATAATTGTGAATGTTTTCTCCCATTTTTTCGCCTCCTGTTCGTTTGTACACCGAATGGCCAGGAATACATAGTTTGCATTCGTCTGACCGTCAAGGAGGGTATATCCGTTTATAGACGATGTCAGTTCATTCATGGTGAGCAGGACCGGGTTGTTCTGGCTTCCGCCAATGGAACTGTCGGGAACATGCGGGCTGTATGTTTCGAGGATTATATCGGTCAGCCTGACCTGGATGGCATTATCAGCATATTCTATCGAGATGGGAGGAGTAAACAGGACTGAAGAGCCATCACTCTGGTTCACAAACATTGCTCCCCACTGGTACTGGTATTCCTGGTTCAGCCAGTATCGGTTCTGTGATACATACTGGAATCTTGATAACGGGTGGGTTACTGCCGGATTTCCGGAATTAGCAAACTCATTATCGGGAAGAATGATATAATCGGGTATCGGGGTATAGGCTAACTGTCCGATTGCGAATTCGGTGCTTTCCGGATCACCATTCACGGAATAGGTGAAGTTATACGTGCCTTTCAGTGAATCGGCGAGACCATATGTCCAGTCATACAGGTTGATGATGTACGGGTTTCCCGATGCAGACACGTTCGTGGCAATCGTGAGATTATCAATGGTACTTCTGCCTTTTTTCTTTATTGAGAGCGTCAAATCGCAGGGATTTGAGAGGAGTAATGCCTCGTTCACCGTGCCCTGTTCATACCGGTCAATTACCTGGGCTGATACTGACCAGTTCTGATTATCCTTGTTGGGGCTGTATATGGCGAGAGTTTCTGATTCATTAGGGTATTTAGGAGGGGAGGTCACATTGTACGAAATCAGGAAATGAGTGGGATCGATGGATATGGACGAATCAGATGGTTCAAGGGGTATATTATCAATGGAATACTCCACACGGGCATCTCCCTCATCCAACATCGTAGACACTGCAGTTCCCATCAGATAGATCTCAACCGTGCCAAGCCCTGGGTCACGGGTATTCACCTCAAGCGTGCCGCTGGACCCGGAAAAACCCTGCATCGGGATGATACTAAAAGATCCTCCTGCTCCGCTTCCGGTGGTTCCGAGCGGAATCATCCGCTGAATCGGGTAATTCACTCGTTTATTAACAAGCAGCGAATCCGTGTCCATCTTGAGGCCGGTGAACTGTTCTTTCACCTGGTCCATGTGGGCGATCTCTGCATCACGCCCCTGGAGCGGGATGACATAGAGGATGTACATGGAGAAGAGTATCGTCAGCAGTGCAACTATCATCAAAAAGCCAATCACTTCAGAGAGCGCCCGCTCTCCCTGCACCCCCACCATCGATAGTATCTCTTCAGCATATGAGTGTATTAAATATCCGAATGACAGGGCTCTTCCTCCCCCCGCCGGAATCCATCCGGGGTTGCCGGGGTGAAAGAAATCCTGGTAGGGTGGGTATTATGCAATTGATGATCCAATGAGTACTGGCAGCGTACGGAGGAAAACGGGATGATCACCCAGTACATCACGACCAGCGAGGGATTAACCGCCATCGATGATTTTCGTGACGGTTGCTGGATAAAGGTGGTCAATCCGACTGACAAGGAGATTAACTTCCTCGTCGAGCGATTCGGCGTCTGGATCGAGTTCTTCACCGATCCCCTCGATCTTGATGAACGGGCACGATTCGAGGTCGACGAGGGCAATACCCTCATCCTGCTCAGATCTCCCCGCCGGGAACCGGAAGAGGCCGCCATCCCCTATATCACCCTCCCTATCGGGATGATCTTCACCAGCTCGGTCCTGATCACCGTAACGCTCACCGAGGTCGATGTCCTCGAGGAGTTCGTGAACGGCTGGGTCAGAAACTTTGACACCCGCCAGCGAACCCGCTTTGCCCTGCAGATCTGCTACCGCAGTGCCCTCAAGTTCCTCCGCTATCTCAAGGAGATCAACCGGATGACGAGTCAGATCGAGATGGATCTCCATCTCTCCACCCGGAACGAGCAGCTCCTCGATCTCTTCAACCTGCAGAAATCACTCGTCTTCTTTACCACCTCGCTCCGGTCAAATTCGCTCATGGTTGAGAAGATCTCGTATTCAAGTGTCCTTGACATGACCGAGGATGAACTTGAGATCTACGAGGAGATGGTGATCGAGAATAAGCAGGGCCTTGAGATGGCAAATATATACACCTCCATCATCACCGGCATGACCGGAACCTTCGCCTCGATCATCAACAACAACGTCAGCGTGGTGATGAAGCTCCTCACAAGCATCACCATACTCATCGCCCTCCCGACCCTGGTATCGAGTATTTATGGCATGAACGTGGATCTGCCTCTCCAGCATGTTCCTTTTGCGTTCCTGGTAGTGATGGGTGTCGCGATCTCAGCCTCGCTTCTCGGGTTTTTCGTTCTCATCAGGTGGAAACTCCTGTAACGGGCCTGAATCTGGCTCTGGTGTTCATTTTTTACCGTTTGCCGTATACCACTCAGAGGGTTTGGTCTGGAAAAAACTATATGTGATAAATTTCTAACAATGTGGTGTAGATCTCACAAAATGTGGGAAATAGATAACGTGGTCCCCATGGAAACCAAACAAAGAAACGGAATACTGCTGCTTCTCCTGGCACTTGTGATAGTCTCGGGAGTTATCATATTCTCCGGGAACATGGTCGGGCCTGAGATCCTGATCTGGTTCGTCTTTCTGGCGGTGGTTATCATCGCCGTCACCGTTCTGAA
>CAZWTX010000076.1:0-3760 GCA_964637135.1 uncultured Methanospirillum sp. | reverse complement strand
GGCCTTGGAACCTGCTGGATGACCGGTCCCCTCATGGATGAGCCAGAACTCCGCCGGATTCTTTCAGTTCCTGAAGATCGGGAGTTTGTCGCGATAACGCCCCTTGGATATCCTGCAGAACTCCCCCCTCCCCACACGGATCAGGATGCAGGCCTACCAGAGAAGATCCGGTGGGTGTCGTAACCGGTCATCGGGCAACGGGTAGATAGAAGAGATGATCTCTGGTTGCGGAACAATGTCGAAAAACAGGAATACATCGGGCATTCAGGATATAGGGATCAGATCTATGGGTTCTTGTATGCTGGGGGTATTGGTTTTCAGGATCTGTACCCTGCCAGCACGTCATTGATGATCTGGTTCTCTGCCTTTCTGAGGTGTTCTGCAACCGTCGCCTTCGAGAGCCCTGCCTGCCGGGAGAGATCTTCCAGGGTCGTCGTTCGAGGTTCTTCATAATAGCCGTTCTTCTTTGCGAGGAGGAGGATCTCCTGCTGACGTGGGGTAAGTGTCTGCATGAGGCTATGCGGACTTAATGCCGCTTTTTCGTACGAGATATCCACCACTTCACCGAGGAGCTCCTTGATCAACTGAACGATTTTCTTCAGGTCTTCCTCTTCACCGATGACACTGTAGGTGATCAGATCCTCGTTCATCACCATCGGGGTGGTCCAGATCACATCCCGGGGCAACTGTCGTGCCATATCACGATGATGTTCCGGGACCGTCCCCCGGGTCAGGAGATATGCTTCATGTTCCCCTTCATGGAGAACGGCGACGATCTCACCATCAGGGATGCTGATATCGCGGTATGAATACCCCGGATAAAAGAGTGCCTTTAGCACTCCGGTCTTTTTTCCAGCATTGAAGTCCATTGTCAGGATCTCGACGAGTTCTAAAGATCTGACAACGTCAAAGAGTCCTTTTCCGTAATATTTCTTGATATACTCCGGAATCCTGCATGAGAAGATGAGTTTTCTCATATTATACCCGGTCATTATAGCAGGATGACCAGTACACCGGTTGTCCGGAGACCTGATGAACCATACATGTATGGCACAACCGGTATCCGGATCCCTGCCAAAGCAACAGTATGCACCTGCACCGAAACCGACCCGTTCACCAGAACACTGCTCCCTCCAAAGGAGCGGTACGACGACAGTGGACGATACGGATCCCCGTTTTCACTCTTCTCATCCTCTTCTTTGTTCTTGCCGGTTTTCCGGCAGAGGCGCTTGATCAGAACATCGCCGTCACCAATTATACGGTAACTCCCGCGGTTCTCATGCCGGGAGAGCGGGGGATCGTCAGTGTGACACTCTCCAATACCGGGACCTATGAGACGACGTCCCCGCTGCCCCCCGAATCCGTAACCGGTCTGTCTTCCCTCTCCATCGAGAGTGTTTTTCTCGACGGGAAGAAAGACATCAGTGTCCTCGGGGGAAACGGTCAGTTTGAAGGCCAGGTGGGACCGGGCCAGAGTATCGTGATCTCGTTCCTTATTCAGGCTCCCCCGGCGAATGGTCTCTATTTTACCGAACTCCTGGTCAGGATCCGGAGTCACGAGAGCATCAGGTACCCGGTTGCGATCAACGTCAATACCCCCATCACAGAGACCCGCCAGCCGGCCCTTATCCTTTCCCAGTCAACATCCGGACCGATTCGTCCGGGTGATTCCCTTCCGGTACAGCTCACTCTTGAGAACCACGGGGTTAGCCAGGCAAAAGACATTACGGTCCGGGTAAAAGAGACCGGATCTTCGGTTGCGACGGAGAGTACACGGGCATTCCATATCGATCGCCTGAACGACGGAGACCGGGCAGGTGGGGGGATCGTCCTGACCACTGACAAGGACGCGGCGGCAGGCATTCACCAGATTCCGGTCGAGATCTCATATACCTCTCCTGATTCGGGCGATACCACGCTTTCAGAGATGATCTCACTTTCAGTCCGGGGACAGGCCGATCTCTCCATTAATGCCCTTGAAACCATGCCCACCCGGATCACGGAAAACAGCCCCTTTGACATGATCATCAGGCTTGAAAATGCAGGAACGGGCAATGCCGAATCTGTCAGGGCTATCATCGATCTACCGTTTAAGGGGGGCAAAAACGCATTCATCGGGCGAATTGAACCGAAAAGTGATGCTCCGGCGGTATTCAATCTTGAATCAGGAAATGCGGGGGAATATCCCTATTCACTCATCATCTCCTACAAGGATGACTGGGGTGACCACGAAGTCAGCCAGAACCTGACGATGTTCATCCAGAAACCGCCGGATGGAACCCTCATGGTCGTCCTTGTCATTCTCCTGCTGCTTGGCGGGTATGCCGGGTGGCGGCTGTGGACACGGAGAGGAGCGTCGTGAATGTTCACCGATCTCAGGCTCTCCCTCTTTCTTGCGATACGGTTCCTGAAACGATCCAGTAAAACCGGGACATTCCTGACGATATTCATCATCGCTCTCGTCTTCACCAACATGATCTTCCTTTCGGCGGTCATCGGTGGCTCCATCGAACTGATGAACCAGCAGACCGTGGATTATTACACCTCGAATATCGTTGTCAAGCCCCCGGAGGAGGAACGGTTTATCCAGAGCACGAACAACCTGCTCACGACCATAAACCGTGTTCCGGGAGTCGCCCACAGCTCGGCCCGGTATGAACTCGCCGCATCTCTTGTCCATAAATCACACGAGCTTTCCCTGCCGGTGATTGCGTTCCGCCCGGAGGATGAAAAGCAGGTCACCCGTATCCACGAGGTCATGAAGGAAGGCCAGTTCCTTACGAAGGGCGATCAGAATGAGATCATCATCGGCAATTATGTCGCCGGGCATATCGACGAGAGCATGGATCTCTTCGAATCCCTTGGCGGGGTGAAGACCGGTGATCTGATCCAGATCCGTTATGTCAACGGAGTGCAGCGGGAATACCGGATAAAGGGAATATTCCAGACGAAATCGTACCAGACCGATTATAAAGTCTTCATCACCTGGGACGAGATGGAGCGGGTGCTTGGAAGCCCTGTCAACGAATCTGCTGAGATCCTGGTGAAAACACACGACGGTGTCCCGGAGAACCGGGTCAAGCTTGCCATCATGTCGTACGGGATTCGGGAGGATGTCCGCACCTGGGTGGACCAGACCGGGAAGATACTCGCTGAATCGCTGGAAAGTTTCGAGATTATCAATAATATCACCATTCTGGTCAGCCTGATCATCGCGGTTGTCGTGCTTTTCATCATCATCATGATCAAGACGCTTCACAGCCGGCGTGAGATAGGAATCCTCAAGGCAATCGGAATAGACGAATCGATTATCGTGAGAAGCTATGTCCTCCAGACGCTTTTCATCGCCGTCATCGGCGTCGCAGCCGGCCTGTGTATTGTCGAGTGCCTTTCCCTGTATTTCGGGGCCTATCCAATCCGGTTCCCTGACGGGGATGTATCATTGCATATCGAGACCGGGATCCTTCTCGAGAGCGGAATCCTGCTTATCCTGGCTTCTATAGTCGCGGGGTATCTCCCGGCTTCACGCATTGCCGGCGAAAAGATCCTGACTGCAATGAGGGGATAAAGTGGTATCTCTCATTTCAGTCCGTGATCTGGCCAGGATATACGAGATGGGATCCGTTCAGGTTCATGCCCTGAACGGGGTCTCCCTGGATATCGGGGAAGGAGAGTTCGTGGGGATCATGGGTCCGTCCGGAAGCGGCAAGTCAACCCTTCTCTACCAGGTCGGTCTTCTGGATCGTCCGACATCCGGAAC
>CAZWTX010000075.1:0-3894 GCA_964637135.1 uncultured Methanospirillum sp. | reverse complement strand
AGGGAGTCGAACCCCTGAACTCCTACGAGAAACGCTCTTGAGGCGTTCGCCTTTGGCCACTTGGCTATCCCCGCACAAGAAAAGGTAGTATGGAGTTGAATCCATACCAAGCTGACGCATACCCGTTGGACTGGATCCTATTTCTAGGTTCCCGGAGGAACCGGCTTAATTCCGCTGATTTTCCCATGGAACCTGAAACCATCTCCTGATCCAGCCGGCTGCCGGACATGACCAGCGTCCGGATCATTCTTCCTCTGTACTCTCCTCTCCGGACCTTTCCCGGCTCTTGCCGCAGACACGGCGGACACCCCGGTCATTCTGATGATCAATTCCTATCATCCGACTTACCCCTGGTCCAGTGATATCACTGCAGGATTTCTCGAAGAAATCGGGGTTCCCGGTCCGGAAAAAAGAATTGCAATTGAATACCTTGACTGGAAGAACTATCCGTCCGGGGAATCACTGAACCTGCCGGAAGAATTGATCCGGTTTAAATATGGCACCCTCCTGGTGGTTCCTCCACCCGGGTCACATGAAATCGGCAAGCCCGAGTTGTTCCACCTTCTCTTCCCCGAAGGTCGACTCGATATTCATGTCAATCACCTCGATCCGCTGCCGGGTATACTCTGATATGGCGTACTCCTCGCAAATCTGCTTTGACATCTGGAGGTACTTCTTCACCGATCCCTCGTGAACGGTGGGAATGATATTCCCGTTACACCGGCATTTTCCGGAGAGTGGCATTCTCCGGTAACTTGTATTACACTTGGTGCACCTGAACTTCTGTTTGGAGAACGCCGAGAGGTTTCCCTGGAGATCCCTGATAAAGTGGGTCTGGAGCACCCGCTCTGCCACATCGTCTGCATCGACTGCCTTGATCCGTTTTGCCAGATCGAGTTCACACTCGAGCTTGTCAAGCATCGACTGGAGCTGGGTATACATCGTGTCAAGCGGTCCGGCGGAGATATCGGTGGTGTCATGGGTAAAAAAGAACCCTTCTACCTGGGCAGGCGTACCAAGCCGTCTCTCCACCCGGTCGACAAGCCCCTCGATATCTTTCGGATGGGCGTACTCGAGCGCTTTCAGGTAGAGATCAAGCGGGTAGTGGTCACAGACATCGAGATTATGGCTCTCCTTGTCTATCTCGGTCGGGTCAATCCGTGATGTGAGCACGAGGGGGGCATCCATCGATCCTCCACGGGTTTCCGGAAGGAATGACCGTGAGAAGTTGATGAGCCCGTCGAGGAGAAGCATTACGCAGTCCTCGTCACCGTCGCACTGGCCGGTAAAGATCCCGTTTGCGACGACATTGTGATCCTGGTCAGCCGTGATGCAGTACACCCGCTCATCAGGGCAGCAGATGTAATCGATCCCCACGATCCGGTCAGAGATGACCACCCCGCCCTCCCAGACCGGGACCGGATCGCCGATCTTCACCTCAAGCGCCCGGATCTTGCGGAGATACCCGACATCCCAGACCAGCATGGCATGATCCGGGGTGACGGTCAGTTCCCGGTGCCGGGATGTCCTGAACCGGATCAGGTTCTGTGGTGCCTTGTGAATGGAAACCGAGGTAACTTTCCGGAAATGAGGCATCCCTGCCGTATCAACACTTCTGACCCGTGCCGGCCTGACCGGGTCAGCATAAAAGGTGCCGAGGACATCCACGCCTGCTTCTGAGAGGTCGAGGTGTTCAAGGACGAACTGGCGGATTGGAACCTCGTGCACGCCGTTCTCATCTGCGATCTCAAGGATGGTATCGCCGTGGAAGCAGTTCCGCCGTTTCGCCGCGTGGAAGAAGGGATGACCGTATCCAACGTTCGCTTTTGAGAACCCGACCAGTCGTGCAAGCACCCCGGCACTTGTATGGGGTGCAAGCCCGATGAGCATGTGGCCGATAAGCCCGTTCCTGTCTTCGATGTTGTAGAATGGTGCAAGTCCGTAGACTTTCACGAGGAGTTCGTCGAGGAATTTCGCACAGGCAACGAGGTAATCGGCACATCCTTCCGGGACCAGGATGTCCTGGGGCGGAAGCTCCAGTACCTGGTCTGGATCCGTCAGTTCTGTTCCGTAGATGTCATAGGTGTACCCAAGCCCGATAAGCCGGTCCACGCCGACACCCACCTCCCGGGGACGGAAATGGGTGAGCGGCATGTCGATGATGTCAAACCGGACTGTCCCGTCCTTGAAGACGAAGAGTTTGTTTGCTGCCCTGATGACCCCTTTTTCCATCAGTTCCACTGGTTTGAGCCTGGAGACGAGCCCCTTGACCCCCTTGACCAGTTCCATGTCCCGCTCCCGGATCCCAAGACTTTCAAGTGCTTTCTGGTACTGCTGCCTCACATTGACGGTATACTGCCGGGAGCAGACTCCCTCAACCGAACACTGCGGACAGGTCTCGTTCATACTGAGTTCATGGCCACATCGGGGGCAGGAGATGACGGGGACAGTGTGTTCCCCGCAGGTGCACCGGTTCAGGTATGTCTCGGTTTTGCAGGCCGGGCACCGCCTGACACCCATTTCAAGCTGGAGAATTCCTCCGTCGGTATTGGCCTGGTAGGTGTGTTTGCTCGCCTCCTGAATAGATCTCCGTGATCCGCCTCCTTCCCCGACCGGGAAGAGGAGGTGGGGGGCCGGTTTCATCTCACGTGGTTTTGACTTCCCCGGCCTGCCCATCCTGCCCCCGATCCGGGTACCTGCTTTTGAGCGGATCTTCAGGCCGGAGAGCTGCATCACGAGTTCAAGGCTGGTTTGTGGCGGATTCTCCCACCGGTCAGAAAGTACCATCTCACCGGTCAGCCCGAGGCATCTGAGGAAGAGGCCATACGGGCATATCCTGATAATCCCGCTCCTGAGCGTATGCGGGCAGAGGATCTCCTCAAGGAGCTGCTTGATCTCCGGGTGGTCAGGGAAAACCAGTATATCATCCTCGATCTTCCCAAAATCCCTGGTGTATTCTGCAAGGGTACGGATTCCTGCCGGGGTGATGTCGTCCCAGAGGAGGGTGAAGTCAGGATGGAGAAACGCCCCGCTCTCACAACCCGCAAGGGCTTCTTCTTCGGTCACCGGGTGCCCTGATCCTCCCTCGAGCAGCCACCATGCCTCGCAGTAGGCACACGGGGCAAGCACGTGGTTGTTCTCCATGAACTCCCCGTAACTGATCAGGATCTCTCCGACATCAAGAATGCTGGCGACCTGGGGCGAGATTTCCCGGGCTGTTTTTGCATCGTCCACCCTGAGTACGTCGCCGTTGATCAGGCGAACCGTCGGTCCCTGGATAGTGTCCACCGGAGAGATCCCGGCCGCTTTTCCCGGGCGTTCGGTTTTCATCTGTGTTCCGACGGCGAGAAAATCCCCGAGGATATGGAGTGTTGCCGGGTTCAGGCCCCCTGCCGCAAGGCCGGTATTCCGTGAGCGTCCGTATACCAGGCGGAATCCCCCCTTCCGCATGGGATAAGCAAAGACCGGCCTTCCCCCGATGAGATCGCGGAGGTACTTGTCCTTCGGATGGATCCCGACCTCGTGCTCCTCGTCATCGGATCCCCCCCCTGACATCCGGTTCATCAGGTCCTCAAGCCAGTCCCACCCGTCCATCTTCATCTTCCTGACGTTCTTGAGAACCTTTGGAGCCTTGAGGGCAAGCCCCTCGGCGATCACGAGTGCCATTCCACCCCTCACCGCGTTGGTCTCGACACGTTCGAGGTTCCGGTACCCGGAGACCTCTTCCTTCTCGGTCGGTTCCCCGTCGATGCAGACCGGGCAGTTCTGGATGATCATCCTGATCTCCTCCTCTGCCGGGAGGTACTGGAGGCTCATGATCGAGTTGTACTGCCTTATCTCCTCGATATATCGCTCGATTTCATCATCACGCGGGATGTACCGGTTCATACCGAG
>CAZWTX010000074.1:0-4032 GCA_964637135.1 uncultured Methanospirillum sp. | reverse complement strand
AAAAAATCCTGATCTCTGGAAAAACCTTGGAATGTACTACCAGCAATCCGGAGATTTCAACTCCAGCGTACAATCATATACAAAAGCGTATGAGTTAAACCAGTCCGATAAGGGAGTAGAGTATCTCCTCGCAGAAACGCTATTTTTTTCCGGCCAATTCACACCTTCTACCGAGATCTATACCCGACTGGTTTCAGAAGAACCTGACGATGAAAATGCCTGGTATAATCTTGGAGTCAATTATGAAGCCATGCAACAGTATAAATCAGCAATCGATGCCTATAATGCCACAGTTTTAATAAATCCCTCTAATTTTAAAGCCTGGGCCAATATGGGAAATATTTACTGGCGACATAGCCGATATACAGAAGCAAAGGAAGCGATGAAAAAAGTCGTAGAATTACATCCCAATTCAGATAGTTATTTTGACCTCGCCATGGTAGAGAAATCTCTCGGAAATTTAAATGAGTCACAGGAATTATTCAATAAAGCCTCATCACTTGCACCAAATGACACATTGAAAAAAGCATACGCAGAGAAATATGATCGGTTACATCAACAGATCAATCCGAATACCCAGACAACACCTTCATCCGCTAATTCCATATGGACCATTATCTGCGGATTAACCGGAGTTGCCGTCATCTGGAAATTCCGCAAGGATTGACAATTAAGGATATTTTATAATCGGTTCTCGTTTTTTACCCCGATTCAGGCTTATTAACGACAATTACCCAAAACCTTTTTTCCAGTTTTTTTTATACAGTCATAATACACGCCGATAAAACGATCCGCTATAACAGACCATGAAAATTTTGCTAATACAGTCTTCCTTCCCTCTTCACTTATCTGGGATGCGAGATCGGGATCGGTTAAAATTCTAATAATAGCATCAGCAAGGGCATCAGGATCCCCGGGTGAAACAAGCAGCCCATTCACCTCATGAGAGATGATATCCGGAATTCCTCCCACGTTGCTCCCGATAACCGGGAGACCTGATGCCATTGCTTCGAGAAGAACCACTCCCAGGCCCTCGGTCTGACCGTTATACAACATGATTGAAGGAAGAACAAATATGGCAGAATTCTGATAATATGAGAACAGGGTTTTTTTATCTGCCCCACCAATAAATCGAATATTTTGGGACATTTTTTTCCTGAAACATAACTCTTCAAGCGATGAACGATCGGGTCCATCACCGATAATGACAAGGCAACTGTCCGGGTATTTTTCTATAACCCTTTTCATCGAGGATATGAGGATCCTTACTCCTTTTAATGCGATCAGACGCCCTACGAAAAGAACCTGGTTTTTTCGGAGGCTATTTGTCAGTTTTCGGTCAGGATATTCGTATGGGGATATTCCCATGGGAATGATCAGTGAACGAACCTTTTGTCCTGATAATATATCCTGAAGTAACCTGAACGTATAACTGCTGTTTGTCGTGAAACAATCAATACACCGGGAAAAGAGAGATAATACAGAGAATAAAAACCGATTTGCATGAATCAGATGGATGTCCGTCCCATGAATGGAATTTACATGAGGGATCCTGGTAATCAGGCGTAACAGAGCTCCAATGAATCCCTGGGGTATAATCCAGTGTGAATGAATCAGGTGAATCTCGTTATCCCTGATAATCCGTAATGCAACAAGAAACTGACAGATGCAGAACGGAATCATCTGGAACAAAACGATAGGATTACTGTTTACCGATGCAGCAATGCCCGCACCTGAACTGATCCGTTGTCCGGACGAAGAGAACCAATAGGGGAAGCGGATGATGGTGATATGTTCTTTCGTTTCCTGATACGGCAGACCATGCCGGTGCGGGCAGACAACATAAAAATGGATCAATTCAGAGGCAATGGAACTGGTAAAATCACTCATGAAAGTTCGGGAAACCACGTCACTATCAGACGGATACGAAGAGGTCAGAAGAAGAACATTGATCATCGTTCTAGCCCTCATTTCAAAAATATGGTACTCTCGGTACTGCCAGAATAATAATTATTCCCGGTCACGGGAATGAATCATCCCTTCCCCGGCCATCATCCGGACAGCCCCGTCAGGGTCGTGTATGCACCGCCTGGCAACCTGCTCAATCTCCATCGGGGTTCCGAGCTTTCTGACTGCCCGAAGGGCTCTGAGCCGGACTCCGGGATCACTGTCTCCGGTCGCTTCCATGAGATACGGTACAACATGCGCATCACCAAGCCGGCCAAGCGTCTTCACAACCTCCCTTCTCACATAGACCGACTCATCAGAAAGAAGCCGGATGACCAGGTCAAGAGACGGAAGAGTTCCGGAAGAAACCCGGCATGCAATAACTGAACCTATTCTGACCCGCCAGTCCGGATCCTCCAGTCCTTTGATCAGGAACGGAATGGCAACCTCTCCTAGATGTCCGAGTGCCTCTGCAGCGGTCTCCCGCACGTATCGGTCCTCATCAGTTAATGCCTGCATGAGGGCCTTGACCGCTTTCAGGGAATGACAATGACCAAGCGCATCAGCAGCCGCACGCCTGACTCCAGGGGAATCATCTTTCACTGCGGTAATGAGGGGAAACAGTGCCTTATGATCAGCCAGGATCGATAACGCATCCACTGCTTCTTCCCTGGTCTGTTCATCCTCGCTTGAAAGACCAGTGATGATCGCATCAAAATCTCCCCCGAATCTTCCTGACTCCGGTTGTTCACGGGACTGTTCGGCACGTTCGATCAGATCCGTGATCACGGCCTCGACCAGTCGGCGATCCTTCACGTACAGCAGAAGCACCATGACGGTTGCCAGATCAAGCCCGGTATACAGCATTACGAATGCAATACTGAACATGTACCCGAAAATCTCTGCAAAGAGCCAGAATGCAAAAACCGATACCAGGATAATCCCGATAAGTTTCATCCCTGACTTCGGAAACCAGAGCCCGAGAAGGATGATCGGGATCAGGTACAGGTGAGGAATGAAGACATAGATAAACCTGAATCCAGTCCATGGACTTGACCAGAGGACATAGATCGAAACAAAGAGGGATATTAACGCAAAAAAAGAGACCAGGATTATTTTTGTTGTCTGGATGTATCCCTGATGATCCTTCGCATAGGTGAGAATCCTCTGAAGATACATCTGGTCCCTGTCGGTTATCAGACTTCCCCGAATATTGTCATCCGGGCTTCCTTCTCGAATTCGTCCTGAATTTTCAGGGCATTGAGCTGATGCTCGCTAGTCTCCCAGAAGTAATACTTCTCTATCTGCATCAGTTTCACCCACCGGTCGGTGATCTCAACCCCCATACGGGCAATCTCCGGGTATGTTTCCGGTCGGGGATTTTCACAGACCTGTGCCACCTTCAGTTCCTTGATGATATTGACCAGTGCATCACCGACCAGTTTCGTCTGGTACCAGGGGTTTTTCTGCCACCGGTGGGTGAGCATCTCCATGAGATTTAGGTTTTTAAATTTCTTGAGCTCGGGAATATTGATCATCGGGTTGAGCTTCATCTCGCTCATCACTTCACCAAGAAGGAGATCCCTGGCATAGTACATCCCGTTATGCATCACAAAGTACCGCCGCGGAATGTAATCCTTGAATGAAACGAGATCATGCATATCACGCATGCTCTCCTTCATGAGGTAATAGACCTGTGCGTTACGCATCACCGGGCAGAGCTTTGCAATGACAACATTTGCAAGGAGCATCCATGGAATCTCAACGATTGCCTCATGAAAAAGCATGTAGAGATAAAACATCAGTTTTTTCTTTATCCAGAAATCCAGGTGACGCGTCTTTTCATCCTTCAGAACGTCAAGATAGATCTGTTCCATCCCGGCAGTCGCTGACTTCCCGTCAAAAGAGAGTACCTTGTATCCGCCATTCTGGGCTGCCATTCCTTTCATCAACAGCCTGATAGCATTATAGCCCACGACAAAGTCCTTGAGCATCCCGATCTGCTGGTTGGAGAAGACAATAACATTTCTTGCTCCCCCATACGTGTATTGATCCAGCAGAACACCCTTTCTCGGTGCTTCCTGT
>CAZWTX010000073.1:0-4040 GCA_964637135.1 uncultured Methanospirillum sp. | reverse complement strand
TCCTGATCCTGACCAACCGTTCCTGGTCTGAAACGATCCTGACCACCATCAGGACCCCGAACAAAGCGATGGGATGGGTGTTTGCCGGAACGATCTTCAGTCTTATCCTGATCCTCACCCTTCCGGCCCTCAGGGATCTCTTCAGGTTTGAGCAGGTACCACCCGGCGAACTCATCACCTGTGTACTGGCAGCCGGAGTGAGCGTCATCTGGTTTGAAGTCTACAAACTCATGACCGCGAAAAAAGAGAGCCTGAACTGATCCGGATAATCCGGGAAAAAGGATCAGGCAGCGGACCTATGGCCATATCCATGGCCGTCCGGTCCGTGTTGCCGGCTATTTCCACACCCGGTTTTGGTCCGGCCATACTGCATGCCTGACCCGTCACCGGGTGAGGAACCATCAGGATGACAATCTTTGCGAAGACAGGCACCAGCCGGTGATCCATGCGGCTGACCGGTACCTGCCTGATCCACCGGGCAGCTGAACCGGTGTCCGGTTCCATCACCGGGACCGGTTTTTCCGATCCCTGCAAGAGGAAGGATCACCACCATGACAACCAGTACCGCTATAATCCCGATACCCAGAATGCCCAGTGTCGTTCGTCTCATCAACTCTCCGGATCTATCTGTTCAGACCTTTTCCATACTGCATTCCGGTTCCATCCCGTGGGGGAACCTGATTGTACGGGCAGTCACCCTGCGGGCAGTCAGGATTCGGGCAAATCCCGGTACCAGCCGTTCCGGCTCCGTTCTGCAGCATCTTTCCATTGCCACCCTGACCGGCAGCCGATGCCGGCAGGATGACTGCAAGGGCGATGAGGCCCAGGATGAGGACAATCGTTATAGCTTTCATGATACCTCCACCGCGTATGCGGTGCACAGTCACTCATATCACCCGGAACCATATAAGGAGACAGAATGAGACCGGTTTACCCCCTTAACCGGGAGGGTATCAGGGGTAGAGATTGATATTGTGGACACGCCAATGAACAAGTGGACTGAACACTATGAACCCTGACAATCCGGATGATCGGACGATACTATCCGGCTCTGATCCCGAATTCATCGCTGATCTCTCGGAATACCTCGATGTACTTGCAAGTCCGGTCCGCCTGCATATTCTCTCGTTTACCGGCATCAGACCCCGGACCGTCAGACAGATCGCCCATGAAATTGAGACCAGTTACGAGAATACCAAGAAACATCTGATTCGTCTCCTCTCCATCGGACTGATACAAAAGGAGATCGGTGTTTCAGACGAACCTGCAAACCAGGGACAGCCGGTTTTTTATTACTCCCTTACCCCTGACGGCCTGAATCACGCGGTTCATAATCTCACGCTCTTCACCTCGGTGACCGGAACCGGGATAACGGAAATATCTGAGCGGATAGCATCAGCAAAACAGGGCCTTCTCGGTATTCTTCCCGGCACCGGTCCGTTTCTCTCCCTGACAAACGGTCATGAGAGACACCGCCGGTACGATTTGACTGCTGAAACGTACCGGATTGGACGCATCGAAGAGGGATGGGACGGAACTCTACCGGAACCGGCGATCCTCGTGGGTGATTCGTACCGCTCGGTCAGCAGGGCATCCCGGCCCCATGCATGGCTCAGGAAAAAAAGCGGGGTATGGACGATTGAAGAAGGGAACAGTAAAGGAGGAACATTCCTGAACGGTACCCGGGTTACCCGTGAGCCCATTCTTCTTAAAAGCGGGGACCTTATAGAACTCTCACCCGGATCGCTCGGGGCAGCATTCCTGTTCATATCAGGAAGAACCTGATTCGCTCCATGAAAACCACCATCATCACGAGAACACATCCCCCGGCACCAGGCGGTACCATAAGCCCGGTCTTCCGGCTTATCAATCTGCTTCTTGCCGGTTCATACCTGGTTGCCGGAATACTCCTCACATCCCCACCGGTACACCATGGATTTGGCGGGATGGGAGGGGGAATAGGAGGAGGCATGGGGAATGCAGCGGTGACCACGGTTCCGGCACTGATACTCTGTGCAATCCTGATCGCTCTGCACCTGTTCGCATGCTTCATCCCCCGGTACCGGATTTCCGCAACCATGACAATCGGGATTGGCCTGATCATTTCAGGGACTCTTTTCCTCAGTCTCCTGCTCTTTGTCCGCCCGTATGGAAGCCTGCTCCAGGAAGTACACCCGGTACCGGCACTGGTACCGGGTTCACTGGCACTCTCGCTTTTCATGGGAATCCTGCTGGTGGCCGGGCAGATGAAACAGGGGTATCCGGTACGGATACGATCCGCATCACCTGAATTGACACCATTTCCGCTCCCTGAAAGCCGGTACCGTAATGTCCGGATTCTTGCCGAGGGGGGAGTCGGAGTCATCTGGTATGCCGAACGGGCAGGCGACGGACTGCCGGTGGTGGTGAAGGTTCCCCGTACTGATGATGAAATGACCGGGATATCATTCATGCAGGAGATCAGCACGTGGAAAGATCTTGAACATCCCCATATCGCAACAGTCCTCTCTGCCAATATCCTCCCGTTCCCGTACATCGAGATCGAATATCTCCCGTCCTCCCTGGCAGAGATAGAGAAACCCGTTCCCTTCTCCCGGGCGGCAAAAATCGTCAGGTGCCTCGTGAATGCCCTGGTATATGCCCATGGCAGGGGTGTTGCACATTGTGATATCAAGCCATCCAACATCCTTCTCACGAGAGAAGGAGTTCCAAAACTGACTGACTGGGGGCTTGCACGATCCGGGTCTTCACGGTGGTCGATAGCCGGTTTCTCTCCCCGGCATGCAGCACCGGAACAACACCACAAAAATCCCGAATGCGGTTTTCCTACAGACATCTGGCAGGCAGGCCTGGTCTTTTCAGAACTGCTGACCGGCCAGGCCGGTATTCCTTCCGGAACTGAAACCATCTTTCTGACAGAACCGGGTGCCGGTATCCTCCCGGTGATCCGAACCTGTCTCGCACCGGATCCAAAAGACCGGTACCCGTCTGCAGAGGCACTCAGGGATGACCTCAACCGGCTGCTCCCACCGGAATGAGGATCATCCCGGTCTTCTCCCGGGGATTTCCGGTATCCTGGCTGATGTCCTGAACGCAGGTGCCAGGAACGAGGAGGATGATACAGCCGATCGTAACATGGTGAACATGATGATCATCCGGGAAGATCTGAAGAACGGGTAAAACCTGAAGGCAGGATAAGAAAACAACCTGGAGGCATTCAACAGGATATCATCTTCCAGGCTGAACAGAACCGGATGCAGCCAGACACTTCATCGGATGATACTCTTCTATTCAGACGAAAATATCAGTCAGGAGCAGTTAATTCCCTGGTTGACCCGTGAACGTGTTCGAAAGAGAGTGTTCATTGAAAAAGATTTCTTTTTCCCCATGATAATTACAAATGCATATCATTATTAGAATTATGCACTGACAAAGTATGGGAAAGGGAGGATGACAAGATCTCTCCATACCGATCCAGCTCTGCGTATGAAATACTAAACCGGTGATAATGGTGATCCATTCCCGTTTTTACAGTACTCATATCCAGACCATTCCTCCCCTTTCTCACTCATTTTCACCCGCCAGCTCTGCTCAGCCAGGGATCTAAAAAAGAGACCGAATACTGGTTCAGGGAGTACCCAGAGGTCAGATCATCATACCCGTTCCCTCCTCATCCGGGCCACAAAACCAGCCCTACCACGGCAGAAAGACCGGATATGCCTTTTTTCGGGACAACCGTATCATGTCATTATCGCGGGCAGAATATAGCGATCTGCCGATACCTATTAATCAGTACGATGTCATACTGCTAACATCCGGCGGTTGATTTCTATTCTGGCGGATCCAAACAGAAATACTCTTCCAGGAACAGGAGGGAAAATGTCTGATAGTCCCCAAACGGATACATGTGGATCGGTCACCTATCCAGATCTGTTACTATCCATCCTGTACGTGGATGATGAAGAAGATCTGCTCAGGCTTGGAAAGATCTTCCTGGAACGTCTGGGAGCAATGACCGTGGATGTCGCATCCTCTGCACC
>CAZWTX010000072.1:0-4077 GCA_964637135.1 uncultured Methanospirillum sp. | reverse complement strand
CACAGATCCGATTCCTCCGGACCGAACACTGCACGAACTTCAGGTGAGGACACCCCTTCGTGAAACAGGCTTCAATGGTCGGCCTTCGGGATAATCTCATACTGAACCTCCGTATGCCATCCTCCTCACCCGGGAATACCGGTCACAGGCCAGGCAGTTCATCTGCCAGCAGTGCAGCGGGCATTGCCCGAGGGTATGCGGGCAGTAGATACTCCGGAAGACCAAGGAACGGTCCACGGCCAGCGGTGTGATCACACTCTCACCTCTGACTCGCAGAGCTGGGAATAACAGGTCTCACACATCCCGAAGGGATATTCCGGATTTAATTTTTGATACGCCGGAATAAAGATCAGCAATAGAATTTTCTGTGAACGGTCCGATAAATCTTCGAAGACCAACCAGAACAAAGACGATCTTCTGAGCTCTCTTCCCTCCGATGTTCCTGGAGGTCTGTGAGTCAGCTACCTATTCTCTGATCAGGTCTGCATCTTGTTTCGTAATCTGTCCGGATTCGAGAGCTTTCTGGATCGAGCGATCAGGATAGTCCTGCTTGATACCATGAAAAGCAAACTCCGAGGGTGGTCGACTCGGGTGCATGAGAAAAACGTAGCGTCGTTAGATGTATAAATTTTTGGAAAAGAAGCGAAATAATGGTTCCAATGCTGATATGGGGATTTGAACCCCAGTCGCAGGAGTGAGAGTCCTGCATGATTGACCACCTACACTATATCAGCAGTTGCCTAAGCAAATTTGCATTTTGTATATATAATCCCGTCGGGAAAAACGGCTTTCTGACTCCACAACTATATCCCCCCTGATATCGAAGTAATACGGATACATGCCCGGTATTGAGGATCAGATCAAGGAGATAGAAGACGAGATCCAGAGAACCATCTATAATAAGGCAACCGCGAAGCATATCGGCCGGCTCAAGGCGAAACTTGCAAAGATAAAAGAAGATGCAGTAAACCGGGCAATGAAGGCCGGTGGCGGCGGGGAAGGCTACTCGGTCAAAAAATCCGGTGATGCCACCATCGTCCTGGTCGGATTCCCGTCGACCGGAAAGTCGACGCTTCTCAATAAACTCACCGGCACGGAGAGTGAAACCGGCGCATACGCATTCACCACGTTAACCGTCGTTCCCGGCGCCCTCGAACACAAGGGAGCAAAGATCCAGATCCTGGATATCCCCGGCCTGATTGCCGGTGCTGCCATGGGTAAAGGGCGGGGAAAAGAAGTCATCGCGGTTGTCAGAACCGCCGATATGATCGTCCTCCTCGTGGACGTCTTCAACGAACGGCACATCGATGTCCTCCTTCGCGAACTCTACGATGCCGGGATCCGCCTCAACGTGCCAAGACCGGATATCACCATCAAGAAAACTTCCCGCGGGGGCGTCCGGCTGAATGCCGTCGGCAACCTGGATCTTGACATCGAGGAAGTCCGGTCGATCCTGACCGAGAACCGGATTGCGAGTGCTGACATCCTCATTCGCGGGAATGCGACCCAGGACGATCTTATCGATGCCATCATGGGAAGCCGGGTGTACATCCCTGCACTCATCGTCGTCAACAAGGTGGATCTCGTCGAAGAGGGAGAACGGAAGAAGATTTACCAGGATGTGACCGACCGGTTCTCCCAGGAACCGGTGCTCATATCGGCAGCAACCGGGTACCACATGGAAGAACTGAAGGACGCTGTATATGACCGGCTCGGGTTCATCAGGATCTATCTCAAACCCCAGGCAGGACCGGCCGACCTGGAAGAACCCCTCATTATGCGGGTTGGTTCGAACGTCGAGGATGTCTGCCGGAAACTACACCGTGATTTTGTTGACAAATTCAGGTATTCCCGGATATGGGGAGCCTCGGTGAAGCACGAGGCACAACGGGTGGGACTGGCCCACCATATCGCCGATGAGGATATCGTTCAGATCATTATCGAGCGGTAATACACTCTTTTAATACTTCCAGCGGTGCAGTGGTTTTTATTCCATAACCTGAATAATGCACCCGTCCGGCTACATACCCTTCTTCTTCCAGGCGGGAGATGGTGTGATCAATCGGTCCGGGAGAGAGGCGGAACCACCTGGCAACCTGGTGGTAATTGTAAAAGAACGACGTGGGAAGTTCATCCCGGCAGGTCGCAATCAGACGGGCAAGGGGTTCCTGCTCTGCCAGGATCCTGTTTCTGCAGAGATCGGCTGCCGACTCCATAAACCCGGCATCCTGGATAGCCCCCGTCCAGAGCGGTCCTGCTATCTGCATGGGTTTTTCACAGACCGGGCAGACCCGGGGTGTCGGAAAAAACGCCGTCTCCTCGGTTCTGTACGGACAGACCGGGCACTGGTGGATGTACCCGAGTTGCCTGATACCCTGGTCTGCGGCCCCGGCCCCGTTCTTCAGCCTGATATGGAGCCTGACGAAATGTTCCCTCGCAAAACAGAAGAGCGGTTCGACCCCCCGGTCGTACACTGCTGCATGCCGGGCAGCATTCCCAAGAAGGATCCGGAGGCCCACCTCGCTGTGATACTCGGTATTTAGCGGACGTGCAAGGTACCGCCTGATTCCTGCCCGGAGATGTGCCCCGCAGAGCGGAGCGGTATCCGTTGCCGTTATCCCGAGGTACTTTCCCGCACTCTTCAGGGCGGCATCAATAAACGGGGCCGGGGTACCGAATGGATCGAGGTCGACAAATCCGAACCGCTCTTCAGACATGAGGGCATTCGCATCGCGACAGGTCACTGTTGCCGCGATATCAAGTTTTCTGACATTCTCTGCGATGAGATCTGCCGCGGCCTGATCCCGGTCATTGATGGTCACCGGAATGCCGGTCTCGTAGCCGACCCGGCATCCCCGCAGCCCGGTGGCACCCATCGCGTCCAGGTACGAATGCGGGTTCAGGATTGCGCAGGTGAGAACGGTGGCATCGCGGTTGATAGCCATCCGGGGATTATAAAAGACCGGGGCAGAACCCGGGGGAAAGGGATGGCCGGGGTCATGAACCGGCACCTGTATGGTTGTCCGGCCTTCCATGACCGAAATGAGTTCCATTCCGCAAAAGGTCGTGTTCGATAAACTTATATCTTCGCTTGTGAGATTTAGTAAGGCAGGGCGTGTGGCCTAGTCAGGATATGGCGTCAGCCTCCTAAGCTGAATGTCGGGGGTTCAAATCCCTCCACGTCCGTCTCTTTTGGAAAGGTCGGGAAGCATGAACGGCGCAGCATATCTCGAAATAATACGTCCGGTCAATGCCGTTGTAGCCGGGCTTGCCGGTATCCTGGCCGTGGTCATCGCGACCGGGATGCTCCCGCCTGCGGCGCTGGTGGTCTTTGTCGTGATTGTCCTCGCAACCGGTGCAGGTAATGTCATCAACGATTATTACGACGTTGAGATTGACGCGATCAACCGGCCTGACCGGGCAATCCCCTCAGGCCGGATCTCCCTCCTTCATGCCCGCGTCTATGCAGGTCTGCTCTTTCTCTCTGCAAACATCGTGGCGTTCATTGGTGCTTCCCGGGAACTCTTCCTGATTGCATTCCTGAACTCGGTTCTCCTCTGGTTGTATGCCGCACGGTTAAAACAGACCGCGGTTATCGGGAATGTGACCGTCTCGTACCTCTCTGCGAGCATCTTCCTCTTCGGGGGAGCGATACTCGGGCCGGAGGGCATCATCGCCACCCTTCCGATAGCCGGGGCCACGTTCTTTGCGATGAATGCCCGGGAACTGATCAAGGATGTCGAGGACATGCCGGGGGATGCCGCTGCCGGTGCCAGAACGTTCCCGATCCTCTTTGGGCTCAAGCCGGCGCTGTACGGTGCCCTCATCTCCTGCCTTCTCGGTGTGCTGGTCTCTGTTCTCCCGGCATACCGGTGGGGGATCTGGTATCTTGCCGGCATTCTCCCGGTGGACCTCTTTCTCCTCTATGCAGCAGCAACTGCCCTTTCCTGCAATACTGCCGGGGAAATTCGTTCAGCCGGGATTTCCGGGAACCTGAAAAAAGGGATGTTTGCGTCTCTCGTGGTGTTTCTTTTCTCTGCGGTGCTGTTATAAATCGGGAAGGAACTCCCTGAGATC
>CAZWTX010000071.1:0-4340 GCA_964637135.1 uncultured Methanospirillum sp. | reverse complement strand
CAACGACGCCCACAACCAGTCCCACAACCATACCAACCACACCGACACAGACACCAACAACGACGCCCACAACCAGTCCCACAACCATACCAACCACACCGACACAGACACCAACAACGACGCCCACAACCAGTCCCACAACCATACCAACCACACCGACACAGACACCCACCACCAGTCCCACAACCATACCAACCACACCGACACAGGCACCCACCACCAGTCCCACAACCATACCAACCACACCGACACAGACACCAACTACGACACCCACCACCAGTCCCACAACCATTCCAACCACACCGGCATTATACACGATCACTGCTTCATCAGACCACACCGGTTACATCATTCCCTCCGGCATCATCTTGGTACCTGCCGGAACCAACCAGACGATCCATATCAAATCAAAGCCAGGGGCAATGATCAGGAAATATACGGTGGATAACGAGACCATTACCGTCAAACCGGGAACCATGGAAATTATCCATACGTTCACGGCGGTCTCATCTAATCACGAGATAACCGCTGAAACAGGAATTCTGGAACGGGTGCTCATCGCATCCTTCACCCAGAACACGACTACCGGACCCGCACCGCTGACCGTTCAGTTCACCGATACCTCGCTCGGTGAACCGACACAGTGGCTCTGGAAGTTCGGTGACGGATCGACCTCTGACGAACAGATTCCAGTGCATACGTATCTGGTTCCGGGATCATATCCGGTCAGTCTTGCGGCAAGGAATGAGTATGCAAACGGGTATGCCTCGGTAGACGATCTCATCCGGGTCACCTGAACCAGACAGGATGATATGGCGAACCGGGAAGGTCTTCATTCCCGGATTTTCCTCTTCTTTTCCGGCACAAATATATATAAGAAGAGTTTCATAAAATCAGTGAGATATTTATGTTTTGCCGCCTTTTCTCCGGTTTACTTCTTTTGGGATTTATCCTGATCAGCGCCAGCATGGCAGATCTTCCCTGTCAAACCGGATCGTGTGGCACACCGGTAACCGGTATGGCAGTACCGGTACCGACGCTCGTCGGGCAGCAGCCCCTTGCAGAATTTCAGGCAGCGATTGACGCCCTTAATGCAGAGAATGCTGCTGCCGGGATGAACTGGACGGCAGGGATTACCTCAGTCTCCTTCCTTACGGCCGAAGAGAGAAAAAGACTGCTCGGACGAAATAATCCTGAACCAAATGAGCCGGGAGGAATTTTTTCCAATTCAACCATTCCGATCATTCCCGATCTTCCGGTCTCATTTGACTGGCGGAATGCAGGCGGAGACTGGACTACTCCGGTAAAAAACCAGGGCAAATGCGGAAGCTGTTATGCGTTTGCTACAACCGGAATCTTCGAATCGTACCTTGAACGAATAGCAGGAAATCCCGATATGAATCCGGATATGGCCGAACAATACCTCGTCTCTTGCGACGGAGACGACGACGGGTGTAGCGGCGGGCTGTTCTTCAAAGCATTTCCCTACCTCGTCAATAAAAGCGGCCTGTCAGGAGGGATCGGAACGGTTGATGAAGTCAGTTTTCCCTACGTTGCGTCAAAAGTACCATGTACCAATCTCTCCGGATTTCCGCGGTACACGGCGTATTCATGGAACTATGCCAATACCTCGACTGGACTGATCCACCCGGAATTCGCGATACCCTCTGAAGCAGAGATCAAATCCGCGATTGCCTCAAAAGGGCCTGTTGCAGTCGGAATATATGTCACGGATAATTTCTTCAATTATACTGCCGGAATTTTCGAAGATCACGGGACATACGATTACACCGATCATGCTGTTATCCTTGTCGGCTGGGGTGAGGCGATGGGAAAGAAGTACTACATTGGTAAGAATTCCTGGGGCACCGGATGGGGAGAAGACGGGTGGTTCCGGATTGAGACCAATTCGTGCCGGATCGGGGAAGGTACCTGTTTCTTTGATAACCCGGTCTTCTCGCGACCGGTCATTACCGGGGTCTATCCACCGTCCGGATTGCAGAATTCTACCCTCCCGGTCGTGAACATCACCGGGGATCACTTTTCCATGACCGATCGCGTAGAACTGAACAGAACCGGGGGCGAGACCCGGATCCTTGATGCCAACCTCTCCGGAATCAACCTGACGGTGCATAACCTCAGCCTGATCGGATTCACTCCCGGGTTCTATACCGTGAGTGTAACGAACACGACGTTCGGCATAAGCGGGATGAAAGAAGCGGCATTCCAGGTTCTCCCCGATGGACCAACACCAGATCCAAGGATTCACGGGATAACAGCCACATCTGCCGGTCCGGGATATATCATGCCCTCAGGAACGATCCTTGCTGCCCATGGAACTAACCAGACTATCCAGATCAGGTCAAAACCGGGTGCCATCATCAACGAACTCCGGGTCGATGGCGGGCAGATATCCCTCCCGTACGGAACTTCCCAGTACGCACATTCCTTCATGAATATCACTGCAAATCATACCATCACCGCGACCCACCAGGTCATGGACAAGGTTCTGATCGCTGGTTTCGATGTCAATATTACCGGCGGCCAGGTTCCTCTCACGGTGAAATGTACTGACACCACGCAGGGAATCCCGGACCAGTGGTACTGGACCTTTGGCGACGGGAGCTCGGCAATCGGACAGAGCCCGGAACATACCTATACCCGGGCAGGAGCGTATGATATAAAACTCTGGGTCAGGAATGCCCATGCAAGCAGCAGTGTCGTCAGAGAGGCTGTGATCACGGTTACCGATGCACCATGAGAAAAGCATGGCACCTTGATAAAAGAGAAGAACCGGTTTTTCCGTTCTTCTGAACGGTGCTATTATCCTCCGGGGAAAATATGATTAATCCAGCGGAACAGTCTCGAGCTGGGATACCAGTTCCCAGATCCTGGTCCGGGCATACATGGGCATATTGGGATCATTGCTGATCTCGTCGATCTTGGATATCGCTTCGGCTGCTTTCAGGCCAATATCAAGATCCTGTTTCTGGAGGATTGTTCGTGTCTCGTCTGCCACCCTGCGGATGTTCCGCGGGATGGACCCGTCATCTGTGATGCCTGAAAGCATCTGAATACAGTTATCTATTGTTTCTTCGGGGTTTGGCATGCACTCACCCTATTGATCCTTCCCATATTATTACATCCGGCACCCTATAAAACGGTAAGACAGGAACAATCCATGAGAAAACCTGACGAGATAATGGCCGATTACCTCCTGAAAGGAGGGAAAATGCTTGCAAAAACCTGCCCATCCTGTCATTCGCCCTTGTTTGAATACAAGGGGGAGACCTTCTGTGTTGTCTGCAGGGAAGAGGGACAGGAGACTGGTTCCACGAAACCGGATGAAATTTCAGCACTCTCACCCGCTACCCGGAACACCCGGATTCCGCATACACCGACAGCAGGTCATGAAGCACTCCTCCAGGAGTACGCGGATACGATCCAGGTACTGCTCAGGAGAATCCAGGCTGAAGGAGATTCGAAATCAATAAAAATACTCATGCAGGCGGTAAAAGATGCGACTGAAGCGTATGCGCTGCTGGCTTACGGATATGGCTGCCGGGAGAGGTCATAGACCTGTTTCGCTTTTTTTTCACCGATACCAACCACTTTGAGGAGGGCATCCGCATCTGCATTCACCACTCCCTGTACCGAACCAAACTCCTTTAGGAGGGCACGGGCATATTTCGGACCGATATCAGGATATGACCCAATTATGGCTTCAAGTGTTGCTGCCACATTGCCGTAGGATCGTTTCTGTGCCTGCCTCTCTCCATGCTCTCCATCGGCTTCCCGCCGTGCCAGAACCATGAGCAGATCTGCGGTCTCCTGTGCATTGGCAGTCATGAAGATCGGAACCGAGAAGTTAATGCTGATGGCTGCAAGCGCTCCCCGGATCGCATTTGGGTGGAGATCCCGCTCCCCGTACAGGGACTCACCCTCAATTATCATCACCGGTTTTTCACTGTTTGCCGCCATCAGCCGTATCTGTTCAAGCAGGTTTCGCTCGATGAGGGTATCTACAAAGTCCCGGGTTGTCTTCCGCTCGATCACGATCCGGCCGGTGGCATAGTCACCATACAGCATCCGTTCCAGGCGGATGACCGCACCACCTGATGAGAGGTGTTCCACGACCTTTGAGTTCAGTTCCCGGTCATCAACGGTGATCACCGGGCCGTCAAAGAACTCCTTCTGGATGACCCGGTCTTCCGGTGAAGAGAGAACAAGGGCCAGCTGTTTCTCCCGCTTTTCCCTGACCCCGATCCGGCGCATCTCCCGGGTCATGGATTTCTCCCGGTTCTGCGAGACATACCTGAATGCCTCGTCAGATGTTTTTT
>CAZWTX010000070.1:0-4348 GCA_964637135.1 uncultured Methanospirillum sp. | reverse complement strand
ATCGTTCCAGATGACGTGGGCAACCGTCGGGTGCGTCGCGAGGGTTAATCCCTCTGCTTCAACCGCTTCTGCCCGGGCTGAGAGGTCGGCGGTTATTGTCTCTGCCATTTTCTCTGTACCGGTCAGGTACCCGATATTCTCCAGGGTTTTCAGGATATCGTCCATCGATTCAGCATTCACAAAGTACACCGGGAAACCAAGTTCACGGAGCCGGGTGATGGTATCCTCGCTGTTCCCGTCGGCAGCGATGATGAGATCCGGTTCAAGAGCAGTGACTTTCTCAAGGCTGACCGTTGAAAATCCACCTATCTTCTCCTTTCCGGCTGCCTTTTCCGGGTAATCACAGTAATCGGTGACCCCGGTAATCTTCTCATCCAGACCGAGGGCAAAGAGAAGTTCGGTATTTGACGGAGCAAGAGAGACGATCCGCTCAGGGGCATGGTCAAGGGTGACATCGATACCCTGATCATCGGTGATACTCCGGGGATAGGGATCGGCTCGTGAGGCAGGCTCTGCGAATGTAATTCCCACTGCCAGGGAGATGATGAGAAGAAGGATACACAGCGCTCTTCCGTGCAACGCCATCCGGTTCTTCTCAATGGAGGGGGGGATATCTAAAACCATGAGTATACTTTTTTTGCAGTAATTAAAGATTATTTCTATACCCAACAGGTCTGATCCCGTGAATATCTATTCCCGTTTTGCACTGCTCCCTCTCTCCCTGATCGGTCTGGGGGTCGCCATCCTCGTTTCCGTAACCCTAGGCCCGGTCCCGGTGCCAGTGACCGCGATTTTTGACGAGGGGAGCGGCTCCCAGATCCTCTTCGATATCCGGCTCCCCCGGGCCATCGCTGCCGTCCTGGCGGGTGCCGGCCTTGCAGCTGCCGGAACGGCCATGCAGGCCCTCTTTCGCAATGACCTCGCCGATCCGTATATCCTTGGCACGTCTGCCGGGGGAGCAGTCGGCGTCGCCGCGGTGATGGCCGCAGGCCTTTTGTTCCTGGTTCCTGTCGCCGCTTTTACCGGGGCCATCGCCTCGGTATTCATGGTGTACCTTCTTGCAACCCGGAACGGACAGATTAGTACCAGCGTTCTTCTCCTCACCGGTATTGCTGTATCCACGTTCCTTTCAGCGATTGTATCCGTCTTTCTTGTTTTCGCCGGCCAGAATATGCACCAGATCATGTTCTGGCTTATGGGAGGTCTCTGGACGGTCTCCTGGGCTGATGTACCCCTGCTAGCCCTGGTACTCATCCCGGCCGGGCTCCTCTTCCTCTTCTCCCGGGATCTCAACATCATCACCTGCGGGGAGGAGGCGACCCGTTCGCTCGGGATCAATCCGTCCCACACCCGGCTGCTCCTCCTTGCCGCATCAGCCGGGATGACCGGTCTTGTCGTCTCGGTCTCGGGGTCAATCGGGTTCATCGGGCTGATGGCACCCCATCTGACCCGTCTCATCACCGGGCCGGATCATGCCGTTCTGATTCCGGGCTCCCTGTGCTGCGGCGGATTTCTCCTCCTTTTTGCCGACACCATCACCCGTACCTGGCTCGGGGAACTGCCGGTCGGCGTTGTTACCGCGTTCTTTGGCGCTCCCTTCTTCCTGCTCCTGATCCGGAACCGGGAGGAACTGTGAGCACCATGATGCTTGAGATTGCGGATCTCTGTGCCGGGTACAGGAATCACCCGGTGCTCGATCAGGTCTCTATGCTGGTAAGGCAGGGATCCTTCATCGGGATCATCGGTCCGAACGGCTCGGGTAAATCCACGCTCATGCAGGTCCTTGCCCGGACCCTGGACCCGGCTTCAGGGTCAGTGCTGCTTGAGGGCGAAGATCTCACGTCGTACTCGTTCCGTGATTTCGGGGGAAAAGTAGGGTTTGTTCCGCAGGAGAACGCGATCCCGTTCGCCTACCCGGTATACGAGATCGTGATGATGGGAAGAAATCCGCATATCCCCCGGTTTCGCCAGCCGTCACCTGAAGACCATGCCCGGGTGAAGGAGGCGCTGGACCTGACGGGAACAGCCCATCTGGCCGACCGGACCATCACTTCGCTCTCCGGTGGGGAACGTCAGCGGGTCATGATCGCCCGTATCATCGCCCAGGATACCGGCCTGCTCCTGCTGGATGAACCCTTTGCCCATATCGATCTCAGGCACCAGTATGACCTTATCAGGCTGATCCGTGAGACATCCCGGGGAAAAAAGGCCGTTATTGCCGTCTTCCACGACATCAACCTCGCGGCGGCGTACTGCGATCATCTGATCCTGCTCCATGACGGGAAGATCCGCTCTTCAGGGACCCCCCGGGAGATTCTCAGGGAACCGATCCTGCAGGAAATTTTCGGTATCACCCCTGTGATCGGGGAAAATCCCCTGACCGGAACTCCGCACCTGTACATGACCGGGGAGCGTCCCCCGGGACCTGAATCCATGCTCCTTCTTCACCTGATATCAGGGGGAGGAACCGGTATTCCGGTGCTATCGATGCTTGTCTCTGCCGGATACCGCCCTTCCTGCGGGATTCTCTCAGAGCAGGATACCGACTGCATTGTGGCACGGCATCATGGGCTCCCCATCCTGACCGAACCGCCCTTCTCCCAGGTATCGCTCGAGTCAGAGGATCGCCTCCTCGATCTGATCGGGAAGGCCGACCGGGTGATCCTGACTGCAATGCCGGTGGGCTGGGGAAATTATCCGAACATCAGGGCTCTCCTGAAGATCGATCCCGGGAAGATCATTCTCCTGCTCCCTGATTCCGATCCGGTAATACCGGATTTCACCAATGGAGCAGCGACATCGGCCATTCTCGAACTGATCAGCAGGGGTGCAAAACGGGTGAACACCCTTTCAGAGATCCCTGATCTGCTCGCGGAAGCGGATATCCTCGCTACCGGGGAATGAACCGGGAACCCGTGCCTCACTTCCTGTAATACACCGATTTATCCCGGTTTTTCTTTCTGCACCGGGCAGTTGCTCCCGGCAGGAGAAGTTTTTTTACTATAAAGAAAGTAATTTGATCCTATGTCAAAATTTATTGGTTTCAAACCTAACTCCCGGACGAAGAATGCAACTGAGGATTTTGAAGGAAAGGTAATGATCCGCCGGAATAACCAGCGGTTGATCGCGACGGTCTATGCCGATATCATGGAACATGAGTGGGCAGTTGCACTTGGGTACAACCTGACCCGGAACCCCGGTCTCCACGGGAGGGAGAACGTCTTTGAGGTCAGGTACTCCTTCCAGCCGGGAGAAGAATCCCTTGTCACCCGGATAGGGACTGATACCGACGGTGAAGAGATATACGATTCCCGCTCATTCAGGACTCCCGATGAGTTTGTTATCTGGGCGCTCGGTGAAGAGAAGGCAGCCCAGTTTCGGCCGGCCTGAGCGGTGACCTGGTTGAACAGTCTTCGCAGTACCCGGATCGGTGATCCGGTTGCATGAACGGAGAGAGGGGATATGTCCAAATCTACTGTGGGACCGGGAAAGGAAAAACGACCGCCGCCCTCGGTCTTTCCCTCCGGATCCTCCTCTCCGGTGGCTCGGTCTATTTTGCCCAGTTTTTCAAGGGAATCGAAACGGCCGAGATGAACCTTTCTTCCTGGTCAGACCGGTTTGTCCTCGAACAGTACGGGACGGGATCATTCATCCTGGGAGAGCCCTCTGCCGATGACCGTCGGCTCGCACGGCTCGGGTTTGAGAACTGCCGCCGTGTCATGGCCTTGGATCATTTTGATCTCGTCGTGCTTGACGAGATCCTGTTCAGCATCACCCAGCTTCTCCTGAGCACCGAAGAGATCGTGGCAGCAATCAAGGCAAGAAATCCCTCCGTCGAGGTGATTGTCACCGGCCGGAAGGCCCCCGCGGCACTCGTGGAGGCAGCAGACCTCGTAACGGACATGCACAAGGTCAAGCACTACTTTGATACCGGGGTCAGGGCACGAAAAGGGATAGAGTACTGAAGCGGCAGTCCCTTGGATGATCCTCGTCCTGCCAGGAGGCTCCTGTCATCCCGTTGGTATGCAGGTCAATCCGGGTTGGTCAGGCCGAGCGCCTGTCGCTGCCGGTGCAGGTTTGCCTCAAGTTCCTCCCGGGATCGGGTCACGAACTCGTGAACGAGATATTCCGGCATGACTGTCTCGACGATCTCCCGGCAGCCGGGATCTGAAAATGCCCGGTGCTCGTCCATGCCTCCGACGAGTGGCATGAGGTATGCCATTTTTTTAGAATACGTGAGCGTATCGAATACTTCCGGGGGATCGCGGAAAAACTGCTCACGCTGGTATGGTCCTGAGACACTGCACTGGAGATGCATTGACCGGATCCGATCCACGGTCTCCCCGGG
>CAZWTX010000069.1:0-4450 GCA_964637135.1 uncultured Methanospirillum sp. | reverse complement strand
CCTCAGTCTTCCTATGACTGGTGTTTATTTTAAAGGACTCAACGTTGAAGATGTGATCGCCCTTAAACCGGATGTTGTTGTCTCCATGACAAAAGATCCCAATGTCGAGGAAGAACAGGAAAAATTCGGTATACCTGTGGCAACAGTAGATAAAGATACAATAGCAGCATATGAGCCTTCTTTCAGGTTTATGGGACAACTTCTGGGTAACGAAAAGGAAGGAGATGAACTGGCTGATTACTGGCACGATGTATTACAACGGGTAGCAGATTCACGTTCAAAGATTTCCGAAGACCAGCAACTCAAAGTCTTTTATGCCAATGATAACTTCCACACCACACCAGGTAAAGCAACAATTATGTCTTCAATCGTGCGAGATGCAGGAGGCATCCCCTATCCTGATGTTGTCGATCTGACAGGAGATCCAACCAATGAACATATCGAAATTCCGGTTGAGGATATTATAAAATGGAATCCTGATGTCATCATTGCTGCAAATACCAATGTTACATCGCAGGTGAAGACAGATCCAAGCTTTAAGAACATTGATGCGGTGAAGAATAATAAGGTCTATTGTGTTCCAAAATATCAGCGAACAGATGGTCTGACTTCCCTGCTTGGTCTTATGTGGGTTGCCCAAACACTCTACCCCGATCAGTTCTCATTTGATATCCCCAAGGAAACCCGTGATTTCTTTGAAAAATTCTATCTGGTTACTGATTTAACCGACGAAGAGATTGCTATGAATAATGGGTAAGACCCGCATGTCTGATTCGTTCGAAGCAATCCTTCGCAAGGCTGAAACTGAAGAGATATCTCCAGATGAGGCTCTCTTCCTCTTTAAAGAAACCGAAAAATATCAAAAAGCACAGCAACTGTTTCAAACTGCGGTGAAGGTACGAGATCAGGAAAAAGGAAGAAAATTTCAATGGAGTGGAGGAATTGCGTCTATTCTCCCCTGTACTCTTGATCCGCTCTGTTCATACTGCCCCTACTGGGTAAAGCCATCACAGGCATTAACTGTCGATGAGATCCTTGACGGAGTCAGGTATCTTAACGAACATGGAATTAGTAATTTTCATTTGAGCGGAGGAACGACCCTTGATAGTAACGGCCACGAGGTAGTCTCCATTGTTGAGAAGATCAGATCAATATCTGATTCTGAAATCACCGTAAATGTTGGTGCTGCCCTTTCCCGGGATACGCTCATTGCGTTGATGAAACTCGGGGTAACCAAGATTGGTTCTTCGTTTGAAGTGATAAATCCGGGGTTATTCTCTCAATTCAAGGCTGGAGACAGCCTTGAAAAAAAGATGAAACTTGCCAGGGAGATTAATGAATTGAGACTTGGTCTCGGGACCGGCATGCTGGCTGGATTAAACCTTGAACCATCCCGGTACCAGGATTATGTGGATTTTATCTTCCATGTGAAGCAGTATGAACACCTGGAGAGTGTATATGTCAGTCGGTTTTTCCCAAATAAAGGAACTCCACTGGAAAAACATCCCCGCTGTTCCACAACCGAAGGGGCCAGGATTATTGCTGTGATGAGACTGATCCTCCGTTCAATTGATATCGGTCCGGCAGCAGGATGGAGTTATGATGATATCCCGGTATGGGTGAATGCAGGAGGAGGGAACCGGATTGGAGGAATTCATATTTCCCGGGTTCCGACATATAAAAAACCATGGTTCCTCCATACGGCAATTACCTATCAGAACCGGATGGAATTCTGTAATACCATCCCTGTTGCAGGGCCGTTATTAGCAGAGATCGGGATAGATGAGGTTGTATATTGATGATATCCCTGAATTATCTTTTTTAGTCTATATCTCCTTCTCATAGATCACCACATCCAGAACTCTGCCGAATTTCTCCCCGACATGTTTCAGATGTGCCACTTTTACAAAACCCATTTTTTCAGAGAGCCTCATGCTTGCGGTATTCTCTCCGGATAATGTTCCGATAAGTACCTTGATGCCACGCTTTTTGGCTTCTTCTTCAATATGAGCCATGGCAATAGCCCCAATCCCTTTTCCGGTATACTCCGGGTTCAGATAGAGGCTCACTTCAGCAGTCCGGTCATATGCCTGCCGGTTTTTGTACCTGGAGAGAAAACAGTACCCGATTGGTTCTCTTCCCGATGTAATGAGAAAAGATGGATATTTCGGATTATTGATGAACAGAATGGATCGTAGTTCATCAATTGAGAGAGGAATGCTATGAAACGTTGATGTGGTATTGAGGATGTAGTAGTCGTACATTTCCTTGATTCTTGGAAGATCCCTGTCAGTAACCGGGTGAAATGAGATCATGCTGTCATCCTGTCCGTTCGTTGGTAATAAAATGGTGTTCTCTCCTGCGATAAGGTATATGAAACCGATGCCCGTTAAGTACACCACTGCTGGCGCAGGGTGATATCTTTTTTAAAAAGATAAAAAATGCACCGGATTCAGCCGGTGGGACGAATGGGGGGGTCATTCAGGCAGGGATGGTGTCTGGATTCTCTGAACCCACTTCATTTTCTGGCATGAAAGGGAAACATGACCCTGGTTGATTCACAATCCCGATGTAATCTCGTGATGTTTCCTCTCTGACCATAGGAGAGGGAAGGGTTAAGCCCAAAAAAGGATCCATAATGCCAAAAAGTTTATGCACTATGCACAACTATTTGATCATGTGGTCCTATGATCATCCAATGCATTCGATCTGGTCTCCTCGTTGCTATCCTGATGATGGCAGCGTTCGTCTGTATCGGCTTTGTGAGCGGAGCTCAGGCTGAAAAACCATACCTTACGGTTGATCCGGTGGGTGCGAAAACCATCGGGGATCTGGTCATTCTGTCCGGAGCGACAAACCTTGCAGAAGGAGCAAAACTCTCTGTCCGCGTGGAAGAGGGGGGGTATAACTCCGGTACGGTCGTTGTCAAAGGAACCGGCGGTGTCAACCGGTGGTATGTTCCGGTTGATACCTGGGGAATCAAACCCGGTGAGTATCTTGTCAATGCGACTGAGGTGATTGGGTACAACCTGGAGAGAACGGCACATCTCTATGGCGACGCGACCGCTACGACTTCGTTCGTGCTAACCGGAACATTCCTCGGGTCAGACTCATCCGTCCCTGTAAAAGGCCAGGAACATGCCTTCATCACCCTGGATCCCATACCCGACCGGAAGATCGGTGACCTGTTCCTCATCACCGGGAAGACCAATCTCTCCGTCGGGACGGATATTATGTGGGAAATCAAACCGACGATCCTCGATAAAGGGATTGAGAGTAACGTGAGCGGAAATCTTTCCGGAACCATGGCCAACTCCCAGGTGACCAGGGGAACCGGGACGAACCGGGTATCTTTCGCTCCGAATACCTACGAACTCTACCCTGACGAGTATAATGTCACGGTCTCGACTGTCGAGGGAGATATATACAGTCCAGACATGAAATTCGGACCAGTGTCTGATTTTGACATCTTCACCCTGAAATAATCAGATTTCAGAGAACATTCCTCCTCACCTCTTATTTTACCATGAAACACCGGCGTCATACTTCAGACCAAACGAATCTTTCATCTGTCGGCACCCGTGATACAGAACCTACCTTTCGCTCCCGTACCAAACATCACCGGCATATCCGGAAAAGACGGAGATGAGAATGATTAAGAGCACCATGCACAAAAAAAGGTACCTCGTGGTTTCATGAAGAAGAAATACTTCACCTATGCCGGCATTATCTCTGCCATAATCCTTGTCGTGTTGTTCGTGATGGTATTTTTCATCTTTTCCCCGATAACCTTCCTCTTTCCGGTCTTTACGATTAATCCCCTGAATGACCAGGATCTCGATTCGAATAATTACCTGATTATGAGCGGGAGAACCAATCTCCCGGAAAAAACCGTGATTGTCCCCGATGTATATCCGGCACCCGTATCCGGAGCATCCGGGGGGGTGGATGAGCATCCCCTGATCCGGGGTGGTGCATGGATCTCCCGGGGAAGTGACCAGTGGAACTCCTGGAACGGAACGGTTGACATCTCGTCACTTCATCCTGCTGATTACCTGATTGTCTTTAAATCGGTAACATTTGAGCAGAATTATACAGAGAGTCACGAGAGCGGACCACTGGCATCCGTTCAGTTCAGGCTTGGAAACGATTCCTGCTCGGGAGACTGCATCAGAAAAAAGGGACCAACCGATTCTCCGTTCATCAGGATTAATCCTGTATCCGGTGAATCAGAAAACCGGACCATCACCGGTATAACGAGTCTTGCACCCGGCATGTTGGTGCAATGGATCGTCGAAAAAGGGGCCGGGGTGAAGACGGCCACACCGGCCCCAATTCGTGGAGATACCATGGTCATCCCGGGCATTGATGGAATACACCGGTGGTCGTTTCCGTTCCCGTCCGGGCTTGCTGCAGGTTCATACCTGATTACGGTGTCTGCCGGTGGCGG
>CAZWTX010000068.1:0-4660 GCA_964637135.1 uncultured Methanospirillum sp. | reverse complement strand
CCCATGTCGGGTATGTCAAAAAGATCCAGGATATTTCCGTGAAAAGCCGTCACCTGGGACTCATGATGGGCGGGGAAGTCGCTGACCAGGCCGGTGATCTTGTCCAGGCAGCCGGGGGAATCGATCTTGACGAGGTGATCAGGATCGCCGGACGGGCACCTCCTATCTCCCTCCCCGGGCCGGTCAGGGCACAGCCTGCCGGGAAGCGGGTACGGATCGGCGTTGCACGTGATGCCGCTTTCTGTTTCTACTACGAGAACAACATCGAGTCCCTGGTATATGCTGGTGCCGAGATCGTCCCGTTCAGTCCCCTCACCGGCACCCTCCCTGACGTGGATGCGGTATATCTCGGGGGCGGGTATCCGGAACTCTTCCGGCAGGAACTCGCATCCTCGCTGGTGACCAGGGCTCTCCGGTCAGGATCAGGAGACGGCCTCCCCATATACGGGGAGTGCGGTGGGCTCCTCTACCTGACAGACGGGATCGGCCCTGACCGGTGGGTCGGGGTGCTCCCCGGGGAGACCTTCATGGAGGACCGGTTCCAGGCACTCGGATACAGTGTCGGTGAGAGTACCGGTGCGTTTCCCGGTATGCCCACCGGAATGGCGATAAGGGGACATGAATTCCATTACTCCCGGGTGGAACCGGGGAGGGATGCGAAATATGCCATCCGTCTCTCCCGGGGACAGGGCATAACAGATGGGATGGACGGACTGTATACAGGCGGGACGATCGGAGCGTATACCCATGCCTGGTTCTCAGAAGAGATGGCACGGGCCCTTGTCTCCCAGGCAGAACGATACCGGAGGAGCTGACAGGGGTCAGCTCTGGATAACCTGCCGGAATTTGTGCCCGAATACCGGGAAAAAATCTTTTTTCCGGGACATGACACCCGGGAGGCAGACCGGGGCATCGGCATACCCAAGCTGCCTGACAAGCCCTTCTTCCCCATCCGCGTACAGGTAACTGACCTGGCCGATTACATCGGTGAAGAGGACCATCGCAAGATCGATTCCTTCCATAATCCGTACCTGGTGAAGGGCACTCCGGATCTCCCCATCATGGGAGAGATGGTAGGAGTCTGAAGCAGTCATGACCTGGGCGATCGAGATCTTTTTGTCGTGCAGGATGTAGGTCTTCACATCACGGACAATGAGCTCGGTAACCGGGAGATCGTCAAGGTTCATCCCGTTTCGGATCAGGGTGCTCCCGAACGATTCAGGATCCTTTCCGGCGATGGATGCAAGGTATACTACCGCTTCGCGATCCCGGGGGGTTGTCGTGGACATCTTGAGAACGAGGGTGTCTGAGAGGATTCCGGCGAGAAGCAGGGTCGCAATTGCGGGAGAAGGATCGATCTCCTCCTCCCGGTACCGGGCGGTGATGATCGTCGCGGTAGACCCGACCGTCTCGTTTCTGAACTCGATGGGGCGAAGCGTTGAGATCGTTCCGAGCCGGTGATGGTCGATGATCTCAAGAACCTCCGCGGTTTCGATCCCCTCCACTGCCTGGCCGAATTCGTTGTGATCGACGAGGATGACGGACTTGTGGATCTCTTCGAGGAACGTGTTCCGCGAGAGCATCCCGATCAGTCGTTCTTCCCCGTCCACCACGCAGGCAGTCCGGTACGGGGAGTTCGTGACGACGCGGGTTGCCGTCGAGATGAGATCCTCCGGGTGGAGAATCTCCACATCCCTTGCCATGATGGACGTAGCTGGATGGGAGAGATGGATCATCCGGGCGACGCTGAAGGCATCCAGCGGGGTTTTAAGGAGAGAAACCCCTCGGGTCTTTGCTGCTTCTGTCAGCCGTTCCCCGGCAGGGGCGTCTTCTGCCACGATCAGGGCACCGATCCCTGCCGAGACAAGGGCGAGTTGGGAGGGTTCATTATCTCCCACGATCGCAACGTCTGATGGTCCAAGCCGGGAGAGAGAGACGTGCAGGGCATCAATAACGATTGCCACGCTCCCGTCAAGCCGGTCATTGGCCCCGGTGATCACCCCGGCCTGCAGGATCCTGGCCAGGGTCGAGAGGGATATCGGGCCAACCCGAAGCGGCTGGCTCGCATACGGGCTTACATATGCCCTCGCGAGGCCATGTTCACTCACGAGTCCGAGGAGCCGGTCATCGTCATCGACGATCGGGATGTTCCTGACATCATGCTCCTCCATGAGCCCGGCAACATCGATCGCCGGCATATCATGTGGAGCACGCTGAGTATAGAAGAACGGGATATCAGATACCGTTGGTTCGACTGATTCGAGCAGCACCGGTGGTTCAACCCCAGCCTCAGAGAGGGCATAGGCGGTCTCCGCATTTATCTCGCCACATCGTGCGGCACGGTAGGTACCATCCTGTATCCGGTTCAGGAGGTCGGCATATGCAATGGCGCTGACGATACTGTCCGTATCCGGTTGCCGGTGGCCAAGAACGTAGATGGTCTGCATCCTTAATATCAGGATCCTTAGCTTCGTCCGGTGTTAAGGGATGGCCTGTCCGATCCTTTATCTGCAATGCCCGCTCCATTCCCATAGAGGCGATACGAATGACTGAGCTCAAATCCCAGGATGCCGGGCCGCTGATGGAAGTGCTCCAGAGCCTGGCTGGGTACCTGGGTGCTGCAGCCCTCTTCATCGGGGGTATCGCAATGTACGTGAACCTTCCCGTCATCGGGCAGGTGACCTGTATGTACTGTCCTACCCCGAACGGGGTTTTTTATATCATCCTTGCTGTTGTCTCGGCATATATCGTCTGGCTCAGGAGGATCAAACTCCTCTACATCACCGGGGGAATTGCCTGTCTTCTTGTTGCGTGGGATCTCTACTCGGCAACCTCCATCGGGTACCTCATCCAGATGATCTTCGGTTCCGGCCTTTCCCCGACCATGGGCGGACAGATGGACCCGAAGATCACCGGGATGATGCAGAACGCCGGGTTTGCCATTCCAACAGCATGGATCGTCCTTGCAGGAGGTGCCTTCCTCTTGATCTTCGCCCCCCAGTTTGAGAAGGGGGGGCAGGCACAACCGGCTCCATCGCCCCGCGAGCAGAATCTCAATGAACGGGTCCAGGAACTTGACAAGATCATCCGGATGTACCGGGATGGCGATATCTCAAAACAGGAATTCAGCCACCTGAAAGAAGAGATCATGCGGAATAAATAACCGGACGATATCCCCTCCTGGTTTCTCTCCGGTTCCTGATTCCAGGGCAGGGATGGCATGAACAGAAGGCCATCAGATCCCACAGACAATCCATCCTTTTCTCCTCAATTGTCCCGGAAAATTGCCCCTGATACAGGGTGCCGGGGAGAGGGGGGTGCTGATCCTTAATTACCGGGAGATACAGACATTCAGGTATGAAGAATGTCGATATGAAACTCGACGGAAAGACCCTCACCATTACAGTGGATATCTCAAAGGATTTCGGAGAGTCAAAGTCTGGAAAATCCATCACCATCGCATCAACTGAGGGGAACATCTCCATCCCTGATAATGAAGACATCAAGATCGGGCTCAATATCTACCGCAAGAAGTAAAACCACCCCTTTTTTATGCAAATGAAGAAAGCAGCCGGAAATGCCCGGTGCAATATTACTCCCGGACTCGTTGTTGACGTGGTCCAAAAACAGGATCAACGAACCGGAAGGCTCACCCGGGGAACCATCGCCTCCATTTTGACGAACAGTGCAACCCACCCCCACGGGATAAAAGTCCGGCTCAGGGACGGGACCGTCGGGCGGGTTGCTGCCATCATCGATCAGGAACCGGATACCGGGCAGCCCTGATGGTCATGATCTGACATCCTCCATGACCCGGTCGGGATCCGGATTATGAACCGGGCTCCTTTCCCGAACGTTCCTTCTTCCCTGATGGAACAGCCGTCGATAAGGAGGATCTCACGTGCCAGGAAGAGACCGAACCCGGTGTTCTTACCGATACCCCTCAAAAAAATCCGCTCTTTTTCCGATCCGGCAATCCCCTGACCGTCATCCTCGTACACCATGAGGAACTCATCACCCGCACGGGCAGAGATGCGAATCCGTTCTGCTCCCTGCCCATGGCGGATCGTGTTGTCGATCAGGATGAAGATCACCTTCTCAAAGAGAGGATCCAGGAAGACCTCGACGTCATCACCGATGTCGCAGTCGATGCGGAGCTGCTCTTTCTGAAACAGCCGGGTCACCTTTTTAATCATACCGGCAAGCGAGACCCAGGTAGCCTGGTTCATCCCGATCTCCTCGTATTCACGGCTGAACGCGATCAATTCCTGCATTTTAACTGCTGCCTCGTGGGATCGGTCCACCGCCATCTGGTAACTCTCCTGGGTACCGGTGTCCCGGGCCAGTTCCATGTACCCCCGCTGCACGGAGATCAGATTCAGGATGTCATGCCTTGTGACGCTGGCCAGGAGCTGGAGCCGTGTATGGGCTGATGACAATGCCCGGGTCATCTCACCGAGATGCACCCCCTGGCCCTGGATCTGGTCTTCGAGATCATGCTGCCGGGTGATATCCCGCAGGAGAATACAATGGCCGACAAATCGTTTCCTCTCCACGATTTCAGAACATGACCAGGAGAGCCATCTTACCGGGGCATCCATCTCCCGTAACGCAAGGAGGCCGGACTCTTCCCCGGGAAACGCCGATTCACTCTTCCACC
>CAZWTX010000067.1:0-4715 GCA_964637135.1 uncultured Methanospirillum sp. | reverse complement strand
CACCTCCGGATAGAACATTCCATCGGCGGAAGATGGAGCGGATACTGATGCGTTCATTTATCGAAGAGATGAGAAATAAGGGGCTCGTTACCGAGATACATGAGAAAGTGTCTTCAGAACTGGATGCCCCAAGGAGATCATATGGAACCGACCGGCTCCTCTTCTTCCATGATCTCGACGGGAAGAGAGGAGTAATGAACCTGACCTCCACCCGGGCGGCACTTGCTACTGCTCTTGATGTGCCTGAAGAAGAACTGGTGCCACGGCTTGCCGCCTGCCGGTATGACGGAATGGTGACCGATAACGGGGAACTGGCTATGCAGCCGGTTAACCTTGATGCTATCCCGATTATGCATCATTTTCCAAAGGACGCCGGGAGGTACATCACCGCCGGAGTGGTCTTTTCTGCCTACAACGGCGTTGAAAATGCATCCGTGCACCGGATGCTGCAAAAAGGAACAGACAAACTTGTTGCCAGGCTGGTTGAAGGGAGACATACCCATACCCTCCTGAACCAGGCACTGAAAGACGGACAACGCCTTCCGGTGGCGATTGCGATCGGCCTCCACCCGCTCGTGATGTTTGCCAGCTGCAGCCGGGTACCCCAGGGGATGGAACTCCCCTTCGCTGCAGAACTGCTCGGCGGTGAGATCCGGGTGAAACGGCTCCCGAACGGGATCCGGGTGCCGGAAGCCGAGATCATCCTTGAAGGATACATCGGAGAGGAGACATGCGAGGAAGGCCCGTTCGTGGACATCACCGGGACCTATGACCCGGTCAGAATTCAGCCGGTGATCCACCTGACCGGGATGCATATCAGGGATGATCCCATTTACCACGGCATCCTCCCGGCAGGAGACGAGCACAAGCTCCTCATGGGAGCCCCGTACGAACCACTCATCTACAAGGCAGTCGCCGGGGTGACCGGGGTGACCGACGTGGTCCTGACGAAAGGGGGCTGCGGGTACCTCCACGGAGTTGTTCAGATAAGGAAACGAACCGACGGTGATGGGAAGAACGCTATCATGGCGGCATTTGCAGCCCATACTTCCCTCAAGCACGTGGTCATTGTGGACGAGGATATCAACCCGGCTGATCCCCTCGATGTCGAGTTTGCCATAGCCACCAGGGTCAGGGCAGACACCGACACCCTGATCATCCCCGGTGCACGGGGTTCCTCGCTCGACCCATCCCGTATCGGAGACGGTCTGAATGTGAAGATGGGAATCGATGCGACGATGAATCTCGGAAGCGAGGAAGAATTCGTCAGGGCAACCTGGGAGTGAGCGATGTACCTGACACCAGAGGAAGAACGAATCCTGAACGGTGAAGAGGGGGAGAGCCGCCAGCAGCTGATGGAGATCCTGGTCGGGGTCGGAAAAGTCTTCGATGCCGACCGGATGGTGCCGATCCGCAGTGCCCAGGTCTCCGGTGCCTCGTACAAAACAATCGGGGAATGGGGACTCAGGTGGCTTGCCAGCCTCGATGCCCGTGCTTCGGTTCCGGCGATCCTGAATCCGGTCGGAATGGACCGGGTCAGATGGGAAGAGATGAAGATCGATCCCGGCTTTGCGAGAAAACAGATTGAAGTGATCAACGCCTACGAACGGCTCGGAATCCGGCTTGAATGTACCTGCACGCCGTATTATCTCTCGATCACCGATTATGGCGATCACCTCGCCTGGTCAGAGTCGTCGGCGGTCAGTTATGCAAACTCGGTCATCGGGGCGAGAACGAACCGGGAAGGAGGACCATCTGCCCTTGCCGCGGCGATAATCGGTAAAACCCCGTCATATGGCCTGCACCGGGTGGAAAACCGTGTTCCGTCGATCCATTTCGAGATCGCGGATGCACCTGATCAGGCTGATACCTCCTGGTACGGGGCACTCGGGTTTATCGCCGGGAAAACTGCCGGAAACCGGATCCCCATCTTTTCCGGGATTCGGCCCGGACGTGACCACCTCAAGAATCTCGGGGCTGCGATGGCAGCCACCGGGGCGGTCGCCCTCTATCACGTGGCAGGGATCACGCCGGATGCAAAAGTCTTCGGGTACGATGCCCGGAGCCTTGAGACGGTCCATATCACCGCGAAAGAGATCGGCGACCTCTTCACCGGCGGGGATCCGGATGCGGTTGCAATCGGTTGTCCGCACTGCTCCCCTGAAGAGCTCGACCTGATCAGCAGTCTTCTCGTTGGAAAAACGGTACAGATCCCCCTCTATATCTTTGCAAGCCGTGACGTGATCGAGAGGAATCACGATCTCATCAGGAAGATAGAGAAGAGCGGGGCACGGGTCTATGCCGATACCTGCATGGTCGTTTCCCCGGCCATGGAACAATATGACCGGATAATGGTCAACAGCGGAAAAGCGCTCTCCTATGTTCCGACGATGTGCGGTGCAGCGTCCATGATTGGAACAACTGAGGCATGTATCACTGCAGCATGTGCATCCCGGTAAGGGGTGCTCCTTTTTCTATCAGAACAGGCCCGGGACCTGAACGCTGATTATCTCCATCGGAAAAATAAAAAGACCTATGTGTCTTCGGGTAACAGTCTGATCACTCTTTCCCACACGGGAACAGGACACGCATTAATATGGAATTAAAAGGCAGTAAGACAGAAAAGAATCTCCTTGCATCGTTTGCCGGAGAATCACAGGCACGGACCAGGTATACCTACTTTTCAAGTGTCGCACGAAAGGAGGGATACGAACAGATTGCAGAGATATTCATGGAGACGGCCGAAAACGAGAAGGAACATGCAAAGCTGTTCTTTAAGGCACTCCCCGGCGGTGAAGCCGAGATTACGGCATCATACCCCTCCGGCGTGATCGGAACCACGGTTGAAAACCTGAAGGCGGCTGCTGATGGCGAGAAGCATGAATGGGGCGTCCTCTACCCTGATGCTGCAAAAACTGCCGAGGCGGAAGGTTTCCCGGAGATCGCCAACACGTTCCGGCAGATCGCGAAGGTTGAAGCCTCCCACGAACGCCGGTACCGTAAGCTGCTCGCAAACCTTCAGGAGAAGACGGTTTTCATGAGGGGAGAGGGAACCCGGTGGAAATGCAGGAACTGCGGATTCGTGCATGAAAACGCTGCCGCTCCGGACACCTGCCCGGCCTGTGCCCACCCGCAGGCATACTTTGAGATCTGGTGCGAGAATTACTAGAAATCACTGAAAATCCATTTTTTTTTAACCGTGTACCCTTTCATTCATGACCTCCGGGACATCTCCCGATGATCACAAGGATTGGTAGGAGATCTCTGGATTTTTATACCTGATACCGGTAATGCTATACCTGAGAAGAGGATGCGGCCCGGTGAATCGTATTACGAGATCCTGAACGTCAGACCTGATGCACAGCCTGACGAGATCACTGCTGCATACCGGCGACTTGCCAAGATTCTTCATCCTGACGTCTGTGAAAGCCAGGATGCCGAGGAACTCTTCAAAGTGGTCAACGAAGCATACCAGGTTCTGAAGGATCCAAAGAAGCGGGCAGAATATGATACGTCCCTCCTCCGATCAGATGAATCACCGATGGGTGATTTTTACACGGGGGCGAAGCGGTACCGTCATCCACGAACCTGGTATTATACCCATACCACCCAATCGGGATTCAGGGAACGTCCACCGGAGCCGGAGCGCCCACGGGCGAAACGATCCACGATTCCCCATTTATTTCAGGTTATTCTCTTTTACTGCACGTTGCTGATGGCGATTGTCATCCTCGCCCAACTCTTCCTTCTTCCCTGGATTGCCGGGACGAATGCTGCCGAGGCACGTGAAGCCTTCTACGAAGGAAGCAGGTACGTGGACGAGGGTGAATACCTTTTGGCCATCGAGCGGTTCACTATTGCCACCGGGAAAAATCCCGGATTCTCCCTCGCCTGGAAAGAGAAGGGGATTGCAGAAATGAAGAAAGCGGATGAACTCATGCAGCTTGGCAGGGATGTCGATGCCAAGTCCTTCTACCGGGATGCCCTCCGGTCATTCTCCGGGATGGCACCTGAGGATGCTGTGTCTGAGGAGGTTCTGACCGCAACCGCCCGGGCCTACATCGCCCTCGGGCAGCAGGAGGACGCAAAACGCGTTATTGCCCTCATTAGAAAGACGCACCCGGACAGTGCCTCCCTTCCCGGTCTCCTCCTCGAGAGTGACCGGGTCGGGCCATCATCCCCAGCCACCTGATGCTCCTGATCCGCAGGATCATATCAGACGAAAACCCATAGGTACAGAGCCATGGCTGTGGATGTCTCACCCCGGATGCAGGCGTATTATGACCGTCTGAATGCCGGCCTCGCACAGGCGATGGCCGTTGCTCGGGAGGCACGATCCAAAGGGATCGATCCCGAAACGGTGGTCGAGATTCCGATCGCAAATGATCTCGCCGACCGGGTCGAGGCACAGGTCGGGATCGCCGGAGTCGCGGGCCGTATCCGTGAACTTGAGGCTGAAATGTCCCGGGAAGAGGCATCGCTCAAGATCGGCGACGACTTCGTGGCAAAGAGGTTCAACGAAACCAGCCGCGAGGAGATCCTGGATCATGCCATCCGGACGGCGATGGCCCTGCTCACCGAGGGGGTCGTTTCGGCCCCCATCGAAGGGATCGCCAAGGTCGCTGTCAGGAAGAACGATGACGGAACCGAGTACCTCTCCATCTATTATGCCGGCCCGATCCGGAGTGCCGGCGGAACGGCACAGGCACTCTCGG
>CAZWTX010000066.1:0-4857 GCA_964637135.1 uncultured Methanospirillum sp. | reverse complement strand
CATTACTCGACCAGAGGACTGGACGATACCGGGGTATTCAGTATCAATTATCCCACGGTATCAATGATCCGGGAGACCGATTACTGCGGGCTCGTCTCAGGTAAAGAGATCAATAAAACGGGTTTTTTCTCCGTCACTCCCGGCCCGGTGACGAACGCCCCGCTCATCGACGAATGCCCGCTTTCCCTTGAATGCCGGGTCGTAAATCGGTTTGAATTTAAAACAAATTCCTTCTACATCGGGGAGATCGCCGGGGCCTATGCCGATGAAACGATCCTCACCGATGGCATTCCCGACATCTCCCGGATGGACTCCTTCGTTCTCACCATGCCTGACAACCGGTACTGGAGGATCGGAGATACAGTCGGGAAGGCCTGGAGCGATGGCAGGGCCCTGATGAAGGAGAGCGGATCAAAACCGGGCACGTGATACCCGACAGGTACATGACAGGAAACAGTGTGAGTATTACACGGATATACGGGCCGGTCCCACGGTCTGGTCAGGGCTGCCGGCAGCAGTGAGTACTCGTTTTGTCTCGATCCGCTGCCTGATCATCGTAGCAAGCGAGGGGTCATTCTGGAGTACCTCGATGAAGTCCCTGATGCAGCGGATGGTATCAGGGTGGAGCTCGTGCTCCATGTAACAGGCATCTTTCGAAGCGATATCATCGGGAACCGCAGCCATCCGGAGAAATTCGCGGAGCGTGTCATGGCGGTACTTGATCACTTCCGCGATTGCCCGTCCCTCCGGCCGGAAGACGACGCCTTCGTATTTCCGGTATTCGATCAGGCCCATCCGATCAAGTTTGCGGAAGAGTTCCACAACACTGGATGGACTCAGTCCAAGTTCACGGGCGATCTCACCGGTCCGGGCATATCCTTTCCGGAGGGTGACATTAAGAATCGCCTCAAGGTAGTCTTCGGCTGTTCGGCTCAGTTTTCTTCCGATGGCTGCATGGTTCATGGGTTCACCTGACCGTGTGTACCCGGCGGTGCTGCCGGATATATCTGCATGAGTGTTTGAATCTCCAAATAATTAAGATTAATCTAAAAAAGTTAGGGTACTCGAATGCCCTCGGGAACAATCTCCCCTCCCCTGCCGGATGAAAACAGGCTGCAGGAGGGCTTATCTGAGTATCTGGCTCGTTTCAGCGGGAATTCCCGGGTGCTCCCCGGCTCACCCAGGTGTGGAAAGAGGAGGGCTCCCCCGTAACCGGAGAGCATCCGGTGGAGGATCGCAAGGCCCCTGCCCGACCCCCGGGAAATATCACTGGATGCGGGATCATAGCGGTCGGGAGAAAGCACGGCCCTGAATCCTATACCATGACGTAGATGTTTTCCCCGAGATCTCGGACCTATATCCGAATTGTGACATCAGATCCTCCGTGCCGGGTACTGGTATCAAGCAGGTTCCAGACAACCTCGCTGATGAGGGGGTCACACCATACCCACAGATTTTCAGAACAATCTGACGAGATTTCAACCCGGGAAAACCGGGAAGCCTCCTCCTGTATCACTGCCATGAGATCGGTCGGTTCCAGAAACGATCCCACCGTACCGGAGATGACCATTTCCATCTTCCGATGATATCGATGCACGTATACAGATTCTCCTGAACGATCTCTTTTCCTTCCCCGGCCGGTACCGGATACATACTCAGAAAGCATATCCTGGAGCCCCCACAGTACCGAAAGAACATTCCCGAGGTCATGGGTGAGCAGCCGGAGCCGGAGATCAATCATCTCCCTGTCGTCTGTTTGGATTTTACCATCTCCAAGCAGTGAACTGCAATACCTAAGCAGGGAGGCAGTGGCTGTTATCACATCGATCTTCCCGGCCGGCACCTGCCCCGGGCAAGGAATTTCAAAGAGGAAGGCCCGGTACCCCCTCTCTCCCTGTTCTACCGGAAAACAGATGACACCGGGGCGGATGACCCACACCCCGGTTCCTCCACCCGTGATCCATTCCCGGCAGGAAGGTAAAAGATCAGGGTCAGTGCATAACCAGGCGGTATATCCGCTCGTCTCATATACCCTGACCTGATCATCAATGATATGGAGGAGAAAGCCTGCCCGGGCTGTGAGATACGCAGCCAGCAGGTGAAATGTATGGCTGAGAAATGCAGCCGGGCTCCGGGTAGTATCCCCCGGCCCGGTAATTCTGTCAACCAGGTCTGAAAGCATCGGGCATGATTCAAAGAAGGGATCCGGCTCAGGGAGCGGATCATGAATTTCCATGAATATCTTCCATATCTCCCCATCAATCCCCCGGCAGACCGTTGCATACAGGTAAACAGTCTTGATATTGCCGTTTTTTCGCTTTACCATTGCAGGGTACTCAACAATTCTACCGACTGATTCCAGTTGGGCACAGATCTCCTGCACGAGATCCGGACGCCTGAACCAGGAGCAGAAACCCGATCCAATCAGCTCTTCCCGGCCATACCCGAGAAGATCCTCAGTTGCAGCATTGACATCACAGATCGTGAGATCCGGGTTCATGGTAACAAGAGGATCGATATGAGATTCGATCAGGGTCCGGTGGTACCGGTTCACCCTGATAAGCTCGGTTTCTGCATGTTTGATCAAGGTAACATCGCGAATTGTCTCGATCGCCCCGCATATCTTCCCCAGAGGATCATATAGGTGAGTTGCTTTCTTCCAGAGAATCACCGGGTACCCGTTCAGGGTGGCAGTGCAGATCTCTGCGATCATCATCCCCGGTGCCCGCTCGAGAAGCGTATAGGACGGGGGAAGAGCAGAAGTATCATCCAGAAGATGATCCGCGAGGGTCCGGACCGGTTGCCCGTAGAATGCCATTCCGTGTGCATATTCGGCCCGTCCGATGATCTCTCCGGCCGCAATCCCGGTCATCTCCTCCATTGCACGGTTCCAGGCGATAACAATGCCGTCATGGTTTATCACAAAGGTCGCATCAGGAAGATGATGAAAAATATTCGTGATAAACCGTTCAGACTCTTTCAGACCTGATTTGTATCGCCGTTGATCCACTGCCCTCCTGATGAGATGAGTTAGTTCTGCATAGAGGACAGTTGGGTTTCCCTCCTTGCGGAGATAAAAACTCGCTCCGGTATTCAGAGCTTCTATTACCACATCCTCCCGTCCCCTTCCGGTGAAAATGATCACCGGCAGAACGTTTCCACTACTACGGAGACTAAAGAGCAGATCAATCCCGGTTGCCACCGGCATCTCGTAATCTGATACCACCGCATCGAACGGATTATTTCTGATCACCTCAAGGGCATCCACCACCGAGGAACAGCAGGTAACCTTCATACTGCCACTCCGCTCAAGGAACCGCTGGGTGATATCAAGGATTTCCGGTTCATCATCAACAACGAGGACCCGGAGAACTGTTGATCCAGTGACAGGGCTCACTGATGGAAATGCCTGATGAGGTGTGAATGGATTCATTGGCGTATGATTGGGAATTCGGGAGAGATTATCAGGGTACAAAATAGCCGGTGTTTTCCGAATAATCCGAACACCCTCAACGTTCGGACTCCGGTATCCTGGAAGGATCAGGACATGAGGGGGGTGCGGATGCTGTACCGATCCGGAACATGTTCCTTTCCAGGGAAAAAACTTCGGGATCCTTTATTCACAGCCAAACATGAGACCGTGAACGGATGACGGTATACTTCACCGGATGCGGGGGAGAAACCGTCAGAATACGGAGGACATATGAACCATATATGGTTTTTTTCTCTCCTGGCACTCGCCCTGGTTCTCGCAACCGGAGCAGTCCACGGAGACCGTTTACCGAACCAGACCCCGGAGAACCAGGTATTCACCATTGATACAATTATTGATGTCACCGGTACCGTCGATGATACTACCACGATGAACTGGCTCATCGCCAGTCCGGGTTCCATCCCGGAAGGAATACTGGGTGAAAGCCAGACCATCTCTGCGGTTAGTTACGTAGACAGCGTTCTTACCAACGGGGGAAAAGTAACTGAGAACAAAAATTTTGATTTCGATTCGCAGGACAAGGCAGATGGCCTGTTCAATGTGGAAGCTGAGAAGGTCCTGACGTATGCCAGCACCGACGGTGCCCACCTGACCGGTGAAGAGTATGCCATCCTCGATGTGGCCGGTAATTTCACCGAAACAGGGGAGGAAATCCGTTGCGTCTTTGCTTCGGCAGAAAGCGAGTTCATCCCGGCATTCTGCAATATTGTCAGGGCAAAATCCAGCCTCGTGAATGTGAACAGCGCACAGGTTTCAACGAAAGCCCAAATCAGGGCAGTGGCTGAGTCAGCCGATACTCCGGCAGCCATGAATTATCTGATCGCCGTGACACCGGATGCCAACTCAGACAGCGGATTTGCAGAAGCAACTATTGCTACCGAGTTCGCCGGCCATGTCCTTGAGGCCCGCAACGGTGGTGCAGATGCGGCCGATTGGAACCTGACTGCAGCCGACAACGCATGGTCTGACAAGACTGAAGTGACCGGGGGTATCAGGAATTTCCAGAAGACTTTTGCATACCAGTCCGGGCTTATGCTCTGATCACCTTCCTTTTTTTCCGCGGGGTTCGGTTTTACCTGAATGAACTGATAATACAGGATACCGGTAACCTGCTTGCATGAACTTTTCTCGGCGTGATCTCAACACGACCGAACATGAGAGACATAGATGCGGAGGGTGTCCCTCCGGTGAAAACCATGAACGAGAAGAACGATCTGATCCAGCATATGAAGGACGAATTACATCACGTCCATGATGATATCGAACACATCCAGAAGGACCTTGAGGCATTGATCGGTCACATGAAAACCCCCGGTGACCACCTGCATCATATGATGGATGAGACCGGCACCAGCGCCATCAAT
>CAZWTX010000065.1:3362-5423 GCA_964637135.1 uncultured Methanospirillum sp. | reverse complement strand
GACCCCCCGGAGAATATTCTCCGGCTTTTCCCCCCGTGCCAAAAGAGAGACGACCTCTGATTCGGCAAAAACAGTGCAGGTACTACTGATTGGAACGGAGGTTTCAGCGCTTAACGCCATTGGACCGAGGGTATCAAGACTTACCTTGAATACCGATGCAATTACTTCAAGAAACCTGCCGGTCCCTGCTGCACACTTGTCATTCATCATGAAGTCGGTAACATTTCCAGAATTATCCATCCGGATAATCTTGCAATCCTGGCCGCCCATGTCGATGATCGTCCGTGCGGCAGGATCGAGTGTATACGCTCCTTTCGCGTGACAGGTGATCTCGGTTATCGTTTCATCCGCGTAGGGAGCGGAGATCCGTCCGTATCCGGTTGCTACCGTATACCGGAGATCATTTTCTTCACAACCGGAATCCTCCAGGACCTTCTGAAGGGCTTCTTTTCCGCTCTTTTCAGGATAAATACCCGTCGGGATAATGCAGGTCTGCACCGAATCCCCATGTAATAAAACCGATTTAGTGGTCAGCGAACCGATATCCACCCCGGCAAATACTGGCTTATGCATACTCTCAACTCGTGTGTGAATTACACGAAAACACAGGGGTTTCGTGTTTTTTCAGATACTGGCTTTTGATAAAACCAAATCATTCGTATAAGATATTACCAAAGAAAAGATAAATTGGTTTTGTTTAATACGCCTCATTGGTTTAATAGATAATGTGAATCTGCTTCGCATCCTGCTTCTGCTCCGTCCGGTCATGATTCCGGGATTCCTCCAGGAGGGTATTTCATCCCAATATAAACCGGGATCCTGCATTCCATGTCCGATTCCATTTCTCTCTTTCAATGATGACCCATCCTGGTGAGGGAACGGTTCGGTCCCGGCTCCTGCGGGAAGAAGGAAGATAAACGCATATGTTCAGGATCAGGGAATGCGGTTTATCCAAAGGTTCTGTAAAAAAGAGAATTGATGAACGGTATCAGGCCGGAGCCAGGTGATTGAGGATCCGCTCTGCCTCATCATCCGTCAGGGAGTAGTCGTAGAATGTTGAATAATACTCCTTGATCTCCTCCTTCATGTCGATATCGGCAAATTTGTCCGGATGGAACAACTTGGCGAGATATTCAAGGAATAACACCCCTTCGCTGGAATAATCCCAGTAGAAGACTCCTTCCGGATTGGTGTACACCTTACCTTCCTTTACTGCCGTGATATCTTTCCACTTCGGATCGTCCAGTATCAATGATGTAGAGTTCACCCGTCCCATGACGATGATATCCGGATTCCAGGAGATGACCTGTTCAATTGATACTTTTGGCAATCCTTCATTGATCTCTGATGAAACCAGGTCTGCACCGGCCATGGTAACCCACCAGTGCGTGTAACTGTTCTTCCCATGAGTCGTAAGTGCATCAGGGCCACGGACATAGTAGACCTTCGGGTACTCGGATTTGGGGATGGTTGAGGTTACATCGAGAATCCGATCCACTTTCTCATCAAAGTACTGGTCGTACATTTCAGCCTTCTTCTCGGCTTCAGGACCCAGGACCTTGGCAAAGGTGTTGACTTCATCCTTAATCATCTTCCTGAACGCTTCAACAGACTGCGGTTTGCTTTCCGGCGAAGATGGCTGGGTTACGACGACCGGAAGTCCCGCTTCTGACATCATGGCAAGAGGCTTCTCGGTATCCCAGAAGAAGACCACATCAGCACCCAGTTTGACCAGTTCCTCGATACTGGGATCCTGGGGATTATTCGTCGTCTGGATACTGCCGAGACCCGGGATGATCTTCATCGCCCACGGCATCTGTTGTGCAAATGAGGGAAGTATCGAGACGTTGTCGATTCCTCCAAGGAGGAAGATCTTCTCGTATCCCGGTCCGACAAGTGCTGCAACGTTGTCGATGTCAGCAGGAACGGTCACGGTTCGTCCGGTGAGATCGGTCACTGATTTCGTCTCGTTCTGTTCAGCGTATACTGTTGTGGCAGTGCACGTCATCAACAGCATCAGAATGATAATGAGAAGTCTGGAATTCATGTTCTGTTCCCAAT
>CAZWTX010000065.1:0-3262 GCA_964637135.1 uncultured Methanospirillum sp. | reverse complement strand
GCACTTTTTTTGCTGTTCAGTATCATGTCATATTCAGCATCGCTGATGTCATAATTAAAGAACCTGCTGTAGAATTTTTTGGCCTCATCCTTCAGTTGATCGCTGCTGACCAGATCAGGGTAGAAGTTATTGACCATCCAGAGCAGGAACAGGTTTGGTTCGACCGGTGATTTGTCCCAGTAAAATACCCCGGTTGGTCCGAGGAGGATATGTCCTTCTTTCTTTGCACGAACACTATCCCATTCGGTACTGTTCATGACATCACTATAGGCGGTGGGACTGGCTGGAGATACGATTATGTAATCCGGATCCAGTTTGAGGACCGTCTCCAGGTCAATCTCAGCGAAGAAACCCGGCATATCATCAGCGACACTCACTCCCCCGGCTTTGCGTATCATATCGCCGTATGAGGAATCAGCGCCGTAGATCTTGATTGGATCGCTCTTTGAGAGAACCATTACTGTTTTACGCTCATCTTCAGGAATATCTGCGACTTTCTCTCCGATGGTCCGTACTGTCGCGTTGAGATAATCCACCAGTTCCGTTGCTCTCTCCTCTGTACCGGTAACGTCTCCCAGAAATCTGATACTCTGCATGGAGTCATCGTAGGATGATGACTTGTGCATGACCAGATTGAGTCCGGCATCACGCATCTCCTGTTCATTTTTCAGGGTATACCATCCGATGACGACATCCGGATTGAGTTTCAGTAACTCTTCGACATTGCCCTCGTACTCCTGAACGGAATATGTATCCAGATCGGCATATTCCGGCTGAACGAGTGTCTGCATAGGGGTGGTGAAACATAACCCTCCAGTGAGTTTGTCTCCCACACCCAGGGCAGAGAGCATGACCGGGACACTGCATGCACCGTACAGCGCAACAATAGAATTAACTTCCGCAGGAATGGTGACTGAATTGCCCACCATATCCACAACGGTCCGGGAATCCTGGGATGATTGTTCCGCACCACTTACCGGGCCGGCTGCCAGGATAAGCAACGCGAGCAGCATACAAATGCTAATCAGACGGGAAAAAATTCGTCTTTTCTTTGAACCTACGTTGTGGTTCATAGTTAGGGAAGGGGAGTGTTAATTAAAAATAGTTTTTAATTGCATTTTGTAAACTAAATGATGCCCTGGTTATGCTGCTCAGTCTCTTCAGAGACAACAGATTGATGGGGAATCTCCAGGGAATCGCGTTCAGCAAATGAACTTCCCGGATTCGGCCAAATAAAAAAGAAAGGGAAATCTCACCGCACTTGAACCAGATGGGGCATCAATACCCGAATTCAGCAGCATTCGGCGGGAGTTCGTGGTTCATGATCAGATCCACTTCCTCGTCAGAGAGATCGTACCTGAAGAACTTCGAGTAAAACTCTTTCAATTCCTTCTCCATGTCAAGATCGGGGAAGAGTTCCGGGTGGAAGAGCTGGGCCATCCATTCGAGTTGGAGGATACCCTGCTGACCGGCATCCCAGAAGAACGCTCCCATTGGGCAGATGTAGACCTTTTTGTTCTTTACTGCATTAATTCCCTGGAACGCGGGATTCGTGAGGATCTGATTCTTGATCGTCTTTGCATCCGGTGTGTTAGAGGTGGCACTGCTGCTCGGGTCTGGGAGATCAGGGGCGTGATCAATGATGATGATATCCGGATTCCAGGTGAGCAGTTGCTCTTCATTGATCGTTGATGTTGCGTTGAGATCTTTTGCAACATATATACCCCCGGCTTTCTCTACCGTATCTGCCATGACCGAGTTTCCTCCCCTCGTCCGGAGCGGGATGCCACTGGTTACATAAACCTTTGGCTTTTCTCCATTTTTGACAAACGAGGTCTTCCCAAGGACATCATACAGTTTCTCATCAAAGTAGGTACAGTAATCCTCGGCAAGTTTCGTCTCTTTCTCCCCGAGGACTGAACCATACAGGGTAATCAGATCCTTGAGTGTTTCCAGTTTTGCAGCTCCCCCGACTGAACAGATAACCGGTACCTTCAGATCAGTCATCTGCTGGGTAAATTTGTCATTTCCAAAATAGAAGATAACATCCGGTTTCTCTTTGAGGATTTCCTCAGCATTCGGGTTGGAAGGGTTTTTCATGGCCGGAACCGTATCCAGGCGATCATAGATGACATGTGCCCAGGATGCATGTGTCTTGTGGAAATCAGCGCAGGTGCTGATCTTGTCTTCCGCATCCAGGATCACCATCTTTTCATACCCTGGTCCGTACAGGACCATGACATTGCTGACCTCGTCCGGAAGGGCGACCGTTCTACCGGCCATATCGATAACTGTTCTCTCTCCTGCTGAATGTGCCGGTGTTGATGTACTCTGATCGGCGATCACAACACCCGCAGAAAGGGAGAGTATAAGAAGAATCGAGAAAATAACCCGGATTATACTCCTGTTTTCCATAGATACACCATTAGTCTTTTTTCCACCAGATCAAGGACCAGACTGGTTTCGAATCCGGAACAAGGAACTGCCCGTTTTCCTGCCTGATGAGATACCTGCTGAGGTATTCCCTGGCAGTGATGGTCTCGGCCGGGGTGAGATTGAACATCACGCGGTAATTCTCAAGGGCATCCTCAAGGGAGGGATAGAACGTCCGGCTTGTGCATTCTAACTGGAGTACATTCGGCCGGATTCCGATCTGATGGAGAATGTTAAAGACATACACATAATCCGCCGGATCGTGATACGGATGCCCGAGCGCTTCGCGAAGACCGCGATTGAGGCTTCGTTCACCTCCTCCCCAGGCGGTAACGTATGCATACCTGCGGGCAAGCTGATTTATCTTTATCAGGGATTCTTTCAGATCGCCGGTTCGTGCAATCGATCGTGAGGTGATGACCACATCATGGGGGATAATATCCTCTCCTGGCCTGATATCCTGCCATGAATGATGAACACAGGTAATATTCCGAAGGGTACGACGTTCAGCTTCAGAATTCAGGATTTCAAGCATCCGGCTGGAGAGATCAAGGGCTGTGACCGACTTTGCCCGCATTGCTGCTCCGATGGCAATCGCCCCGGTTCCGCATCCGACATCAAGAACTGTCCAGTCCGGCTGAAGCTGGATGCTAAAGAGCAGTTTGACGGGGTAATCATCAACTTCCATCCATTGCCTGAAGAGGGGGGCGATCCGGTCCCACCGTTTCTCCTCATCAGGTCCGGATGCCTGGTTCCGACTTCCCTGAACGTCGTTCCACATTCCATTCCAGTCAATGTTATCCAGATCCACCTGAAAACCACGAATCCT
>CAZWTX010000064.1:0-5538 GCA_964637135.1 uncultured Methanospirillum sp. | reverse complement strand
TTCTTCCCATCCCTGACGAGGAATACCGGAAGATGATCCGGGAGATGAACGGGTATACCCTGATGAACGGGTACCGGGGAAGAAAACCCCTGGATGAAGAGGCTCTCGTGGATCTGCTCAAACGTTCCGGTGAGATGTTCCTCGCAGAACCGGATATGACCGAGTTTGATATCAACCCGGTCATCCTCTATGAAAAGGGGGCAAAGGCGGTCGATGCAAGGATTTTCATTACCACAGAAGAAGAGGAGATCTCCCTGGAACCACCTGTTCTTCCCCCGATCCCCGATATTCTCCATCCATCCTCTATTGCCGTCGTCGGGGCGTCCCGGACGCCTGGAAAAGTCGGGTATGCCGTCTTTAGAAACCTTCTGAACTTCAAGGGTAATCTCTACCCGGTCAATCCCCGTGGTGATGATATTCTTGGCATGAAGGTCTATCCGACTCTCTCCGACATCCCTGAACCGGTTGAGATGATCGTCATTGCGATTCCGGCTGCCGGTGTTCCTGCGGTCGTTGAGGAAGGGGGAAAACGGGGTGCAAAAGTAGCAGTTATCCTTACGGCCGGATTCAGGGAGATCGGAGAACATGGGAAAAAGATCGAGGACGAACTGCTGAGGGTGGCCAGGGAGACCGGTATCAGGATCGTCGGCCCGAACTGTCTCGGCATTATCATCCCCCCGCTTGCCCTGAATGCGACATTTGATGTCCAGTCTCCGTTGTCAGGACAGATTGGGTTTATCTCCCAGAGCGGAGCGATCATCACCACTGTCCTTGACTGGTCCATCACCCGGAGGATCGGATTCTCCTCGGTTATCAGCGTCGGAAACCAGTCTGACATGGGATTCATGGAGTACCTCCAGGTTCTTGATCAGGATCCGATGACCTATGCCATCATCCTCTATGTCGAGGAGATCCGGGATGGGCGGGCTTTTCTCGCGTATGCAGCGAAGATGCGGGGAAGAAAACCGGTTATCGCACTAAAGTCTGGTTCGTCAGTGAGGGGGAGAGTGGCTGCCTCATCGCATACCGGTTCTCTTGCCGGGAGTTATGAGACATATATCGCTGCGTTTAAACAGGCTGGTGTGATTCCTGCCGATTCACTCAACGAGGCATTCAACGTGGCAAGCCTGGTCGTGTCGGAAGGATATCCGAAGGGAAAACGAACGATCATCCTGACCAATGCCGGGGGATTCGGTGTGCTTGCCGCTGATTATGCCGAAAAATTCGGACTTGAGATAATCACCCTCCCCGACCAGGTCCTTGATGAGCTGAATAATATCCTTCCTGATCTCTGGTCTCACGAGAATCCGGTTGATATTCTTGGCGACAGCAACGCCTCGCGGTTTGCCCGGATCTTTGATGTCATGATCAAGTACCAGAACCTCTGGGACATCGCCATGGTGATCACCGCCCCGGTGGCGACAATGGATCCGAAGAACCTTGCCCACGAGATGATCCGCCTCTCCCGGTTTTCCCGGTCGATGGTCGTGGGATGCCTCCTTGGCGGTGATTCCATGAAATCAGCGATCGATATGCTCGGGGAAGCCCATATCCCGAATTACAATGATGTTCAGGATGCCTTCAGGGCCGTGGGCCTGGTAATTGAATCGGGAGTATTCCCGGAGGAGACCGAATGAGATCAGGAGGTGCCCGGGTTGAGTTCCCGTTTCAGGAGGTTGTATTCGTTTTCAATTCTGGAACGGAACCGGGTGAAATCCTCCGGTCCATATGCATCCCCGTCTTCTCCGTCGGTATCGGAATCGTACCGATCTGACAGGATCGTTTCCATCCGTCTGGAGACCCCGACGGCCCGGTGAAGCTGACAGAACCGGTTCAGTTTCTCTTCTGGTATTCCCCGGGAGAGTCCTTCTTTGAGGACCATCCGTGTATAGCGGGTGATATCAAGGGCAGCATTGATATGATCGATACACCGCTTCGGGGTGATGGGTTTCATGATGTAGTCTTCGATGTAGAATGAAAACTGTTCAGCTTCCCGGTAGGTGAGGTTTTTTCCGGTCTGCATGATGACCGGGATATCCTGTAGTTCTGCATCATTCTTCAGATGAGTGAGGGTTTCCCACCCGTCCATTGGTTCCATCATCATGTCAAGAATGATCAGGTCCGGCTGGTATGAAGTGACGATTTCAAGGCATTCTTCTCCACCCAGAACCCCTTCGGTCACGAATCCATATTTCCTGAGTCCAATTACAAATAGCTCGTTCAATGCCGGTTCATCATCAACAATCAGGACCAGGTTCGTCATGGTGGACCGTAGTTACCATTGCACCCTGGTCACGTTAAATAATATCGTGGGCACGGGCCGGTTCATCCTCATCCCGGAAAAAACCTGCGAATACCCCGAGAACATCTGCCATGTCTTTCCTGCCATATCCAACCCTGAAATGAGGTTCTTTCCAGTCGAAGACGGTACCCGGGAGGAGCAGGACTCCTGACGATCTCCTGACCCGGTCACAGAATTCCCCGATATCTTCTCCCGTATTCAGCGCCGGGAATCCGGTTGATCCTGCTTTCGGGGGATGCCAGGAGAAGCGATCAGAGTGGGAACAAAAGAACCTGTTTAGGAGATCGAGGTTATCCCGGATGATTGCCTGGTTTCGTGCAAGAATGGTATCACGGTTCTGTAATGCCACCGTTGCGAGAAATTCAGACGGACCGCTTGAACAGATGGTGGTATAATCCTTGTATGCCTGGAACCGGTCCAGGAAATCCCGGTCATCTGCTGCTATCCATCCGATACGAAGCCCGGCGAGACCAAATGCCTTTGACATCACCCCGATCGAAATACCGTCCGATGTCATATCGGCCATGCAGGCGAGCCGGTCCCGGGGGGATCGTTCCATCCCCCGGTACACCTCGTCAGCAAGAAGGGTGATCCCGGATGATTCCGAGATCTCTGCGAGTTCTTTCCACTCATCATGGGAAAACTGGTACCCGGTGGGGTTATGAGGGCTGTTCACCGCAATCAGGCTGGTATCCTTCCTGATGAGCGAATGGAGCCGGTCGAAGTCTGCTCTCCATTCCCCGTCAGAGAAGACGAGATCCCAGGCACTCACCGTGCATCCGGTTGCTGAAGGGATCTCAGTGAGCGACTGGTACGCCGGTGTCTGGATGACGGCATGATCCCCCGGGGAGAGGAGGGTCTGCATGGCAATGAAGATCCCTTCTTCGGCACCGGCTGTCACGATGATCGAGTCAGGGTCACGGTCTTCATAGAGGGATGCTATCTCTTCACGGAGCCCCGGGTTCCCCTGCGATTCGGTATATCCCAGGCGAAGGTCGGCAAACTCCTCCATTGATCTCTCACCATAACCGAGCAGTTCCCTGACGGACATGGTTTCACAGTCAGAGGTGCAGAGGAGAAAGGGTGCAGAGAACTCATGCCTGGCAAGGTACCGTTCAAGCCTGAAAGGCGGGATATCCATGGATATATTATTTACATCTTCGGATAAAAAAGGGACATCCCCCGGGTTCCCGGAGCGATTTCGGATGACTTCCGTTTCAGGCCGGCGGGGAGTATCGTTCTTATTCCGGGCCACGGGTCTCTATGGCACTAATGAGCGAGAGCGTGCCGGAGAGTGATTCTTTCGTTGTCTCAACCGTGTATTCGGTTCCGTCTGTCCTGATGATGACGGATCCGTATAGGCCGGTCTGGTAAACGGTTGAAGGGAGTCCCTCCAGGGTGGCAAGGGTTGCCCCTGACGGGATATCATGGTCAGGATCATATTCTGCACTGATTATGGCGATCTCAGGCATGACCTTTCTGAAGAACCCCGGATCGGTTCCTTCCCGCGAGCCATGATCCGGGATCCTGACAATCCGGGCAGCGGGATCGAAGGTGTACACTTCGGGTGAATGATCTGCGAGCAACAGCACCCGGACCGTTCCCGAGGTAATGGCAAGGATCATCCCGTCGTCGGTCAGGGTGTCATTTACCCGCGCAGCCTGGAGGATTTCAAGGGATGACCGGTCACCGATGGGGAGTATCTCCCCTTCTTCCAGTACCTCCCGTGGAATGCTCCGGTTAGCGAATTCTTCCTTTATCCTGAGATAATCAGGGAGATCTGACCGGAATTCACTCTCGTAATACTTCGCAATGCCTGTCGTGTTAAGGACTTCTCCGAACCCGCCGATCCGGTCAGGCGAGGGACTCGTGAGGATGACGGCATCAAGGTCAGATATCCCTCTGTCCCGAAGGTAATTCGCCGTCAGGTTCTGTCCGGGAGGGCCGGCATCGATGAGCAGTCGTGTTGTATCTGACTGGATGAAGACCGCGTCCCCGTTCCCGACATCAATGAAGTGTATCTCCAGGGATTCGCCTGACACCTGAGCAGCCAGGAGGAGAATAAGGAGGATTGACATGCCGTATGCCCCACTCCCCGGGTTTGCGGACCGGAAGGGGGCAGCAGAAAGCGGGGGGATTCTATTCGTTCCGGTCATGGTTCTGGAATGCTTTGGGTCAATGTGATATCAGCTTTCTTCTTATCGGGATATCCGGTATCCGGGCACCGAGAAACCCGTTCAATCTATTTTTTTCGTGAGAAAGATACATCCGAGGATATTTAGGGCGCTGGAAAACAATGAAGGATATATGCATCTGCATGGTGGGGCAGTATGGTTCGTATTCTGCTGTGGTTTTGTTCTCCTGTATCCGGTATGTGCCGAGGTCTCTTCACCACCGGAGAATGCCTTGGATCCTCTGCCGGGTGTCCCTCTGACTGGTGTACATGCCTCATCATCAATAACTGCATCCCAAAACACCACCGGTGAGATGTTCTGTTATTCAGATGCTGATACGGGTTTTCAGTCCCAGGTCACCATTGACGGCCGGATGGTTGATAAACGGATCATCGGTCCTGGTCTTCCCCCTGAAGGGTGGGTAGGATCGTCAACCCTTGCTGATGTATCAGATATATCGGCAACAAGCCTCTCCCTGGGAGATGTTCCGACAATGACCTGGTCGTACGGGTGTTCTCCGACCGCTGCAACCATGCTCTTTGGGTACTATGACCGGACCGGGTATCCGAATCTCTATACCGGTCCCACGAACGGCGGAATATTTCCGCTTACCAATGGTGCCTGGGGATCTTCCCCGGAAGGGTATGGGCAGTGCCCGCTTACTGCTTCACAGTATGGTCTGGACGGGCGGACAACGAACGGGCACCGAAACGATTATTATTATGCCTACGGTTCTTTTGTCGATCCCTACTACGGCTCGTGGACCGAGCATACCCCGCCTGACTCCATTGCTGATTTCATGGGGACGAACATGTACCAGAAGTACTCGAACGGTGATTCGGCCACTACGTTCTGGTTCAATGCCGACAGCTCACCGACCTATGATTTTACGGAATATGATAATACCAGCCGCGACGGGATGCATGGAATGCGATTGTTTGCCGAGTCGCGGGGGTACCTGGTAACGACGAATTATAACCAGTATATCAAGGGATTTTTGCATGGGAATTCTAACGGGTTTACCTATGACCAGTACAAGGCAGAGATCGATGCCGGGTATCC
>CAZWTX010000063.1:0-5945 GCA_964637135.1 uncultured Methanospirillum sp. | reverse complement strand
GCTCCCATCGACAGTATGGCAGCCTTCACCTCTATTATCGACGACATCCTGACCAATAACCCGTGGGGATGTACGTCATATGAACAGGCCGGAGTCACCCTCCCTGGGGTCTCAAAGGCATCTGAGTCCTATACCGGCCGGGTCATTTACGAGAATAATGTGGCCAAAACTGTCGGGACCATCATCATCAAGGCTCCGACTCCGTCAGCTTTTAACACTGATGTCAGCACCATCGTGGCCACCACCGCCCTGAATACCGCAATGGGAGGCACTCCGTCCCATGACAGCTCAGAGGACCGGTTCAGCTGCACCCTCAAGTGTCATCACTCCAATGGTGAGCTCTACTAGGTCCGGTTTGCCCGTGATTCCGTCACCCTCTCATCTTATGAGGCTGATGCCATCCTGACCGGGCTTGAGACCTGGGCTGACACGGTCGCAGCACTCGCATAACCAAACACAATACCCCCTTTTTTCCCTTTCCGAGGTATGGGAAGGTAGTGTCAGGATATTGCTGTAAATAAAATGATCCCATCGATTACACGGTCCAGTCCTCCCTGACCGATTCCCCTTTACCATTCCATATACCCGTATTCCTGCTGATAAATCCGATTTCATCCCGGCGGGAGAGTGGCGTGTGGAAATTAAACGGGGTGGTCCCGCCTGGGTATAGAGAAAAAGGTATCAGTAAAGAGTATTGGATGAATCAGAACCAGGAGGAGTACATTATTTCCCGGCAGTGACGATCTTCCGGTAATCTTCCTCCGGGATCTCCCGGCATCTGCCTGGTGAAAATGGCCTTATGAGATTTCTCATTCTGAATTACCTGAGATCGGGATCCTTTTTTCTATTTCTTTCTGTAATACAGGCAAATCCTTTACAATAACAACCCATACCCGGTCACAATCAATACGATGATATTGATGAATCTGCATATTTCGAAGAGTAGACATCCCTCTCCGGGGGATATCCGGGTACCGTAACCGAACCTCTTCAGGAACTTGTGAAGCAGCTTCATCGATGATCTCCAGATTTCTGACGACTGCATCCTGAACCAGGGTATCCTGGAAAAAACGTTCTTTCCCAACAGATGTATATCAGAAAATCTTCTCGATAGATTCGAGAATATCGGAAAACCATACCTGCTCGTCTCTCATAATGCAATTGCTTCCTGAAGGATTTGTGTTTTAAGTAATGGATGGAGTGCAGGCTCAGTCACCAGGTCCACTTTCCTGCCAAGGATATCTTCAAGTTCATTGGAAAAAAGAGCCAGATCAAGAAGACTCCGGTTTGGATCCACATCAATGAGAAGATCAATATCTGATGCATCGGTCTCCTGTTTTTGTGATACCGATCCAAAAACCCGTATCCGTGTTACTCCATACAGCCTCGCCAGACGGTAGATCTCATCTCTCTGGTTGACCAGGGTATCATAGACACTCATTGATGCAGCCTCTTTGTATGCAGAATTCTTTTTCCAGATAAATAATGGTACCAGTTTTTCAGTATCACCTATTTGTCACTATCACCAGCCACTGAAGGTATGTATCTAACCGGTCTTTTGATTCATCCCGTCCTGCCTTGGGTGTCTGGACTTTCCTCATCGGGTCTCAAATCTTTTTATTCACTGCCCCATGTGCTTTTTCCTATCAAACCGTCACTTCTTTCGTTTCGTCTTCCTCTTCGAGGGATGGGTAGTATCAGGATAGTGCTATCTATGTAAGAAAAAACATCGGTTATCTAACCCGGTTCCCCTGGTTGATAATATCCCCCTTTCTCTATCCCTAATACCCTCATCGCGGAGAGCCAATCCTGATCTGTCCCGGCGGGGTGTGCGTGAGGTCCCGTCTCTGTCTGGAATAGATCACCCTGTTTCCCGGAGAACACGGTGAATGAACGCCCCTTTCGCCTTGGTATAGGCCTCCCGGTCATGCCTGAACTGTTCGGCAAGTGTCTTCTTCAGATCAGCATATTCTTCGGCGACGGCAGGATGGGCAATCAGATAATCCCTGAACCGAATCCCGTCCCACATCCGGTGACCGGGGGGTGTAACATGCAGATGGACCAGCCTCGCTCCCCCCGGACCATCCCGGATGATACAGACGAAATGGTCATCGTACCACCAGTAGTCCCAGGGCTTCTGAACCATTTCCCGAAGGAAGACCGGTTTGAACGCGGGAAACGAGGGAACCTCCGCAAGGATGTCAATGACCGGTTTTGCTGGCATACCGGGAATGGAAGTACTCCCGAAATGCTCCATCCGGGTGATGTGTTCAGCACCCGGCAGTTGTTTGATGAGATCGGCAAAAAACTCGTACCGCCGCTTCCACGAGGGATCGTGACCCACGATGGAGACATCTTCGATACTGTCCGACACGGTACGGGAATGGAGGGCAACGGCGGTCAGTTCGTACGTCATCGTGTCCGCAGGGAAAGAAAATTCACCGATGATAGTGCCCCCTTCCGGGTCCGTGACTGCCTGCCAGTTCCAATGGACCGGCTCATCGGAGACCATACGGATACTCTCCCCATCCGGGGCATATTCGCGATGGACCCAGTCAGTGATCTCCCAGCCGGTCATTCCGGGAGGAATCGTCGTGATAACGGGAACCACTGCTCCAAGAAAGAGCGACGGGCGAATACCGGGGCTGACTGCAGTAAACCTGATGATGCGGAGAGTGTCATGAGCAGCAGGGATCTCAGCAATCCGGGTGAAGAACTCCTGGTGTATCCGGATAAACACCTCATCCCGGCTATCCCGGGCCGGCTTTCGGGAGGACACCCCGATCAGGTTCATGAACCGGTCCCCGTCGCTCCACCGGGGATTGCCTGAGGCCATCTCCACCCGGAGGCAGGGGCGGGGTGAAGAGCTCCGTTCCCTAAGATCATACTTCCCCGCAGTCCGACGGTTCTCCGGAGGAGACCTGCTGCCAGGGCCATCGTCCCTCCATCTCGACATAGAGCGACCAACTGAGGAACGTCCGGATAACCACGAGCAGGCCGAGAATGACCACGCTCTCAATCGTCTGCTCAAGGGCAACCGTCCGGATGACATCAGCGGCAACGAGAATTTCAAGCCCGAGGAGGAGTGCCCTCCCGAGCCGGTGGCGGAATGTATGGAAATCACCGGGCCCCGATGATCGGGTGATATACCGGAGAAGGTAGACTCCCGTGGCATAGAGAACGGCCGAGACGATGATGGCCACCGCAATGATCTCGATGAACAGAGATAGTTCTTCAAACACCGGTTGAAAAATGAGTTTTACGTCACCTACACCAAATATCATCATCCTGGTATCTCCATATATACTGCAGGGAGAAAAGGGAAATTCTCTTCTGTTTTGGATGCATGCATCCGGATACCGAGAAAAAAAGGATATCCCGGCGGTTCTGCCGCCAGGAAAAAAATCTAACAGGTTTTCGCGTTGTCCAGGGCAGACTTCAGGGTATCAGCCGAGATACCCAGGGTTTCTGCTGTCCGGGACCAGGGACCGTCTCCTTCCGGATGATCCCCACCCATTGCCTCACGTAATGCATCCTCGGAAACCCCGAGTTCTTTTGCTGCAGATGCAATATTGGGTTTGTCCGCTCCATCTCCGCCAAGGGCTGCTTTCACCGCCTCTTCACTCTTACCAAGTTTCGTTGCGATGGAAGTATAATCAGGCCCTTTTGGCTCTTCCATGCCCAGGGCAGCACGAAGAGTCTCTTCAGATACGCCAAGGGCGGTTGCAGCTTCCTTCATGTCAGGCCGCTTAGAACCATCGCCCTTCATCGCTGTCTTCACGGCATCCTCGGAGAGACCAAGTGTCTTTGCAGCAGCGGCATAATCCGTTTCAGGGCGTTCTCCCCCGGGATTCATGGCAGATTTCAGCGCATCTTCTGATATACCGAGGGTCTTTGCCGCGGCGGCGTAATCAATGCAGGCATTGGGATCCTGCATCTGCTCCCGGTCCTCTTCTGCCGCTGATCCGAGCGCCGGCAGAACGAGGATCATGGTAATGAGAACAAACAGAAGTGATCTTGTCATTACATTCAAATCCTGGTGTTGAAACATCAGAACGTCATCAGAGATGGCAGTATATAGGATAAGAACGTCGACACGGTTGAAGCAGGCAACCGGAAGGTTATGCATTCGGTATTTCCGGTATCGGGAAATTCCCTGATTAACCCTTTACCGGTGACGGAGCACTGAAAAATCCAGGGAAAATTCAATCTTGTTTTTCGTGTAGAATGCTTCAGAGAAGAAATATATTGACATAACCAGGCAGGCAAGCGAGGCGACCAAGATGGGAAGCGTCCGCTCATTGTTTTCATTCCCGATAAGCCCGGACAATAAAAAAAGACCCACGAAAACCAGGGTTATGCCATCGAACAGGTATACCATCCACTCATATTGTTCGATATTCCCCAGGGACATACCGTCTCATTGTTCGGCATACTAGTACTTCAAGGGCACGATCTGTTCCAAACAGGCAGGACACCGGCTCCCTGACATGAAAGAGCGTACACGAAACCAGTCTTTCAGGGAGCCAATAGTGACGGGGATGCATCCCGAAAGCCAGCGTATATCAGATCCGGCACCCCCGTGAGGGGTTCCCCCTTCCGGACTTTCAAACGAGGCCGGGCAGGAAACCCGGGCGAGTGGCAGATTGAAAGCCAGGATCCAGATTTGAACCAAATTATACGTGATCGGAAGTCAAATGCGTGGCCGTTTCTCCACCGTGGCCTGGCCAGGAAGATAAATACCGTGATCAGGAACTGAAGTAAGGGTATTCAGGATTTCCACAGGAGATGAAGAAAGGGACGAGGGCAATGGTGAGTATTCGCGGGCTGAACAGGTCGTTGCCTTCGTGTGCAGAACCCAAACCAATTAAACGGATTTTCTATTCGTATGAATAATCAAGTTTTTTTCCGTCCACAAGCGCATGAGTGCCTTGCATTAATTGATATAGATGAGATGATGATTGCATGCTATGACGCAGAACGGTACTATGTCGAAGTCTGGACTATCTCACCCTCTTACAGGTGGTAAGCCCCCGGACAGGATTCAGACAGATATGTCCAAAATTCCTCCAGCCCCCATAATTTCAGGATTTGAGGATAAGGCGGTAGGAGCATCACCATATGTACATTATGATTATACCTGGATTAACGGAGATACTGCTGAATTATTCGAGGCGGACTATAATCAACTGACTTTTGGAATTACACATTTTTCTGCTGTTATCCCATTCAGTGTATCCATGAAACCGGGTACAAAATTTGTATGGATTGGTATTTCCATCCCTACCGTATCTGAATCGGATAAAAACAAACGATATGTAAAATATTTCAATCTCCAGGATTATGGCGACTCGAATAATGTACGTCTTATCGAGATTGTAGTGTATGATGGAATGGATGTAATCCAGAGGATCAATCCGTCATTATGGAATTTTGATGAGTTACACGATCATACCTTTGCATTAGATAAACACCATCATTTCAGACGGGGAATCCACATACGCCTGGTTGTATCAAATTGGGACATTAAAAACCAACAACAATATGGTATCATCGGCGTTGGGGTCAAGAATGAATGGACATAATATGGCGATTATTACAGTTCAGCTCCATTCTGAATAGATACACAATTTTATACAAATAGTGAAACCCTAAATGTATCTACGCATCCCTTTTTATTGACCATGGCCGGAATGAACCGGAGAACGATGACCATGATGGTACAAACGGCTAACAAGAGGTTTTTTCGTTGAGAACAATACCAACGGGGAAGATGTTTCATTGACCTGAACGAATACCAACAACCCCATGAGGTGTCATACCTTCCGGGCTTTGAAAAGAGTCCGGGTGTGACACACACGGCTCGTGGCCGATTGAGAACGATACACCGGTATGACCCGGAGAGAGCCTGATGCTCAATCGTTGACAATAACAAGAGTAATTTT
>CAZWTX010000062.1:0-6196 GCA_964637135.1 uncultured Methanospirillum sp. | reverse complement strand
CGTGTGGGATAACAAGGTCGCATTACTCGGTATTTAACGATGATGATCTGTCCCTGGAAAACGAAGACCAGGAAAGGCACCGGCATGATCACGATCACGGATGGACTCCGGCACGTCTCCAGATATTGGGGATTTTGAGTAAATCCGCCACCATTTTGCGAGAAGCGAAATTGCGCGTAAATACGGAGACGTATTCTCATACAGGGTGATCACGCGGGATAAAGAAGAACGGACAGGACAGGTTTAGGGGGTTTCAAAAATGACCACCCAAAGGGTATGGTGGTGTTGATGCTGCCAGAATACCAGGCATGATACAAACATCAGCTTGGCGTGGATGACACCATACCCTCTTTGTGGTGTTACATACTCCTGTTGTATGAATGAACGTATAAGCCTTCTGATTTTTGGAATATAAACAAACGCATATAAACAACCCGATATCAGAAAGGAAGGCTATTTATACAAATCGGGTGTACTAAAAAACCAATCCTGTTATCCACCGATAGGCACCGGTGAAAAAACCGGGATGGTCAGGCTCTCCTTCCTGATCCATCCCGGTGGTACATACCTAGTTCACTCTTTTTCAGTACGTCTCCGCCGAAGACAGGCCCATCACGGCAGACACACAATCCCTCCGGATCGATACAGCACGACCCGCACAGGCCGACCCCGCACTTCATGTACCGGTGCATGCTGAACTGGCTTTTCCCGAGCTGACTTGCGCTGTCCAGAACCTCAAGCACCGATTTCATCATCAGATCCGGGCCGCATACGCAGAAGGTATCAAACCGGGAGAGATCAGTTGTTTTCAATAATTCTGCCACATACCCCCGGTGCCCTGCCGACCCGTCATCAGTGGCAATATGGAGGGGACACGCATGCGAGAGGATCTCCCTGAACAGGAGCTCGTCAGCAGACCGTGCCCCGAGGAAGAACTCAACGTCCACAACCTCAAGCCCGATCCTGAGGAGCGGGGCAGCACCGACACCACCCGCAATAACTGCCGTTTTTCCCGCCGGTGAAAACCCGGTTCCAAACGGCCCCCGGATCCCGATCCGATCACCCGCCTTGAGTGACGTGAGGAACCCGGTTGCCTCCCCGACCCGCTGTACGGTAATCGCGTCACGGGATGAGAGTGCCATCGGCACCTCATCCACACCGGGTGCCCAGACCATGACAACCTGCCCGAATCCCGCTTCAAACCGGTGATCAAAGCGGATCGTGGTGATCGTCGGGGTTTCCCGGATCACCCCGGTGATGGTGACAATCACCGGCATCCCGTCACTCATGGGCACACCCCACAAGAGAAGCGGGATCCTCCCCTTCAGGGGCATACAGGTCGCCGGCAATCTTCCCGAAGATACCCGGCCCGTTCAGTACGGCAGTTCCTATCTCGACTGCCGATGCACCGGCCATCATCATCTCGATCACCTGTTCTGGCGAAGAGACGCCGCCGCATCCGATCACAGGTATCCTGCACGCGTCATAGAGTTCGTATACGCAGCGGACGGCAACCGGGAAGATCGCCTGGCCGGAAAGACCCCCATACCGGTTGCCAAGTACCGGCCTGCGGAGTTCTGTCGAGATCCGCATGGCCCTGACCGTGTTTATGGCCACGATTGCATCTGCCCCGCCTGCCTCGGCTGCCTTCCCGATGGAAACAATATCAGTCACGTTCGGGGTGAGCTTCACCCAGACCGGTTTTCCGTGTTTCTTCACTGCGGCGGTGCATTCACGCACGATATCAGGGTTCGTCCCGATTTGTGCCCCGAACCCGGCAGCATGCGGACAACTCACATTCAGTTCGAATGCCGTTGCCTGGCCGGCAAACCATCCGGCAACCGTGGAAAACTCTTCGGGATTCCCGCCAAAGATACTGACAACCACCGGTTTTCCCGTGAGCGGAGCAATTTCCCCGGTAAAATCATGGGAGGGATTCGGGAGCCCCATGGCATTGATCACTCCGTCCTCGAGGACTACCAGACACGGGCCCGGATGACCGGTACGGGGTTCCGGTCCGATTGACTTGGTCACTACCGCACCGGCACCCTCCCGGAGAACACGCGCAAGAGACGAGGCGCAGGTACCAAGTACGCCTGCGGCAAGGATCAGATGGTTTTCCATCTGGACCCCTCCCACGAAAGCAGGGCCGGATTTGAGACGAATCATCAAGAGAGAGATAGTGATGATGGTAATTATGTATTCCCCATACCAACGAATGAGGCATGACACGTCTCGCGGTCTTTGGAACAGGAAGAATCGGGGGGGGAGTCGCTGCAATGGTGACCGCATTGCACCTCGCAGACGAGATCGTGCTCCATGACACGAACAAGGCACTCCTCGAAGCCCAACGGCTTGATCTGATCCATACCGGGACACCGGTCAGAATATCAACCGATATCCGCGAGATGAAGGATGCTGACATCGCCGTCTGTACTGCCGGTCTTCCGAGAAATCCAGCCGTGAAGACACGGGCACATCTCCTTGATGTCAATCTGCCGGCGGCAGCTGACTGTGCCAGAACGCTCAGGGACTTCTCCGGGATCCTCATCACGGTCTCTAACCCGGCTGATATTATCTCCTACTATCTCTGGAAGGCAACGGGGCTTGCCCGGGAGCAGGTGATCGGGTTTGGCGGCCAGCTCGACAGTGCCCGGTTCTCCTGTGAACTCGCTTCCCGGGGATTTTATAGCCCGGGAACCATTCTCGGGGAACACGGCGAACACCAGGTACCGGTATTCAGTACCCTCGCTTCACCGGTCCCGGGGAATGACCGGGATGAGATCCTGGCAACACTCCGGGGAGCGAGCATGGAGATAATCAAAGGGAAAGGTGCAACGGAGTATGCCCCGGTCTGGCATATTACACGCCTCATCAGCACCATCGTTCAGGATCAGAAGATGGTGCTTCCCTGCTCCTGTGTCCTGGATGGTGAATATGAATACGCCAATTGCAGCCTCGGGGTTCCGGCAATAATCGGAAAAGACGGGGTGAACCGGATCGAGGAATGGAACCTGGATTCCTGGGAAAAATCGCTCATGGATACCGCTTCTTCGTTTACGACCGATCTCTGCAGGAGGTTTACCGGTGCAGTCAGCCCCTGATCAGACCGGCGCCGGCATGGCCCTGGCAGAGCGGGCGGATGATACCGGATCATCAGGCTGTACGACTGCCGGGTGCGGATTCAAGGATCTCTCCGTCTGCCAGGTCGAGTATTCATCATCTGCCGACGGCCCGGTTATCCACATCTACGCCCGCGACGAGGGAATGCAGGCATACGAGATCCAGGTGACCGGCTTCTTTCCGTACCTGTACGTCCCGGCGTCCCAGGGATCGCGGGATCACCCCCCGCAGGTCATCAGGGTTGATACTGCCGGATACCGCTCTATCCATGGCGAGGAACTTATCCGGCTCTATACTGCAAGACCAACCGATATCAGGGAGGTCAGGAACGAATACACACATTTCGAGGCTGATATCCCCTTTGCGACGCGGTACCTGATCGACGCCGGGATCACCGGGGCCATTCGCATTCCTGCGGGAAAAACTGTCCTTCCCTATACCGAGGTAACGCCGGTCGAGTTCTCGGCCCCGTCCCGGTATTGCATCCTTGATATCGAATGTGTCGATGACCAGGGAGGACTGCCGAACCCTGAGAAGGATTCCCTCATCTGCATCACCGCATGGGACTCGGTGGACCGGGATTATGTCACGTTTCTCCTCCAGAATCCCGGAGGGTCCATTACTGAAGAACGCTTCTCAGGCTGTATCCCCCGGGATAACTTTTGTTTTGACCCGAAAAAACACCAGATCAGGATTTTCAGGACAGAGAAAGAATTACTGGCAGATTTTGCCGGATATATCAGGGACAGAAATCCCGATATTCTCACCGGGTGGAACTTCACCGATTTCGATCTGCCGTACATCCATGGCAGGATACGGGCACTCGGCCTCCCATCAGATCTCCTCGCCCGCCTGGCCGGACCATCCGAGCGGAGTTCGATCCGCGGCCGGGTGGATTTCGATCTCCTCGCCGGGTACAAGCGGATGCAGGGGACAAAACTCGATTCGTACCGGCTGGATGCAGTCGGTGAGCGGGAAGTCGGCGATGTGAAGGCATTTCACTACCAGCCGGGAATGACTGCCGCATTCTGGCGTGAACACCCGGAGAAACTGGTCGAGTATAACTTCAAGGATGTGGAACTCTGCGTCGGTATCAACGACAAGAACCATATCATTGAATTCTACCAGGAAATCGCGAGGTATGTCGGCTGTCCGCTCGACCGGACCCTGAACTCGTCAAACGTTATCGACATTTACATCCTCCGCAAGGCCCACGGCAGGTTCGTGCTGCCATCGAAAGGGTTCGCGACCGGAGAGGAGTTTGAGGGAGCCACCGTCTTTGAACCGAGCACCGGGATCCGGGAGAACGTCGTTGTCCTGGATCTCAAGTCCCTCTATCCCATGGCGATGATGACGATCAACGCCTCACCAGAGACGAAAGATCCGGAGGGAACGCTCCTCGCACCGAACGGTGTCCGGTTTAAAGCTCAGCCGGACGGCCTGACCAGGAGTATCATCAGCGAACTGATGAGCGAGAGGGATGCGAAAAAGCAGAAGCGCAATGAATTCCCGTTCGGATCCCCGGAATACATTCTGTATGATATGCAACAGAACGTGCTCAAGGTGATCATGAACACCTACTACGGGGTGAGCGGGTATGCCCGGTTCAGGCTCTATGACCGGGAGATCGGTGCTGCCGTGACCTCGGTCGGCAGGGCAATCATCGAACATACCCGGTCGGTCATCGAGCGGTCCGGGTACACGGTCATCTACGGCGATACCGATTCATGCATGGTCCATCTCCCGGCAGAAACCCTCGAAGAAACCATCCGGAAGGCAAGAGAGATTGAGGCGATCCTGAACGGGAGTTACGACTCCTTCGCACGGGACCGGCTTAACGCAGATCATCATTACTTCTCAATCAAATTCGAGAAGGTCTACCGGCGGTTTTTCCAGGCAGGGAAAAAGAAACGGTACGCAGGTAACCTTGTCTGGAAAGAAGGGAAAGAGGCAGATGAGATCGACATGGTCGGTTTCGAGGCAAAACGGTCTGATTCGCCGGTACTGACCCGCCGGGTGATGGTTGAACTGATGAACCTGATTCTGAAAGGAGCCGGGCTTCCCGAGGTCAAGACCTACCTTGGGGCTATTATTAAGAAATACCGTGCCGGGGAGTTCGGATATGATGAGATCGGGATCCCCGGCGGCATCGGAAAAGAACTCGGGGCGTATGAAACCGATGATGCCCAGGTCAGGGGAGCGAAGTATGCCAACGAGCATCTCGGGATGAACTTCGGAAAGGGGAGCAAGCCGAAGAGGCTCTATATCAGGGCGGTCAACAGTTCCCGGTATCCGAAGACTGACGTGATATGCTTTGAGTACGGGGACCAGGTGCCCGATGCATTCGTGGTTGACCGGGAACTGATGCTGGAGAAGACCCTCAGGCAGCCGCTCTCCCGGATCCTTGAGCCAATCGGATGGAGCTGGACCGATGTTGACCCGTCACGGACGACCCTTTCGGATTTCTTCTGATCATGACAGCAAAAGAGAACCCATCCGGGCATGACAGATTCTTCAGGATTCCCCGGGTAGTCATTGCTGGAACACACAGCGGATGCGGAAAGACCACCATCACCCGGGCGGTGATGGCTGCCCTCGTGAGCAGGGGACTTACCGTTCAGCCATTCAAGATCGGCCCGGATTTTATCGACCCAAGCCATCACACGCGGATCTGCGGAAGAGTTTCACGGAACCTTGATCTCATGATGGCAGGAGAAGAGGGTATCCTTCAGACATTCGTGTCCGGATGCCACGGTGCAGATATCGCTGTAATCGAAGGGGTAATGGGCATGTATGACGGAGTTGAGGGATCCTCGCATGCAAGCACGGCACATGTCTCCCGGATCCTGGGTGCCCCGGTGATGCTGGTCGTTGACGTCAGTGGGATGTCCTCGAGTGTCCACGCCATCTCGGCCGGGTTTGCAACTTATGATCCATCGGTTGATTTTGCCGGGGTGATTATGAACCGGGTCGGGAGCGACCGCCACCGGGACATGCTCTCCGAGGGACGAAAATACCCCCATGTCGGGTATGTCAAAAAGATCCAGGATATTTCCGTGAAAAGCCGTCACCT
>CAZWTX010000061.1:3895-6486 GCA_964637135.1 uncultured Methanospirillum sp. | reverse complement strand
TGTCGGGGAGAAATTCGGCAGAGTTCTGGATGTGGTGATCTATGAGAAGGAGATAGAGTCCCCGGTCAACAGTTGCGTTTCAGGTTCCGGTTATGTCAGGATACCTGAATGATCCACGGAGGAAAACCCATAGGGTTGACTTTTGCTCAAATTAATATAGATTAGTTACATTCATTTGCTGGTAGATCAAAAAAGATCTGAGAACGTGAAGATGAGGCTCCAACCTGGGCCCTCCAATAACGAATGAGGTCAGAACCATGCCAGAAGATACTCATCATGCCAGCCAAAGGAAACCATGAAGCACTCTCCTTCACTCTTCTCATCTTTTCTGTGCTACAATCAGGTTTTCTCTATTCATGATATCATGGGTAGCACGCCCGTGTTTCCCTGTTATTAAAGATACCCAATGATGGGTGTGTAAAGGAGATATCCGGCCAAACAAATGATCACACTTAACATTCCCTAAAAATGTACCTTATTCGGTTGATTGCGTGATGAATCAAATCATGAACAAACGAAATTACGTAATTCTTACGGTATTTCTTATCGTTCTGGCTGTAACCGCCTCGGTGTATGCCGATTCCAACCAGACACGGACGATTACCGACATGGCAGGGAGAACACTGGATATCCCGGATCCTCTTACCAAAGTCCTTGGAACCTCCCCGCCAACCACCATGCTGGTGTACATGATCGCACCGGATGTGTTACTTGGATGGAATGGTAATGTCACCGGATTTCTTCCTGAAAAATACCGGAATCTCCCCTCTGTTGGCGGCTGGCAGGGTGGAAAAGAAGGAAACTACGAGACGTTCCTTGCAATGAACCCGGACATCATCCTGGAAGGATACAATCAGCAGGGTGATATGAAGGCCACCATCGCAGACCGGCAGGAAAAGTTTGGAACGACTCCGGTCGTCGGCATGGAGGACAGTGTCGACGCCCTTGCCTATTCAGAACCGATCCGGTACATGGGAGACCTGCTCGGGGAGCCTGAACAGGCAGAGAAGATGATCTCATTCTACGAGTCAGCTCTTGAAACGGTACAGAACACAGTTGCAGAAATACCTGATGACCAGAAAGTTACCGTGTATCAGGCAGCCGGAGGCGACGGTCTGACCACCGAAGTCAGGGGATCACCACATTCACAGCTGATCGATATTGCCGGAGGAAAAAACGTCGTTGATCAGCCTCTCCTGGATGCTTTTGGAGAAATCCAGGTCTCGATGGAACAGGTCATCTCATGGGACCCGGAGGTCATCATCGTGGAGAGGCCCGAGGTGTACAAGACGATCATGTCTGATCCATTCTGGGCCAAGATATCAGCAGTGAAGAATAACCGGGTATATCTGACGCCGAAGACTCCGTTCAGCTGGTACGATCACCCCCCGGGGATCAACCGGATCATCGGAATTCCCTGGACGGCAAAGATGCTCTATCCGGAAGAGTTCAAGGATATGGATCTGAATCAGCTGATCAGGGATTTCCACACGATTTTCCTTCACTTCGATATCACCGACGATCAGATCAAAGAAGCCCTGAATCCTGATACTGCCTGATGTTCTCCAGGCATGAGGGAGGAAAAAACCTCCCCCGTCTTATGGACCAGGTTTTCGATGGCTCCTATGCTCCGTTATCTGAACTGATTTTAGGTTATAAACGATACCGAACCCTCATTTGGGCTCTTGAGTCAGGTATTGCAGATATTCTTGATCAGAACGGACCGATGGAGGAAAATGATCTGCTGGCCAGAATCGGGATTTCTTCCGATTATGGATCCATATGGATAGAAGCTCTTCTCGGGATACAGATCCTCGTTAAAAATGAGGGATTGTTGTCTATCAATCCGCTTCTGAGATCATATCTGGTAACAGAAAGTCCCCTCTACCAGGGAGATTCTCTTCGCTCTATCAGCCAGGGATTCTGGAGCCATGATTTCTCGGTACTGGATGGCGAGGGTGTAATGCACGTCAGGAACCCGGGAGGAATGACACCGGACTTCCTCAGGGTGGTCTACCAACGCAGCATGAGGGGCGAAATCCAAGAGATATCACGGATCCTCTCCGTCAGACACGATTTTCAACAGGCCAGACACATGCTCGATATCGGGGGAGGGCATGGGATGTATACCATCTCATTTTGCCAGCAAAATCCCAGCCTTTCAGCGGTCATCCTCGATAAACCGGAGATTGCTCCGTTTACTGAGACGATGGTAGAACGATATGGTATGAAACCCCGGGTACAGGTCGTACCCGGCGATATGAACCAGACACTCCCGGGATCCGGCTACAATATGGTTTTTTTCTCACATGTCCTGTACAAGAAAGAAAATCTTCACAATCTCCTTTGCCGGGCGGTAGAACTCCTCAATCCCGGCGGTCTCTTCGTTACGAATCATAAATTTTCAGAGGACTGGGTTTTTTCACCGGATCCCCTGATTGCCCTTGAGAATGCCAGTATTCACAGACATCACCAGATGATGCCGGAAGCAGAATATCGGATTATGTTGGAATCAGTCAGGGTATCTGCAATCCAGTCCTGGAAAATACCGGCGACAACCGGGTATACGACACTGCATGTTGCGACAAAAA
>CAZWTX010000061.1:0-3795 GCA_964637135.1 uncultured Methanospirillum sp. | reverse complement strand
TCCTGGAAAATACCGGCGACAACCGGGTATACGACACTGCATGTTGCGACAAAAAAATAACCCATATACCCTTGGAAATATGGGATGAATCATCCCTGTTCCATCTTATCATCCGATTATTCAAAACCAGAGAAGATATCCTCATGTCCCAGAACAGGAATGACTGATCATAATCAACGAGAATATGAGGATCCAAACGTGGTTTACCAACTTTTTCGATAACCGATAATTGTTATATAGTAATGATTATCAATCAATTCCCCTATCACAGGTAATGAGACAGAATCCATGGCAACAGGAGAAGATACCCCGAGACGGCAATGTACCAGCCCGAAATGCGTATTATGGAATGATCATCGTCAGGTGTGCGAAGGGGATTACCCGGATGGGAGAAAACCCGGAGATGATCCGGTCTCTTCATGCAGCTATCACCGCTCCGGTGAAGAATTCATCGAAGCGGTCCAGAAAGAAATCTCCGCTGAAATATCAGGTACAATCATACCGAAATGGCTCTATGACCGGATTAATGCCAGGTTCAGCCGGGTTCTCCCTGAAAACCAGTCAAAGGGCAGGGAATACGGGGAAGATTTCTACGACGGGTACCACGAAGCCCTCCGGTGGGTCCGGAAACAAACCAGGTATCCCTGTGGCAATTGTGTGGTGACGGATTGTTCCCACCATGGAACCGAGTACAACTGTGCAGGAAACTGCCTCCCGGAGTAGGATCACATGCATGGGACTGCCTATAGACCACCTGGAAAAAAATGTGGTTCTAAATATCTATCTCAGGATATATTATTGGATAAGTTCACCCGGACATAAGAGTCAGCGTGAGAAAACCCCCATTGAATTGAGATAAGAGACAAATCCCCCATATTTTCCATTTTTAGCGACACCGGAATACCCGGATGATTACCTCCCACAAGGTAATTGTAATGCAAAAGGGGAAACGCGGGTTTTAGAATTAATCGAAGTGAATATAAATATTAATAACCTGTCTCCGGCTATTTTAGGTATGCCTGTTACCTTCCCCACACCCATCATGATAGAAAACCTCATTTCCAGATATGATTTTTCGAGGAAACGAAATTTATTCCTGCGTGAGAAAGCAGAACGGTTTGAAAGAATTTTTTCATCTATCCTCCTGGAATTCAACAGGATGGAATATCTCCCTCCCTACACTATTCATGATGCCAGGCATTGCATTGCCGTAGAATATGCATTATACGGGATTGTGAAAGAACAGAATTTTAATAAATTTACCTCAACGGAAGCATTTCTGTTATTGCTGGCAATTTGGTTTCATGACTTTGGGATGAATCCTGTTTTGTTTAAACAGGAAGATATCGATATAAAAAATACATTTGAGGATGATTTTGTCTTCTATCGGAAGATCAGGGATGAACATGCAGACAGATCTTCCCGGTTTATTCAGGAAGAATATACACGATTCGACCTTGAACCGTTTGAAGCAACACTCCTGATGAAGATAATTGAATATCATCGTTTTGATAAGATCATCGATCTCCTCGATCTTCCCTGGTTTTCAGAATTTCGTGATCTCAATGGCAATATGATCCGGCAACAGTTGTTAATCGCGTATTTACGATTATCTGATGCATTAGATATCCCTCAAACAGACAAAACACCAACGGAATTGAAAATACTTCTTTCATATGGAATTGATCCGATAACACAGTTCCACTGGTTCAAATCAATCTATGCACAAGATCCAATAAAATGTTCAGACACTGATTTTACCATTACTATACCAATAAAAATCCCGGATACGAAGAAAGAAAATTTGGCCCATGATAGCGAAGAGAAAGAACCTGAAGACTGGATAGATAATTTAAAATCATTAACCGAATCATTGGAACGGCTCGTCCAGAATGAACTTGATTCGATCAAGAATATGCTGGCTAAAGGGGGAATTAATTATTATGCCGAAGTAAAATGCGAATATGTACCATATGGACTATTGACAAAAGAAGACATCAATAACCTGAAAGAACTCATCACCAACATCGAGATCTTTGACTTTAATCTCACTCCTAATTCAAGCTTGTTAAAGAAAAAGATACTCAACCAGATCTCATTCTTCCTGAAGGAACCAGATCCACAGGTTGCTATCAAGTTTATCAATCGGTACATCTCATCGGTGATTGGAGATTACCTCAATAAACAGAGATTCCATATTGTAGTCAAGGTTATCCAGAAAGAGATCACCACGATCCTGTCCACCAGGAATTCTCCTGAAGAAAAAAGCAAAAAAATCAGGGACTTTGTTCAAAAACTAGAGAATTCATCCGGAGACAATGTAAAAATAATCTCTGCAGAACTTTTACAGGAATTAATCCATCTGGTTGCCAATAAACACAGAAATCCATCGAATGAATCAGATAAACCAACACTCTCAATTTTTCTGTATGCATACAGCGGAACGATTATTAATTGTCTTCCTATGTGTATTCCACAAATTGATGCACAATTTCAATTTTATATCGGAGAGGCACGACCCAAAACTTCGTACCGGTATAATAACCGGTTGCTCTTTTCAGACGGTATAAATTATGCTTTAAAAATATCAGAATTGATGAATAAAGCGACATCAAATAAATATTCAATCACTATCGTCCCAGATATCGCGATCTCACATTTATTCAGTGATACCAAAAAAACCCCAGATGTCATCCTTTTCGGGGCAAATGGCATCGGGGTAAGAACCAACAATGTCACTCATTCGCTTGGTCATTTAACCGTGGCCGATATTGCCCGGAAATATAGAATACCGGTCTTTGTCTGTGCAGAATCCATCAAAAGAGATCCTTCTATCGACACCCTGGATCGACGGGATGAAATCCGGAATAATAACTGGCTTACAACGGATATTGCCTACCTGAAAAAGATACGAAAAATCGAGAAGTATAACCCCCGGGGAGATCTCGTCCAAGGAGAACTGATCACCCGGATTATTACAGAAGATAAAACCCCTAATCCGGGAGAATTATCACAAATCTCCTGAAATATTGAAATAATTCTCTACTCTCTCTTCAGGTCCTGCATGCGATCTCATACCTGATGATCAGTCAACGGGATGCACCCATACAATCCTCACCTCCCGGTCTCTCCTTCCGAATGATGCCATGATGGGAGCAGGAGTTACCTGATTCCCGATCACTGGCGACCGGGTTCCAACAGATCTGCAAGATCTTCATCGGTCAGATCGTAATGGAAGAATGTCTTGTAGAAATACCGGGTTTTTTCTTTCAGATCTTCCATCGAATAGGTATCCGGGTATAACACATGGAGCATCCAGTATAATCCGATGATCTGATTCGTGCTTGGGGGACGACCGACCCAGGGGAATGGTTTTGAAGGAATCAGGTAAACTCTGTCGTCCTGAACCGCTTTCAGGGATTTCCAGAGGGGATCGGTTGATATCTTCCCAAAGAAGGTTGGATCCCGGACGAGAATGACATCAGGATTCCACTGGCCGATCTGCTCCATAGAGAGCTGGGCCATCTCGGGAACGGTGTTTACTTTTTCCTTGGAATCGCTCCTGGCAACATTGTACCCGCCACAGACATCAATGAGTTCCCCGTGACGGGATCCAAACAGATCGGTTGAGAGCCCGTCTGCTCCTCCGGCAATATAAACGCTGACTTTTTGATCTTCCGGAATTGTTCCGGTTGCCGTCTTCACCGTGTCCATGGCCTCTTCATAGAATGAAACGAGGTTTTCCGCTTCACTCTGATGATGCAGAACCTCGCCCATGAAACGGATGGGCTCGGT
>CAZWTX010000060.1:0-6596 GCA_964637135.1 uncultured Methanospirillum sp. | reverse complement strand
TCCCTGCAGGTACAGCGTGTATGCATGGGCATTGATGAGGTCAGGGTTCCCGGGATCGAGTGTAAGGGTCCGATCTACGGCTTTTAAGGCTTTTTCGTGGAGTCCGGCACGGTTCGCTACATATGCGAGGCTTATCAGTGCGGTGATATTCCCGGGATCCCGGGCCACGGCCTCCTCAAGGATCACCCCGGCTTCTTCGTACCGGGCTTCATGTGCAAGCACCCGGCCGATCATGAGCCACGCCATGGTTGACGACCCGTTGAGGGATACCACTTCTTCGGCCATCCTGAGAGCGGTGTCATAGTCATTGCGACCGATGGCACGTGTTGTCCCGGCGAGGAGGAGATCCTCGTTCTCAGGGAAACGGAGGAGTGCCTCATCGAGGATCCGGTTCGCTTCAAACGGTCTGCCCGTTGCAGTCTTTTCAGCCACGAGAGAGAGGATCTCTTCGGGGGAAGAGAGGCCCGGATCCTCATCTCCGGCAGGCTGGTCCGCTGTCCCGAAGACAACTACCGCGAGCGGAATCAGGAGCAGCAGAAGGAGAAGACGCATACTTCTCAGATCCGGGCCGGCGAAAAGAAATGGTTTCCGGCCTGCCTGATTATCAGTCGGTTGGTTTCTCCTCTCTCATCCGGCAGACTCCATCACGGATCGTGATGCCCCCGGTGATCGATCCCATAGGATCCACGATGAACCGGGCCATTATCTCGACATAGGAACGGATCGGACTGGCATCCACCTTTGGGGCAAGAATCTCCTGAACCTGGTAGATCCCGGCAGAATCAGACATTCCGATCGTGATCCGGATCGGACGATCACTTCCCGGTTCGATTCTGACGGTATCGATTGACATGGCAGATACGGTATGGATCGTGATGCTTCCGCGGTCGTATGAAGATCTCGCCCGGCCGGTCGTCATATCCGTTGCATCACCGACGCAGACAAGGGATGCCTCGATGGTGAGGGGCCGGGGATCCCCGTGATGGGTATGGATGGCAGAGAGGATGAATGCCCTCACCCGTGTCCTTTGAACCACTTCAGGATAGATCTCCCCAAGCAGCCGGTCGAGGATCGGGGCGGCAAGCATGGTACTGTGGGCGATGTGATCCTGTCGATGTACCTGGTTTCCGATATCGTGGAGCAGGGTGGCGGCAAGTACGATCAGCATGGCATCATCTGCTGTTCCCATCCCCGAGACGACAAAATCAGGTTCGATCCCAGCCTCACCAAGCAGTCTGAGCATCCAGAGAGCTGATGCCGTTGCCACGAGAGCATGCACCGGTCCGTGATCATTCATTCCGAGCCGGTTTACAGCGGTATAATTCGCAAGATACCAGTGGGTTCTGACCTCGGTATCAGATCTGAGAAGATCCCACATCTTCTCTGAAGCAGGGCTGCCGGTAACCGACCGGATGATCCATTCACCGGCCCGGGTCAGGAGCACCTCATCAGCGTCCTGCCTGGTTGCGGGAGTCTCCCCGGAGAGACTCTGATGAGTCCTGTTGATTCTGCCGGGTGGAGAAAAAATACCGGATTGTACCATGGTGCACCTCCCTTTCCGGCAGATCACTAAAATGCTTTCCTGTAGGACCTATAGAGATACCAGGAGAGTCAATCCGGGCAAAACCGCCCAATCAGCCTAAAAACCATTTCACATGGTTATTTATGATCTGATTATCCAATATCCTAAGATCACCAACTCGATGCCTTTGTGGTCGAGGGATTGATGCGTATGGATTTGTTGTATATAGTACCTGTCTGTGCCCTGATCGGGCTTCTCTTTGCCGGAATCAGTTATCTCCGGATGAAGAAAGAAGCCCCGGGCGATGAAGTAATGCAGAAGATCGCTGCAGCGATTCATCTCGGTGCAATGACCTACCTGAAGCGGCAGTACACGGCTATTGCCGTCTTCGTGGTTGTCCTTGCGGTAATCCTGTCGATCATCATCAACCCGCTCACCGCGGTTTGTTACGTGGTCGGAGCCGCCCTCTCTGCCCTCGCAGGATTTATCGGGATGCATTCGGCAACCTATGCCAATGTCCGGACGACTTATGCTGCCCGGAACGGTATGGCAAGTGCGTTCCGTGTCTCCTTCTCAAGCGGTATGGTCATGGGACTGACTGTCGTCGGTCTCGGAATGCTCGGTCTCTCAGTGATGTTCATGATCATGTCCGGTATCACCGGATCCATGACCAGTGAGATGACCATCAACATCCTCTCCGGGTTTTCACTTGGTGCATCATCCATTGCCCTCTTTGCCCGTGTGGGCGGTGGGATCTTCACCAAGGCAGCCGATGTCGGTGCAGACCTTGTCGGCAAGGTTGAAGCAGGAATTCCCGAAGATGATCCCCGCAACCCGGCTGTCATCGCTGACAATGTCGGTGACAACGTCGGCGACATCGCCGGCATGGGTGCAGACCTCTACGAGTCATACGTCGGGGCCGTTATCGCAACAATGCTCATCGGGGCTACTGCCGCAATGGCAAGCCAGTTCCCGGGCGTTGACGCGATCAACCTGATCATGCTCCCGATGCTCATCGCAGCCGTCGGTATCATCGCCTCGGTCATTGGTTCACTCTTCGTCCGCACCAGCAAGAACGAGGCCGGAGCCATTCACAAGGCATTCAACATCGGAACCTTCTCAAGCCTTATCCTGACGGTCATCGCGACCTATATCCTCGTTGAGATGCTCGCTCCCGGCCAGATCGGTATCTTCATCGCAACGATCACCGGACTGGTCGCCGGGTTCCTCATCGGACTCGTCACCGAGTACTACACCTCGTACGACCACAAACCGACCCTCTCCATCGTTAAGTCTGCCGAGACGGGGGCTGCCACCGATATCATCGCCGGCCTTGCCGTCGGTATGGAATCGACCTTCATCCCGGTCATCATCGTAGGTGCTGCAATCCTCGTTGCGGCCTACTTCGGCGGTATCTACGGGGTTGCCCTCGCCGGTGTCGGTATGCTCGCCACCCTCGGAATCACCCTCTCCGTCGATGCATACGGTCCGATTGCGGACAATGCCGGCGGTATCGCCGAGATGAGCCACCAGGGCGCAGGCATCCGTGCCATCACCGACACCCTTGACTCGGTCGGGAACACCACCGCTGCCATCGGGAAGGGTTTTGCCATCGGCGGCGCTGCCCTCACCGCCCTCGGTCTCTTTGCTGCCTACTCCCAGGCCGTAAAACTCGAGATGGTCAACATGCTCGAACCGGTTGTCTTCGTCGGTATCCTCATCGGTGCCATGCTTCCCTTCCTCTTCAGCTCCTTTGCCATGAAGGCAGTCGGAAAGGCTGCAGGATACATCGTCGAGGAGGTCCGCAGGCAGTTCAAGGAGATCCCCGGCCTCATGGAAGGGACTGCAGAGCCTGACTACGCGGCCTGTATCACCATCTCCACGAATGCCGCTCTCAAGCAGATGATCCTCCCCGGCCTCATGGCCATCTTCGCCCCGGTCATCATCGGGGTGACCCTTGGTTCTCATGCCCTCGCCGGCATGCTTGTCGGATCCATTGCATCCGGATTCCTCCTTGCCATTATGATGGCTAACGCGGGTGGTGCCTGGGACAATACCAAGAAGTTCATCGAGCAGGGTAACTCCGGTGGCAAGGGATCCTTTGCCCACAAGGCAGCCGTGACCGGTGACACCGTCGGTGATCCCTTCAAGGACACAGCCGGACCGGCTCTGAACATTCTCCTCAAACTGATGGCCATCGTTTCGGTGGTCTTCGCACCAATCTTCCTGTAACCCAGGAACCCCCCCTTTTTTTCGCTGACAAAACCCTGACTCACGGCAGCGCTGACCGTATTGATTTGCAGAGAAGAAGTGAAAAGAGGAGGAAATGTTCGTGAAAAAAGGTTCAGATCACATGGGGGATCGCCTCACGCCCGGCGGAACCGTTCCGCGGGGAGACGAGCCAGGTGGTGCTGTTTGAATAGCTGTACCTGACAATGGAAAAGTCAGGACAGGTCTCTGAGAGGATAGCCATATTCGTGCCTACTTCCTTTGAGGTGAGACCGAGTTCCTCGGCGATATACTTTGACTTGAGATAGCATTTCCCTGACCGGATCCGATCTTTCAGGTAACTGATCAGGCAGATCTGGCGGTCATTGTAGGTTGTGCTGAATCGTTTTGCTGCTAACATGGTTGATCACGGTACTCAGTGATGGAGGAATGGCTGCCATGGGCAGCCTTCGTGTAAGTCCAGTTGCATTGCGTGCGGGACTTCCCTGAGACGGAAGACTCCGGTGATGCCGGGAGGATGAATGGCAGCATTGTAGGAGGACATGCTGAACGCACGAATCATTGATGGCATCACCCGGGCCTGACCAGCCTGCCGGGAATGATTCTCCGGCCGGGTCTGCACAGGTTGTCCCGTGACATACCAGCATGGATCGAAACAGCGTATAAGCGTACCAGACAAAACTGCTGGCTTTCAGTCTGAAACTGTTTTAAACTTCATATCATGGATTAAACGGTCCTTGCCATCCTGTTGGTCCGCCTTCACCGGGCAGGGAGATTCTGGATGGCTGTACACATGTGCGGACCGGATGTAGCTGGTCTTATTAATCAGGGCGATCCTCCGTTAAATTCCTGAAACCCCCGGGATACAGTGTTGCAACCGGTTGCAACAGGTGAAACCGGCAATCAGGTCCTGTAAGAGAGGGAGGTCCGGATGATCTGAAGCGGGGGCGGGGAGAGGCCGGCGCTCCCCCCGGGGAAGAGGAATTTTTCGGTATGAAGCCTGATCCAGGGTGCTGTCTCTCCTGTTCATCGTCTCCGGCTAACCTCCAGCGACATTCGGGATATTTAGGGCTCAATCCGGGAAGAAACACCAGATATCGCGTTTTATTCTTCTGGTACGCCGAATGGTTCCTGATAACATGGTGAAAGAAAAAACCAGGCGCAATGAGATTTCAAAAGCAATTAATATATAGGATTCGGGATACTTTCTTTTGGGGTAGAAAAATATGGCAGAACTACCAATTGCAGCCGTTGTACGGATCGCAAAGAGTAATGGCGCTGAGCGTGTCGGAAGCGACGCAGCAGCAGTCCTTGTCCAGAAGGCAGAGGAATACATTGCAAACCTCTCAAAAGAGGCTAACAAGCTTGCCCTCCACGCCGGACGGAAAACGATTAAGGAAGAAGATGTCGTAATGGCATCCAAATCCGCCTAAATCACCTCTTTTCACGGATCCATTCCGGACGGGTGTCCAAAAACGGTATGTCCGGTTCATTCCGCGTCTCGCGTGGCTATTTCATGCAAGTATCCTATACCGGCTTATCTCATGAGGTTCTTGGCCATCAGAACCAGATCAACGAACGTTCCATCGATCCGCATGGCTTCTTTCTTGATTCCTTCGTGAAGAAACCCGGCAGTCTCATACAACCGGATTGCACGCAGGTTGGTTGCCGATACCATGCATTCCATTCTCCGAAAGCCCTCCCCTCTTGCCTGGTCTTCCAGAAACTCAAGGGTTTTTCGTCCTATCCCGGTACCCTGAAAATCAGGGTCCAGGAAGAGGAAGAAGAGAACGCTGTGATCCAGCCGGGTTCCCGGTCCCAGGATGACATACCCCCCACCCCCAATGACCATTCCGCCATATATGACTGACCAGAGAGAGAGGAGACCATGCTCGGCGTGCGTGAGAAGGGCCCGTGTCGTTTCTGGCAGAACCGGGGGAACTGACTCAAAATAGCAGGATATCTCAGGGTGATTGGCAAGTTCATTCAGCCGGGGGATATCATCTTCGATAGCCCGACGGAATAGAGGATCTGCCTTCGAATCAGACATGCTCAGAGATCTGTGGTGAGGGTATTTGATGATGCGGTGATATCACCTTCCTACTCATCCAAATTGCCGTTTTCAGGGATTTTTTCGTCTGAACATACAGGAGCCGAAAAACCGGCAGACTTCGATGAGAAGACCACCAATTGCCACAAAGGAGATCAGGATGATAATGATCCCGATGATCCCCATGTTATCCTGGACCAGCGGAACAGAGCCGAGGAGATACCCGGCAGAGAGGAAGAGAGTGACCCAGAGGATCCCTCCGATTATATTGTATGAGAGAAAGGTACGGTACCGCATCGTTCCTATTCCGGCGAGGAAGGGAGCAAAGGTTCTGATGAACGGGATAAACCTCGCAATGATGATAGTCAGCCCACCGTATTTCTCGAAGTACTGATGGGTTGCATCAAGGTTCTCCTTCCGTATCATCGGCAGGTTCATGGCAAGGATACGGGTGCCGACGAACTTGCCGATCAGGTAATTCACCGTGTCTCCAAGGATTGCGGCGAGAATGATGAGGGGAATGAGGAGTGAGATATTCAGGTTACCGGTCCCCGCAATGGTACCGGTGATGAACAGGAGGGAATCACCCGGTAGGAACGGGGTGACCACGAACCCGGTTTCACAGAAGATGATGAGAAAGAGCATGCCGTATACCAGGTCACCGTATGTTGCCGTGAGCTGGGGCAGGTACTCCTCAAGGTTGAAAATGAGATCAAATATCGTGTATATGAGGCCGCTAAAAAAGGAGAAAATCTCCATCATGTAAGATCATGTTGCCTGAGTGATCATTAATAC
>CAZWTX010000059.1:0-6788 GCA_964637135.1 uncultured Methanospirillum sp. | reverse complement strand
TGGGGAAGACGATCCTGAAAAGATCACCATGCTGGAACATATCAGGCTCGGAGCATCACGGATAAAGATCCTTCTGGACAAGATTCTCTATCTCAGCGATCTGCAGACAGACAAATCAGATGATATCACCGGTCACCGGGATGTTGCCACCATCGTCACCGCGGTAGTAAACCAGTACGCCAACCAGATGACAGAGAAAGGGATCTCCCACAATATCACCATTCCTCAGGGCCTTTATACCTGGATCGTAGACAAAAGGCTGTTTCTGACCGTGGAGGAGATCACCCGGAATGCCATCCGGTTCACGGAGGCCGAAGGGGAGATCCGGTATTCCGGATGGGAGGATGAAGACCAGATATGGCTGCAGATCTCAGATACCGGTGCAGGTATGACTGAACAGGAAATTGAACGGATTTTTGATCTCTTCTACAAGTCAGATCTCTCTCGGCATTCACTGGATACCCATGGTCTTGGTCTCTCCATTATAAAACAGATCCTTGAACGGGAAGGGGGGAAAATCACGGCTGACAGTGACGGGCCGGGGAAGGGATCCCGGTTCACGATAACGCTTCCTGCCCGGCCGGGTGTTCTCCCTGATACCTGATGTAAAGATGATGAAAACAGCGGGGTACCGGCAATGATATCCTCTCATACCGGCAAGGCAGGTCTTTCGAAATATCTATCTGATCCCCGGATCCACGTTCGCTATGATTGCACGGATCTGGCACGGCAGGGTGAAAACTGAGAAATCAAAAGAATACCTTCAATTTTTGCACAAACGTGCTGTTCCGGATTACCTCTCGGTCCCCGGAATCAGGGAAGTCAGGATCCTTGACCGGATGGAGGGACCGGTAACCCATATCCTGACGATGACCTACTGGGATTCGTATGACGCGATCCGGGGATTTGCCGGAGAAGATACAGAGAAGGCAAAATATTATCCAGAAGATAAGGATTTTTTACTCGAATTCGAACCACACGTTCTCCATTACACGATCTCAGGGCCGTTCAATCCTGATGCATGATGGGGTTATATCCTGTTCCTGTAATCACCCCCGTCTCCCGGCGCTGCCGGATGATAACCTTCGATGACGGGATCTCCCTGCTCCTGGTCACCGGAACAACCCTGCAGATCCTCTGTGATACCCATCTCGGCCCGGATTCAATGACAGCAATCCGTGATTTCTTTTCAGATGAAAAACAGCTTATACTCTTTAACTCCCATGCAGACTGGGATCATATCTGGGGGAACGCTGCCATTAACAATACCTGGATTATTGCACATGATTCCTGCCTTGCCAGGATGCATGAACGGGCGGAGTACTATCTCTCCCAGTGCAGCAGGATGACTCGGGGATCAGTAACCATCCGGTACCCGAACCTGACATTCAGCCAGTCCATGACATTTCACGAGGACGGCATACTCTTGCTCCACATGCCCGGGCATACTACGGATTCGGCAGTCTGTTATGATCAGAAGGACCTGACCCTGTACCTCGGAGACCTGGTGGAAGATCCGATCCCGTATATAGATGATCCGGATCTTGACCGGTATATCAAAACGCTCACCGCGATCCTAGAGATTCCGGCCCGGATACTCGTCTCGGCTCATTCAGGGATCGTGACCAGGAATCTCATTGAGGCAAACATCAGATACATCAGGCAGATCCGCGATGGTGAACCGGTTGACTCCTTATCATTGGGAGAATACCGGGCCGTGCACCAGATAAACCTGAATACCCTGCGGATGTTCCAGTACGAAGGGGAAGCACGCAGAATACAGGGAGAACTGTTTTCGTTCTCAGCGTTCTGGTCGGTTGTGCCGGATCTCGCCGGGATCGCGGAAGAAGAACTAAATGCCCGGATGGGTGAGTACCTCAGAACCATTTCCAATCCACCAGCGGATTAAAGACCGGTCCGGATGAACGCATATCATGGTACATGCAGCCGGAACTGCCTATCCAAAGTGATCGGGAGCACTGCAGCACTATCCCAGGAATACCTGCTGATATGACAACGCACCACAGAACCCTGCCTGCTATATGGGCGATACTCACCATCCTTCTCCTCGGCATACTTCTCGTCTCCATAGTCCACGGGGAGATGATGACATTCTCCCAGGAAAACCTCCCCCGGTATATCCATGAAACCATTCCAAACCACGATACCCCCCTGCCTACCCTGGTTCTCCAGTCCCTGACTGAATATCGTTCCCCCTCACGGAATCACCCTCATGGCGGGATCACCGTTCGGTTTAATGCCTGGAGTTCTGAAAGCCCGTACCCGGTTGTTCCGCATGTCACGGTCAGCCTCACCGTGCAGGAGGCAGACGGCCCGAAGGGCTCGTATGCAGGAACCGGAAAAACACCCCGTCATCCGGAAATGATGCCCCCGCTCATCTTCAGCACCGGTATATCCGGGTACGGTGAATGGACGTGGTACTGGGACCGGGAGAAACCAAAACAGAAGTTCCTGTGTTCCTGGACCGGAAAGAAAACGGGATACCTTTCCGGATCTTCCCACACAGAATGGCAGGTTCCAGAGTGATGATGATGCAGAAGCCTGATGATGGCGTTCACTGAACAGCCGTCCCATAATCCTGATAGGTTACAGGTACAGTTTCTCCTACCAGACCACGGGAATTCATTCAGACCCGGGAATGGCGGTTACCGACTGGAAATAGCATGAAACCACCCATCAGCATATTGTTTCAAAAAGATATTATAAGATTATAAGCAATTACTTATTCACCCCATGGAAAGATCTCTCGTTCCTGATACCGGTACCGGAGAGACAGGCTCGATGAAAGATCTTGCCTCTGCGCTCCGGACACTCGGTGACCACACCAGGCTGCGAATCATCTCACATTTGGCCCATGATTCCACCGGGACACTTGGTGCCGGAGAACTGGCAACACGGCTCGGCATATCCCAGCCGGCAGTCTCCCAGCACCTGAAAATCCTGAAACAAGAGGGAATCGTGCGTTCAGAGCGTTTCGGCTTTCATGTATATTACTCTTTCAATCCGGAGAGAATGTCAGAGATTGCCGGAAGGTTTTCCGCCATGCAGGGAGCGATCCTGGACTGTTGTGATAAGCAGCAGGTGCGCGAGGGGGCTGCCGGACCCATGAAAATTGCCTACCTCTTCTTCTCATATACCGGAAATACCCGGTTCATCGCAGAAAAGATGCAACAGGCATGTGGCGGTGACCTGATCCCGGTTCTGACCACCCGGAGATACAGCACCTTTACCGCCTACACCGTAGGGGCACTGCGATCTCGTCAGGAGGAAGCAGATCCAATCAGGCCGGAAGAGATCGATGTCTCGGGGTATGATCTCCTTGTGATCGGATCCCCGGTATGGGCATGGAAACCGGCTCCTCCTACCCAGTCACTGGTAACCGCATTGCGTGGCAGTGAAGGTAAACGAGCAGTAATCTACGTCACATGCGGACACCAGGCAGGAGAAGCTCTCCCTCTCATGGAGAGATGGCTGGACAGCCGGGGGATCACCGTAGTCAGTCAGATGGCCTTCACGAAACCGGATATTGATGATTACGCGATTCGTAACCGGATGATCAGCATGATCATCGATGCCTCACAGGATACAGAAAAAGGAAGGGAGCAGGAAGAAACATGAAGACACTGGTGTTGTATTACTCACTCTCCGGGAAAACCCGGAAGATTGCTGAACAGATAAGCAGGGAATGTGGAGGAGATCTTATTGAGGTCAAACCGAAAAAACCGTACTCGATCTTCACGGCGATCCTGCCGGGTTGTTCCCGGGCGAAGAAAGGGGTTGCCGATCCGGTCATTCCAGAAACGATCGATATCTCAGGGTATGACCGTGTTATCCTTGCCACCCCGGTATGGGCCGGGAGCGCAACCCCGGGGATACATGGTGCCATCAACGCTCTTACCGGGACGTCTGGGAAGAAAGCATTCCTCGTTGCGACATGCGGCGGATCACCAGGGGCGGCCTTTGACCAGATGAAACTCGCCCTTTTATCCAGGGGTATTGAAGTTGCAGGGGAGGGGGCACTGGACCGGACCGGGGTCGCTGATGAGAAGGCAATCCGGTCACTCATTGAGCGGATCCAGGCCCTGACATGAAGACAACCATCTATTACTTCACCGGAACTGGTAATTCTCTCGCGGCAGCACGGCAGATAGCCAAGATACTGGGTGAAACACAACTGGTTCCAATAGCAGCCATGAATAGATCAGGTGAAAGGGTCGTTGCCAGAACTGAACGGGTTGGTATCCTCTGTCCGGTGTATGATCTCGGTGTCCCGCTCCTGGTCAGGGACTGGTTATCCCGGGTGGATATCAGCGCCACAGACTATGTATTCGGCATGGTGACGATGGGGGGGATGGGGCGATCAGCTCTCAGGCAGATGGACACGATCCTCCGGAAGAAGAATACCCGTGGTCTTGACCTCGCGCATGCCGTGAGAATGCCGGGTAATTTTCCGCCACTCGCCCGCCCCCCGGTCGGGATGAAACAGGATGAGATCCTGAATAAGGCCATGAAAACAATTGACGGCTTCGCTCGGGAGATTAGTGAGGGGAAAAAACAGCCTGTTCGCGGGGCATTCTTCTCTTCACTCATGATGATGCTGACCTACCGGTCATTTGAGCGGGAAACCAGAACGGCTGATCGATCCTTTGTGCTCCATGATACGTGCACGTCATGTGGAACGTGTACATCAGTCTGCCCGGTCGGGAATATCGTGATGACCAGGGGAAAACCAGCATGGCAGCATCATTGCGAACTCTGTCTTGCATGCCTTCATTTCTGCCCGGTTCAGGCAATCGACCTCAAGATGCTTTTCGGAACCAGCGGGCGGGGACGATACAGGCACCCGGATCTGACAATTGCGGATATGAAAGAACAGGCAGGTGTGGATGCATAACTGGGATCAATCTCTGGCCGAACATCTCATCTCCGGAGAAAACCATATACACCTACCCCTGGCTGGTCAAAATAAAAAGAGAATTCCGGACGATGCTGACGAGCCATTCCGCCGTCTGCTTAATGATAGTATCACGGATACCTTTCGCCAGGTTCTTGCCATTGTGAAACAGGATCCCGGACTGATTCCGGTAATACTCCGGTTCAGAGCGATACAGAAGAAAGCAGCAGCCAGAAGGGAAAAATTCCGGTTATCCGGGCTCCAGGTGCCACCGGTGATCATGCTCAGTGTAACACAGCGGTGCAACCTTTCCTGTGCCGGGTGCTACATGCATGCACGGGGAAAGACCAATACCCAGGAATTATCAGGCAACCAACTCTCTGCCCTCGTAACCGAGGCTGAAGAACTTGGGGTCTCGTTCATGGTATTCGCCGGAGGAGAACCCTTTGTCAGAAAGAATGAGATCCTGGATCTTGCACGGGATCATCCCGCCATGATCTTTGCAGCCTATACAAATGGATTACTCATCGATGAATCCCTGGTCACTGAAATGGCCGGGCTCAGGAACCTTGTTCCCATCCTCAGTATCGAGGGAGGAGAAGACGTAACTGACGCACGGCGGGGCGCTGGGGTACACCAGAACGTCATGCAGGTTTTTGAATACCTGAAAACCAGGAAGGTGTTCTTCGGGTGTTCGGTCACGGTATCAAGAGAGAATTATGAGATAGTCACCGGAGAACCCTTCATCCGGACAATGCTCAATGCAGGATGCCGTCTTTTTTCGTTTGTCGAGTACGTCCCGATAAAGCCCGGTACTGAAGATCTCATTATCAGCGAAGATCAACGAAAGAACCTTATATCCCGGCTTAACGAGTGGTCACGCCGTCATCCGGCAATATTCCTCGGATTTCCCGGTGATGAGAACCGGTTCGGGGGTTGTCTTTCAGCGGGAAGGGGATTTATTCATATCAATACATCCGGTGATCTCGAACCCTGTCCAGCGGCCCCGTTTTCTGATGTCAACATAACCCGGATGAGTCTGAGAGAGGCACTGAACTCAGATTTCTTAAGAACGCTCAGATCACACCATGAACTATTGAAAGAATCAGAGGGCGGATGTGCCCTGTGGAATAACCGGGAATGGGTAAAGCAGGTTTTAGAGAAGGGAACTCATCGCTGGCAGCAGTGAATTTTATTCCAGGCTTTTCCATCATACCGGTACCGGGAGGGATTTTTCCGCTCCGGGTGATCAGAACCGGGTTTTATTAAGACCATCTTTTTTATAATAAACGACTATATTTTTATCGGGTCTCTCGAATCATGTATCAGTCATGTTCCATTGCAGTGGTCGTCCCTGCATACCAGGAGGAACTCCTCATCGGTCCCACCCTGGAATCCATTCCGGATTTTGTCGATAAAATATACGTGGTAAATGATGCCTCATGGGATAACACCGGTGAGATCATCGATCGGTATGCCACCGGCAATTCCCGCATTATTCCGATCCATCATCAAAAAAACAAGGGAGTAGGCGCCTCCATTATTTCCGGGTACAAAACGGCCCTGGAAGATGGCATTGATATTGTGGCAGTAATGGCCGGTGATAACCAGATGGATCCTGCCTTCCTTCCCGAACTCCTTGAACCAGTCATCTCCGGGCAGGTGGACTATGCCGTCGGAAACCGGCTGATAAATGAAAATTTCAGGAAAGGGATGTCAAAGTGGCGTTTTGTTGGAAATTCCATCCTTACCCTCCTGACAAAGATCGCCTCCGGGTACTGGCAGCTGATGGACCCGCAGAATGGGTATACCGCCATCTCACGAAGAGCCCTTGAAACGATCTCATTGGATGCGATTTATCCCCGGTACGGGT
>CAZWTX010000058.1:0-6836 GCA_964637135.1 uncultured Methanospirillum sp. | reverse complement strand
TGATGAGAAGATCCTGATCCAGGATCACCGAGGCTTCCCCGGTATATTCGAATATAGACCGGTACTGATTCTCTGAACGGCGCATCTGTTCCCGGCTCTCCAGGAGATCATCACACGTGGCCCGGAGTTCGGTTTCCTTCTCGTTCAGGTGTGCATAGGAGGCTTCGAGTTCCTCATGGCTTCTCAGAATCTCCTCCCGCTGCTCCCTGAGCGTTGCTGACTGTACTGCCCCGGCGATGAGATCGGCGCACTGGACCAGGAAGAGGCGTTCATCGGGTTCCCAGTTCCGCTCAGGGTCAGATGAGGCAGTCACCAGCCCCATGAACTCTCCCCCGGCCCGGATTACTCCCCCGATAAGTGAACCGGCATCTTCTGAGCCGAATATGAGTATCTCTTCTTCTTCAGGAGATGTATCTGCATGTGCCACGAGATCGATCTGCTCAGCGAGTCGTTCGAAGAGGAGCGGGTGATCGGAGAGCCGGATCTCACTCCGGTCATCTTCATTATCAGGATCATGAATCCTCCTGATGGTCTCCCCGGCCGTGTCCAACAACCAGATCCGGATCTCTGATCCAAGCACCGTGCTGATTGTCCTCGTGGTACCCTCGCAGAACCGGTCGATGATCCCGCCTGGAAGGGAAGGATCACGGGCGATGGTGTATATTGCCTCCCACTCGGCCTGGTGCCGTTTTGTTTCGGCAAGAATCCTCTCTTCTGTCTCTATCCTTGCCGATATGTCCCTGATATTTACCAGGATGGCTGGTCCCATCCGGAGGTCAAGCCGCCTCAGGCTTGCCTCGGCCATGAACCGGGTATCGTCAGATGGTCGGGTAACCAGCCAAACACGGGTTAGTTCCCTTCCGCTGAGTACTTCCTCCCAGGCAGAGGTAATCGGGTCAGGGGTATCTGAAGGGAAGAGATCCCGCATGGTCAGGCTGGTCCCTCTGTCTGGGCTGATCCGAACCATCCGGAAAAATTCCTGGTTGACCTCGAGGATCCGTCCCTCCGGATCATGGACGATGATTGCATCGGTGGTGTTGTCAAAGATGGCCCTGATCGTGGCAAGTGACTGTTTCAGACCATCTTCAGCCTGTCTGTATCTCGTGATGTCAAACAGTATGCCTTCAACGAGCGGATCACCGGTCTCTCCCGGGTTGATCATGCGTGACCGTTCGTATACCCACCGGCAGGTCCGGTCGGCATGCATCACCTGGTACCCGTGTTCGAACACGGTTCCTTTTCCGCCAGCCTCCTCTCTCAGGTCAGAGAGGTGTCGCATCTCATCGGGGCGGACGAGATCTGCAAAGTCTTTCTCCCCCCGCTCAAAGGTTTCGTGGTCATAGCCGGTCAGTCCGGCGATATCACCGCTTATATGGAGGATTTCCCCGGTCAGCGGATTCATCCGGAAGATGATACCGGGAATCGTTTCAAGGAGGCGGGAAAGAAACCTCTTTTTCTCGTCGAGAGTGGCATTCTCCTCTGTAAGGCTTCTCTGAATGGATTTCGCCTCGTCATATGCGATCTGCAGTGCCTCACAGGCAGATCTCAGTTCCCCTTCCCTTCGGTGCTGCTCTGAAACATCACGGAGAATCCCCTGTACCCGGATCACGTCTCCGTTAACGACAATTGGGGAGAGAGTAGCCTCAGCCGGGATCTCCTGTCCGTCGGCTGCGAGGAACAGGAAGGAGACCGTTCCCGGGCGACGGGCAGCGAGCAGTTCCCTGAACTGGTCTGATACCTCCCCGGCACCGGCAGGATCAGAAATGTACTGCACGGCTTTCGTTCCGGTGATCTCACCCGGCTCGTACCCCCCGAAGGCGTATATCGAGGGACCTGTATATTCCACAGTTCCATCAGGAGAAAGGGCAAAAACCACATCAGCCTGGTTTTCAACGAGGAGTCGGGTTTTCTTCTCCTCTTCGGTGAGGATGGCCATGGTCTTTTTAATTGACGAGAGATCGCGTACCGATTCAACAGCCCCATGGATCGTCCCATCCGGGCCAGCCAGGGGCCGTGCCCTGGTCCAGAAGGTACATGGCCAGGTATCTCCCCCTGCCTGGTCGATCTCTGTCTCCAGAACATCGCCCGTTCTCCTGATCTCCGGGTACCGGGTATCAGGGAAGGATGCAGGGGATGCAGCAAGAGCAGCAAGGACCGGGTGGTTTTCCTCTGAAAAAGGGAGTTTACGGTCTGAGAGATCCTTCCCGAGAATTTCTCCGGCAGGAATCCCGGTCAGCCTGGCCATCTCCTGGTTCCATGCGATGACCTTCCCTTCGGTATCAAGAGCCAGGGTCGGATCGGGAAGAGAATCGATGATCTCCGCCATTATCTGCTCTGCCTGTCTGTGTGCGATCTCTGACTCCTTTTCGGCGGTTATATCAGTGATGAATCCCTCATGAATCTGCCCGTCGTTCTCTGTCAGGGTGACGCCCCGCTGGTCCCGGACCCACCGGATGCTTCCGTCCCGGCAACGAATCCGGTATTCTGTCACGTCTGGCAGATCGCTCCCGCTCTGCCGGTCGTACAGTGCCCAGGCAGCTTCCCGGTCATCGGGAAGGATGAGATCCTTGAACGAGATCACCTGGTTATCGATGAAATCGGTGGGGTCATACCCGGAAAGATCCCTGCACCCATCGCTGACAAACTCCATTGTATGAGACTCTTTCCGGTACCGGTATGCCATCCCGGGCAGGCCGGAGAGGATTGAAGTGAGGAACCGTCCATTCTCAATGGCCTGTTGGTACCGGACAGCCAGTTGATCGTTCTGTTCCCCTGCTTCCCGGAGAGCCTCCTCTTGTCTGGTGCATCTTCTGGCAAGCTCTGCTTCGGCCTGTTTCCGGCCGGTGATGTCCCTTAAAATACCGAGGATTCTCACCGGTTCTATCCTTGTGATGATCCTGGTCAGGCTGATCCCAAGCGTGAGGCGACTCCCGTCAGGGAGGAGATGATCCCATTCGATCTCCACTGGCTGACCGGAGAGAACCCGTGAGAAGAGTGTTTCTGCTTTCTGGATGGAAGGAATGCCGTCTGGCTGATATTGCGGCGAGAGATCGGTCACGGTTTTTCCAAGAATGGATTCTGCCGGAAGATGGAACAGTTTGCAGGCCCGGGTATTGATATCAATGAACCGTCCGTTCTCGATGATGACGATGCCGTCAGGTACCGCTTCAAAAAGGGTTCTGTGGATGTCTTCGGCCCGTCTTGTGTCCATCCCGGTGCCCCTGAACTGGATTGCCTGTTCTATCTTATCTTTCAGGTCGGCAAACTGGGTTTTCGGATCGTCCCCTTTCCTCAGGTAAAAATCAGCGCCTGTAGCAATGGCATTGATAACCACCTCTTCCCGGCCTCTCCCGGTGAACATGATGAAGGGAATCTGGAATCCGGCAGCCCTGACTTCCCTGAGAAAGTCAAGCCCGTTTTTTTCCGGCATTTCATAATCAGATACGATGGCATCGATCTGTTGGGAGGCGAGGATCTTCAGGCCTTCGTACACGGAACACGCGGTCAATACCCGGAACGATGGATCCTGCTCAAGGAATTGCCCGGCGATATCAAGCAGAACCGGTTCATCATCGACAAAGAGGACGGTTGTCATCGCTCATGGGTATATTAAATCTCCCCCCTGATGAAGTAACCGGATTTATCCGGAAAAAAAGAGGATTATCTGGCCTTACCCTGGTTTTTCACGGCGTTCATGGCAGCCCTGACCGCTTCCTCGTCACCAAGGTAATAATGACGGACCGGAGCCAGATTTTCGTCGAGTTCGTAAACGAGCGGAATTCCGGTTGGGATATTCATCCCGGCGATCTCGGCATCAGGAACCTGGTCCAGGTGCTTAACCAGGGCACGCAGGCTGTTGCCGTGGGCAGCGATAAGTACCCGTTTGCCGGATCTGATCACCGGGGCGATTTCCTCGTTCCAGAGCGGGAGAAAACGGGCGACGGTGTCCTTCAGGCACTCGGTCAGAGGGATTTCGTCCCGTGGAATCTCGCTGTACCGGCGATCATACCCGGGATTTACAGGATCTCCCTGCGTAAGTGCCGGCGGGCGGATGTCATAACTCCTCCTCCAGATATGCACCTGATCTTCGCCATATTTCGCCGCGGTTTCGGTCTTGTTCAGCCCGGTGAGTGCGCCGTAGTGGCGTTCATTCAGGCGCCATGAGCGGTATGTCGGGAGCCACATGAGATCCATCTCGTCCTGAATGATAAGGAGTGTCCGGATCGCCCGTTTCAGTACAGAGGTATATGCACAGTCGAAGGCGAACCCCTTTTCAAGGAGTGTCTTTCCGGCCTGTTTTGCCTCCTCCATCCCCTGAGGGGAGAGATCGATATCCTTCCAACCGGTAAAGCGGTTTTCACGGTTCCACAGGCTTTCACCGTGCCGGATGAGAACGAGTATATACATGATGATCTGCTCCGATATGCCCAGAAGGGATAGGTCTGGAAAGGTTTTATCAGTTTATCTCCAACTATCAGCTATGCGGTTGAGTGCAGGGAGGATCGGTGTTCTCCTGCTTCTGGGATTGGTGGCGGGCACTTTTTTTTCTGCGGTCTCTGCAGATGTGAATATCACAACCGAGGGACTTATGGTAACCGATACCGGGTATGCCGGCGGTGCGATAACCGTCATCGAGATGGTGAAGAACCAGGGAGAAGGAGACAGCGGTCCGGTCACCATATCCTATTTCCTGGTGAATGAATCTGGGGATGATGCGGCCCTCGTCCCGATCGGTTCGACTGACTTTGAATCGATGGCATCAGGCGGTGATTACTCGAGTGTGAAGACCTTCCTTCTCCCGCTTGATCTTGCTGACGGGGCATACCGGTTTGTCAGGAAGGTGATGGGAACCGAGGATCAGTACAACCCCGGAGAGACGATCCGGATATCTGATCGCGTGCCGGAAGGAACACCGGCAGATCTCATCGGAACCGGGGTTATCCTGACGAGCCAGGCCGGTCCCGGCGATACGGTCAGGGTGGTCTCGGTGGTCGAGAACCAGGGAGGTTCTGATGCCGGACGATTCTCCATTGATTTTTACCTGACAAACCGGAGCGCACCTGCTCCGACGCCGCTTCTGATCGGAACCTGGGAGGTTGAATCGGTTCCGAGCGGGGCACAGGCGAGCACAACCAGGACCTTTACCATCCCGCAGACAATCGCCCCGGGGATGTATGGTGTCCTGATGGATGTCGATCCGACAAATGCGATTGATGAATTTGACGAGTCAAACAACGACTGGTACCGCGAAGGACTCATCAGCATCCTCGGAACAGCTCCCGAAGAGATCGCCATCACCATGCCTGATATTAACACAAGTTCAGTGATCTCGGTGATCCCCCTGAACGAAACCGGGACCACCTGATTTTACTGTCTTTTTTTTCTGCCGGTCAGACCTCGGGAGAGACGGTCAGGTACATCGTACCGGCGATCATGATCAGGAAAACTGCCCCGAGCGGGAGAAGTACTGCGATGACTGCCTGCTGAAGGGTGAGCCGGTGATATTCCTTCAGGCCGAGGACAAGGAGGATCACTGACCAGACCGATGCGATGATCCAGCCGATTACCGGGACCCATCCGATGACAAGGCTCGGGGTTTCCGCGTAGCAGAAGATCCTGATGGTATCCCGGATGGTCCCCGCCCCGTCCATCAGCCAGACGGCTCCATGTACGATGCCCGCCCCGATGAGAAGGGACACGAGCGTGATGCAGATGAGTTCAATCCCGAAGAGGGCCATTGAAAGGGGATCAACACCGCTTACCGGAAGCGGAGCTGCCAGTGCCCCGGCAACAAGGACCATGATGATGCTGAGGATGGTGAACCCGAGGGTGATGGCAAGGTAATACAGAAGAGCAGATGCCAGTGATTCATCCCTGAGTGAAATGAGCGTTCTGACCGGATGCATGATCAACCCGGTGAACAGGGAGCGTGTGGTGGTCATACTGAATGAATCATCCTGCCGGTGTATCTTTTTACCTGATTTAGGGGGTACCGCTCCACCCGGAAAACAGACGGTACGGGGAGATCAGAAAAAAGGAGCCTTATGCCCGGTCTGCCCGGACAAGCTGCATGACAACCATGACCACCAGTGATATTGGGAGGGCAATCACGAGCGGATCGATGACGGTCCAGGGTGCCCCGAGGATCGTCTGGTTCCCGGTGAGGAGCATGGAAATTCCAAGCTGTTTTGCCTCGGCGGCGTGAACGAACGCAGTCCAGAAGAACCAGATCACCGCACCGCAGAGCATACTGCTGATGGCGGCTTTCGTTGACGGTTTTCCGGCGTACACCCCGACGGCAAAAGCCGGGAGGAAGGCCGAGGCACACAGGCCCATGAACATCGCAGTTGCCCTGGCGATGATCCCCTCGGGCATCATGAATGCGAGGATGACACTGATTACCATCATCACGAGACACCCGATCTGGTTTGCTTTCAGGGAAAGGGCACAAGCCCGTCCTCTTCCCCAGATATCACATATCAGGGCGGTACCCATGGAATGGTAGAGTGAAGAGAGGGTCGACATCGCCGCCGACAGCAGGGTGAGCATGAAGATGATCACGAAGAGATCCGGCATGGCGGCGTTGATAAAGATGGGGATGATGGAATCGACATTTCCGCCGGCTGCATCAATCGCGATCGTTCCGCTTGTCTGGTAGAACCAGACATTGGTCAGGGCTCCGACGGTGAAGGCAACCCCGGTCATCATCAGGATGAACGGCCCGCCGACGAGAACAGCACGATTCAATGATTTATTGTCCTTTGCAGTCATGAACCTGACCACGAGCTGGGGCTGGGCGAGCACCCCGATCCCGACCCCGAGGACGAGGGTGGTGA
>CAZWTX010000057.1:0-7416 GCA_964637135.1 uncultured Methanospirillum sp. | reverse complement strand
GGAGCGCTAAGATCTTAGATCTTTCTATTTTCTACCAGAGGATCTCAACAGAGCCCTTTTATCAAAAATTAGCACCAGGCTTTTCGGAGATGTAAATAATCCCCATTTGACATTTCAATTTAGACATCTTGAATATGACAATCTGAAATTAATAACAAAATATTAATAATTAATAAATAATAAAAGCCTTTTAACTGTACCTTACGGTATAGATCAAGACGGTGGGGGCAAGATGGAGCAGGATTTAGGGGTAAATACATTTAAAAATGGCTGGATTTTCAGAGAAAAACAACATTACCCGATCTTTTCACCGGAAATCACTTCGGTGTCGGAACGTTCAGAATTGGCTTTTCTTCTCCGGAATACGGATGATATAGATCTTATTTCAAAATATGAGAAGGCGCAACCGTACCCGGAGACAATTATTCTCAATCGCGGGGGTGCCTAATGAAGTATCCGGGCATTCTTCTCCTTGTTGCATTTTTCCTTACAATATGCTCTTTTCCGTGCATGGCTGTCCCGGAACCGATAGGGAAGAGTGTCATTGAGGCCGGATTCGGGTTACGCGGAGATAGTATCGCTTCAATCGTATTCCCGCCGGATTTGCACGATCCTTTCATGAATGAATCGTTCATTGTTCACGAGCAGATAACCGGCGAGGATCGTCACGCCGACTACAACCAGGTACTGGCCTACGGACCAGAGGAAACCATCCCTCTCTCACGCCTGCCAGCCGGAATGGCCGATCAGGTTACCTCCTCTCAGGTAGAATCAGCCGAGGAAGAAGTGAACTCAGAGGCCGATGCCACAATCCTGGTTCCGGTCACGCCCAGCCCGGAAGGCTCCGGATACTCATACCTGTATCCTGACAGCGACACTGACTATTGGATCTATGCTCCGGGAACCTACACCCCGGAATCTGATGTCACCGCTGTAAATTCTGCTGCCATCACGATTACGGCTCCGGACGTTCATCTGGACGGAGCAGGACACACGATCACGGGAACCGGATCCGGAACCGGGATAATGCTCAAGAATACCGGCAGTACCATCGCGAACTTCTCCCGGATCTCCGGCTTTACCACCGGACTGAACAGTACCGGAGAAGGAGCTATTATCCGGAACAGTTCTTTCACCGGAAATTATTACGGGATTTCTAGTTACGGGAACTCAACCGTCATCACCGGGATTATTGCTGATGAAAATACGGAAGGTATCGATGCATATGGATCTTATACTTCCATTCATGATTCAGTTACCCGTAACAACCTGGACCTCGGTATCACAACCCTCCATGGGAAGCAGATCAGTATCAGAAACAACCTCGTGGAGAACAACACGTACGGAGCTATACTGATACTTGGACCGGAGAATAATATCCGGAACAATACCATCCTTAGTAACGGAGATGGCATTGAATCTGTTGCAGAAGAGGGTCTGATTATCGACAATATTATCTCTTCGAACCGGTACGATGGAATCTGGTCGATTGGTAATAATACCACCATATCAGGCAATACGGTAACGGACAGTTCAGAGCATGGAATATTTTCACAAGCGGTAAGAGTAGTTATCGAGGGAAATTCGCTTCAGTCCAATCCGCAGGGTATCAACGCAACAGGATATAATTCAATCGTTACCGGAAACAATATTCTGGACAGTTCAGATGTCGGTATCATTATGAGCGGAGCAAACTCCCTGGCTTCAGGGAACCGGGTATATAACAACACCTATGGAATAGATACAGGCGGTGTTAATTCCATAATAGCAGCGAATTCTGTAATAGGAACAAAAAAGGTTGGAATTAGTGCATTCGATTCCAATATCACGTTAACCAAAAATACGATGGACGGGGGGGTAGGGGGCCTGTTGGTAATGGGAGAAAATTTCACCGTACAGGATAATACCGTCCGGAATACGACTAAATACGGATTGGCCGGCTGGGGCTGGGATCTCTCCTTTGTTCGAAATAATATCCAGAACTCTACTACGGGAATCGATTTCTCCTATATGTCAGCAACCGTGACTGACAATATCCTTGTAAATAACTCAGAATACGGTATCCATTCCGAATGTGAAAACCAGACAATCCTCAGGAACACGATTTCCGGAAGCCAGAAAGGAATAAACATAACCTCGGGAAGTGCAACCGTAGCCGATAACCGGATATCAGGTACTGAGTATTACGGTATCAAATTATCCGGTAATGATTCAGTAATCCGGGGGAACACGCTTTTCAATAATACATTCGTGGGAATCGTAAATCTGGGAGATGCCGTTTCCATCACCGGGAATAATGCCAGCAATAACCTGATCGGTATTCTTTCTGAAGGAAACCGTTCGATTATTACGAATAACATCGCGAATGGGAACAATCTTTTGGGGATCGGTCTCGGAGGAAACAACGTCACGCTCTCCCATAATGAAGTTGTCGGGAATAAAGTCGGCGGGATCGAGGTCGACGGGCCTGATTCACTCATATCACAGAACACTATCTCTCATACAAACTATGTCGGTATCTTCCTGACTGGAGATATGGCATTTTTGTCTGAAAACCGTCTTGAATCGAACCAGTATGCGTTATATCCCGATGCTCCCCTGAATCGTCTTCAATTCATTGGCAACACCGTCCTGAACCATACTGCCGGATTATACCTGAAGAATGAAAGCAACGGGGGGAACGGATCGATATATAACAATTATTTCGGTACCCTGAAGAATGTTGACGGAGAGGGTGATGCAGGTCAGTTCACCTGGACAAATCCTGCGGGTCCACAGCCGGGAACCAGTATCGTCGGCGGACCATATATTGCCGGCAACTACTGGAGTAACCCGGACGGGACCGGCTGGTCTGACCTGCAGCCTGCCAATCCTGCCGGCTATGTCACGACTCCCTACCCGGTCTCTTCCGGGGCGAATGATACGGCACCGCTGGTCAGGCCGGGAGGAATCCCGGGCACCCTGTCGGCCAACTTCACCACAGATCAGGTGACCGGACTGCCCCCGCTTACGGTCAGATTTATCGATCTCTCAACGGGCAGTCCGACGAAGTGGAGATGGAACCTTGGGGACGGAACATATTCAGCGGAGCAAAACCCGGTCCATACGTACCAGTGGATCGGCAGGTACACGATCACCCTCGAGGTTGAGAACAAGGATGCATCCGCAATCATGAGAAAGACCGAATTTGTGAAGACGGTCAGAAAGTAAAACCAGGGACTGGGAGTGTTCGGCATTGCCGGTACTCACTCCTGTTTTTCCATCCGGATACCTGTTGAATGATCCCTGGAATGAGGTTTTGGGAATGAGGAACTCTTCTCACCACTCTGGGACAAGGAAAAAAAATATCCCTTTATTCATGTTGTATACTGAAATCAATAGCCAGGAAATGGATTGGTATCTCCCCCCTTACTATAAGCGATCATCTTTTATGACCGGTTCCTGATGAAAGCTGTCAGGTGTTTCTGCAAAAAAACGTCGTTCCCAGGATCAGGACCGATCTCTCGGGAAGTGGTCATAGACTCATTCACCACAACTCACTGGTTGGATAGTCCGATCGGTTTTTGGAGCGTTTCGATAGATACCATCTTCCGATGTGATAAAACTCCGGGCATAATATTCAGTTTTATACGGGCTACTCCTAATGATGCATGGAATGTCATATCCCGAATCTATTAGATAATTAGTCTGGCGGGGTGATTCCAGGCATACCCAATACCCGGAGAAAACAAAATCCAAAAAAGAAAAATCAGGTTGCTGTCAGGGTAGACCGGTCAGAATACGCCTTCTGCCTGATAAACTGGGAACCGGAGGTAGAGGTTCCGGCTGCATTGACCTCCTCGTTGTCACGGAAAGCGTCCGAATTCCACCTGATCGGTATGCCACGATTGGCATCGACATAGAAGAGATTCTGAATTGATGCAGACCCGGTTCCTGCATCTGATGCAAATCCCTGAACATGGCCTTTAACCGATACCGGTGTCAGATCATCATAAGAACCGGCGGTCAATTGACTGGAAGTAATTGCTTTTTCATTGTAGTTTTGCCCGATATGACTGATGTACGGAGCAGATCCGTCATAGGTTGCTGATATGGAGGAGAACAATTCATCCCATGAGATACTCTGTTCTGCGGAGAGAACTACCGGGCTATCTGTAATAGTATGCCCAATATATCCTAGGATATTGTCACTTGTCCCACCATTGCCGTTGTTGATCCGGGAAGTTAAAGAGATATAAGTATCATCATCAAGAGTGAATCTGGTATCCATCCACCCTTTCGTACCATAATCATCGATACTTCCGGAGTAGGAAACAATAGAAAAACCGGATCCGTCGATATATGACGAGACATCCACCGGTTTCCTCCCTGTTTTCCGGTGATACTGGGTTGAAGAGATTCCGTCGCACCCCTTCAGATTTGTAATAGAATGACCGGTAATCATTTCATCCGCAGATGAGAGAACTGCTCCCTGACGGTATCCGATATACCCGGAATCCCCCAGCGTAAGTATCTGCATGGTGTAATCAGTCAGGGCTTGTATCTGTGAGAGTGCTGATTCATCTTCAGTCGTGAAATTGCTGATTTCTCCCCCGGTTTCGGTTATCAACGCTGTTTCATTCACGGAAGAAGGTACCGATCCGGTAAGGGCGGCAATCATTACCGGATCGAAATGATATGGCTGATTGAAATGAAGGCCTTCATCGATTGCGTTTCCTGATCCTGAAACACCGATAGTCATCATGACGCTCTCAGGGCCGGGTAACCATTCAATGCTCGCATCGCTCGGAACGGCCGCCCCATAATAGATATCTCCCGATACGTCCCCGGTTAAAATCGTATATGAATACGCAATATCCCTGCTCCCATTTGCAATACCATAGGCTCCAGCCTCAACCCGGTCAGCTTTAGAGACCGTCAGATAAACCGCCGTCATGTAATACGGTGAGGTATTGATGGTCTCTGTGTTGTACGACCAGGTCGTCTGATCGGATCCGGTGATGAACAGATAGGAGACCGACTTATTTCCGGAACTGTCAGTCAGGGAAATGTTCATTGAATGACTTCCGGTCCCCCGGACCATCTTTACGGTCTCATCAGAGAGAAGGTTTACCATGGACAGGTTTTCTATCACCGATCCTGACATATCAGGAATCTGAAAGAGATCGGGATCAAAGGAGGAGATGTTTGCCGGTTCATCGGCAAAAACGACACTTATCCCCCAGAAAAGAACCAATGTAGTTATAAGAAATATAACACGCAATCCCATGCAAGAACTATTCTATTAAAATATATAATAATTTGTAAATTAAAAATTTATACTCATAGGAATAACCGGGCAATCGGCTTATCTCTCTTTTTTCTCATGAAGATTCAATGTAAGCCTGAATGGGATAAACCCGGTTACCGTCAGGGCAGCCCGGTCAGAATACACCTTCTGCCAGACAACCGGGATCCGGACGGTGAGGATCCAGTACCATCAACACCCTCTCCATCCCTGTCTATACGATTAAAACCCGGTGTACAACGTTTCGATGCGGTTCTTCAGATCTGCAAACTGACCGGCATCGACCGCACCCTCAGTTTCATAGGTGGCGAAGACCTTTTCTGCACTCTGCATGAGATCTGCCTTGATCTGTTTCAGATCGTCATAGGATTCATCCGGGTATTGCTCTTCAGCTGTAGCGAGGGTCTCATCAAAATTTGAAAACGCAGCAAGGGCTTGTTCTTTCTCGGCTGCATTTCCCCGGACCAGGTATACAGAGGATTCCTTGATTGCTTCATAGAGAGATTCCCTCAGGTGAATCCGGTATACGTCAGAACTTGTCGGCCCAGTACCGGAATCGAATCCAAGATCCCATGCTGCATCCTGGGCTATCTTTGCCTGCTCCACTGTGGTCTCAAACTCATTGAAATCCCCGGCTTCGATTGTCTTATTCATCTCATACGAGGCAAACATCTTCTCTGCTATCGTTTCCATGGCATCAACCGCCCCGGTTAACTCATCATATCTGGCCTTGAAAGTTGCAGCGTTTTCAGATTTCAGATCGATTTCCTTCTCAAACGCTACAAGGTCGTTTTTGAGTATTGCATAATCATCAAGGAATACCTGCCTGCTTTCCTCGTCTCCTGAAACAAGGTAATTATAGGCCCTCTCTGCGGCTATCATGATTTCATCATCAATATTTTTGAAGATATCCTCTGCTTGTTGCGGGAATAGAGAGATCTCCTGGGATTCGTTCATTTCTGAAACCATCAGGGGTTCACTAGAACCGGTAACAGACCCTGATTCGTTCACGTTCATAGCCAAAACTCCTGCTGATAGCATGGCCACTCCGAGCAGCATGATCAGAAAACAGTTTACTTTCATCGACAATCTCCCAAAGGATTAAATAGATTGTCAGAGATTAAGCCTGCCGGTTCCGCTCGGTACTCCAGTTCTGTTGTTGTGATCACGAGTTCATTTTCAGACCTCTCCGGGGTGGTAATTGCTGAAATCTTTTCTTCAGTACTCATATAGACAGGTTTATCCCGGTAGTTGTGTAACAATTTGTCATACGTTATGTCTACCAATTCCTCTGAAAAAAAAGAGCATTTTTCTGCTCGAATCTCCCCGTTTCTTATTGCGAAGATTAAGGAACGGGCCCATAATGAGGGGAAGTCAGTCACAACCGTCGTGGAGAAAGCGTTTTTACATTTTTTCAGGGATGAATTACCGGGATTATGCAGGTCATGCCATTTCATGAATGAGCCAACCGACAGGTTCTGTTCCCGGTGCGGGAAACCCCTTGTTGAGGAAGCATGGGAGGAATATTTCCGGAATTACGAGGAATTCTGGAAGACTGACGAATATTTTGATCGTCTGGAAAAAATCCTGAAAGAACATCGGGGAAATAATAGATGAAGGATTCGTGATTGATCGGACCCGGGAAATTTTCTCTACTGAGAGTAGAGACACCCATCTGATACCATTGATACCAGTTCGAAAACACGAAAAAAGAATCACCCGTCCTCAGGCTTCTCCCGGGAAGCAATCCTGATATCTTTTAAGACCAGGGTGATTATAAGAGCAATGCATGATATTACGATACACAGCAGGAACACATGATGAATGGCATATACGAGGCTATCCGGAGGAACCAGCGAGAAATCTGTCTGGTTTAATCTGCCACTGCTCTGAAGAGTAATCGCCATGAGATATCCGTATACCGGGGTGAGAACCGTTCCACCCATGTTCCGGAAGAACTGGAGTGATGAGGTGATCGTTCCCATATCCCTGATAGGAAATTCGTTCTGTGCGGCGATGGTGAAGATCGGATGAAGCATCCCGATCCCGGCACCAAGGAAGATCGTTCCGGACACGATCAGCCAGAGAGGATATGCCGGAGTAATTCCGGTCATAACCAGGAATCCGAT
>CAZWTX010000056.1:5422-7713 GCA_964637135.1 uncultured Methanospirillum sp. | reverse complement strand
TCTCGAGCAGCTGTTCCATGTACCGCTTTTGTATCCGTTCGTTCTCCATCCGTTCTAAGGTGGAGCCGATAAGCGCTGCTGCAGCCTTCAGTGCCTCGCATTCAGGCGGGATCCACTCCCGCGGACGTACATGGTCTTCCAGGATCAACACCGCAAAAAGGTGGGATCTCCTGAATACGGGACATAATGCAAGAGATTTGATCCCGAGGGATCTTACGTACTCCTGTTCAGGCCCGTGGAATGATCCAACCGGGCCTGCAACCACTTCCCCTTCCCGCAGCAGGGTTATCCATCCGGAAATCTGTTCCTGCCAGATAGAAGAATCGGTTAGAAAGGGAATGGCGGGTGTTGCCTGTTCTGATATCCAGGGTACCAGCGTTGTTTTATGGACCTGGTTTTCGTGGTTGTTATCAACAAGCCCGGTATACACCCGGGATATATCGAGGATCTCCCCGAACATGCCTAATATCAGGTGAAAATCCGGCGATACCACTTCCTGCATGAGAATGGTTGCAGCGGTGCTGACCGCTTCAAGGATGATATCTCTTCGGTGGAGGGCATTTTCGGCGTTATATCTGCTTTCTTCAACTACGATCAGGTTTGAAATGAGGTGCAATATCACCTCATCCAGTTCTCCGGGGGTGTAATAATTCTGGTAATACGTCGCCAGTATGCCGGGTTCTTTTTCTCCGGAACGAACACGGCATCCATGACATACCTGGTATTGTCCGGTTTTAATGAGGGGATCAGTCTCAGCAAATGACGTATTCTGAAGATCGGAGAAATAGAAGGTATCCTGGGTACCATCCCGGCTAAGCGTTCTCGAAAGGCTCCCTGTTGGTCCGGGGTGGACGGAATAATCCGGGGGAAGTGATGTGGATGCAACGAGCTGTTCTTCCCCGTCACGAACGACAGAATAGAGAACCGCGTCTGCGTGTACCAGAGATCCGGTGAGGGAAATAAGACTCAAAATATTTTCCCGGCTGTCTGGTCCGAAGGTCAGAAGATTATCCAGGATCAGCTGGATGGTATCAGATATCTTCTTTCGTTCGGTGGTTATCCTGATCTCCCTCTGTATCTCTTCAAGTTTGTTCTGTGCCTCTTCGTACCGTCTGAATCCGGCATAGAAGAACACGGCCATGATGACTATACAGGCGGTGGCAAGAAGAATGAGAACAAGGAGGGATTGTCCAAGAATCTGCCGCCCCATGATTGCCACATCTTTCGGACGGGTTATCCGGAAGACGATAACATTCCCTGCATCTGAACTGAGGGTCAGGAATGACTCTTCAATATGGTCACTGTTTTCCGCGGTGATCAGGGAGAGAAGACCGGGATACCCGGGTATAGTCGTACTTTGCCCATCAGGACCTGCGGGAATCGCTGTGACCTCTACCGGATGATGAACCGATCGCTCAAGGGCCTCTGAAAAGGTCTGGTCAATGTGTCTCCCGAAGATATAGGTTCCTGCAACCGGCCCGGAATTATTAGTATGCAGGATGGGACTACTTGCATAGAGGATCGGCATGTTATCTTCAGAAATGAGGATTGTCCGATTATCAGTCTCTGAATCAACGGTTAACCGGGAGAGAATCCCGGGGGCAATATCTGAATTTTTCAGCTGCCGGACGAGAGGATCATATGCTTTCTGGAAAAGAACTGAATTATTCTGGTCAATTATGGCAATAACGTGGATATTCAGGTTTTCAAGCGAGAACTCGTTGAAATTGTCCTCCGGATAGGCAGGATATGTCCCGGTCGTATACCGGTATGAGTCGTCCCAGATACTATAATCACGCAGTTGGGAGAGGAGTTGTTCTTCCTGTTCTGTCATTCCCTCCTGGAGGTATTCTCTTGTCTCTGCGATCTTGTTCCGCTCGATGGTATCATAACTCTCCAGGGAGGAGAACCAGCTGTAGTATGCCAATCCACTGATGGTCAACAGCATCAGGATGATCATCAGGATCAGAAGTCCCCGACGTTTCATGATTTTCCTGGCGGAGGGCCGGCAGGTATTCCTGCCCGGCTTGATGAACCCCTGTCCGGTTATCTCTCCGGTTTATCTGATGATACTCTATCAGCGTGGGTTCCATTTAACCTGAGGGGATGCCTGAGCCGGCAATGAAATCATACCTCCCAATCCCCCGGTTTTCTCCGGTTCAGTGAGTTCCCCCGGATATCTCCCGGAATGCCCGATTGTCTGTTATACTGGGTAGAGGGGATTTTTATTCAATTACCTTGCAGGACTGGCCATCCTTTCCCCCTGACAATCCCCTTCTGCAGATGAACAG
>CAZWTX010000056.1:0-5322 GCA_964637135.1 uncultured Methanospirillum sp. | reverse complement strand
CCTTGCAGGACTGGCCATCCTTTCCCCCTGACAATCCCCTTCTGCAGATGAACAGACTTGAGATGGCACCAAGCACGAGATTCAGGTAAAAAGTGACAAACCGCCAGACAAGGGTGAAGATCCCGACCACTGATACGGGGATGAGCAGCGTGTACAGGCTTGTCGTGGCAAGTTCGGTGACACCCGTTGATCCGGGGGTTGACGGGATCATCATCACGATTGCAATGATGATCTGGAAGAAAAACGATTCCGCAATCGAGGGCGGGTATCCCAGTCCCATCAGGATGATGGATGCGACCATGAACTCGCATATCCAGAAGGCAAAGGTACAGATCCCCCCCAAAAGGAGTCCTTTACGGGCGGTTTGGGTGAAGAGGGTCATACAGGAGAAAAAATTATTAATTTCAGGTCCGATATCCTCTCCTATCTTTTTCATCTTTTGGGACGGGTACCGCCTGGCAATCCAGTCGATGATCCGGAGCAGGATATAACGGGTCCGGCAGGGATACCGGACGGCAAGGAAGGGGATGATCAGGATGCTGAGCATGAAAATCCAGGCTATTGCCATCAATACAAGGATCGATACCGGGAATGTCGTCCATAACTGGTGGAGGAGGATCAACGATCCGATCCCGAGGATGGTCAGGACGACCCCGTCTAAAACCCTTTCTACCAGGACAATTGCGGTTGAATCTCCGACCGTAACCCCGACTGCATGGAGTTCGTGGATCCTGACGGCTTCACCGCCGAGCTGACCGGGAGTGAAGGTTCCGGCAAACAGGCCGGCCAGAACCATGTTAATTGAATGGAGAAAGGGAACGCGGTACCCGAGAGCTCCTCCCATGCAGGTGATCCGGGCACCCCAGAATCCAAGGGCAATGAATCTGAACAGAATGGCAAGAGCGAGGAAAGCAAGATTGAATGCAAGAATATGGGTTATTGTCTCTTCACTGAAGGTAACATAGCAGACGATGGCGATAACCAGTATACCAAATCCAAGTGAGAGAATGGATAAGGTTCGTTTCTTTATACGCACCAGATGAAGGTGGGTCTGCCATGCTCAAGTAATTTCTCTGTATGCCGGTTCATACCTGCCTGTCTTCCTGCATGGTTATCTGGAATGAAGGGGAATAGAAAACTGCAAAAGTATATCCGCAGCCCCTATGGGTGCCGGATTGACGAATCATAATCTTCAGACACATCAGCATGATTTCTATTGTCATTCCTACATACAACGAGGAAGCCAGGATAACCCGGTGTTTGAGCGCTCTGTCCCGCCAGACCGTCGATCGTGACCAGTATGAACTGATCGTGGTTGACGGTGATTCAAAAGATAAAACCCGGGAATTTGCTTCTGCGTATGCGGATAAGGTCTTTATCCAGCGATCAGAACGGGTCGGGGGGGCACGGAACGATGGCATCATTGAATCGGTCTATGACCTTGTTGGAACGACTGATGCGGACAGCATCATTCCTGAGAACTGGGTGGAGGAACTAATCCGGTCATTTAAACGCCCGGATGTTGTTCAGGCATACGGTCCGGTTACCACGATTGAAAACAATGCAAAAAACCGCATGTATGCAACTTTTTTCAACACGATGATCTGGGCCGGGGCCGGGACCGGTCTCTGGCATTATACCCTCGGTTGCAACACGGCTTTTCGAAAAGACGCGTTTATCAAAGCGGGAATGTACCGGACCTATGATGCCGGGGACGACCTGGAGATCCCGCTCAGGATGAAAAAGGAAGGGAGGATCCATTTCAATCCAAACCTGGTTATCGGGTTTGATTTCAGGCGGTACGAGGAGTACGGATTCTGGAAGACCCTGCTTGAATGGTATTACGTTGTCCTTTCAGGAGGGGAGTCAGATAAGGTACGATACTCCCGGCGCGAGTACTGCCCGTGTCCGGATCCCGGAGAAAAAACCGGTATGGCTGCCGGTTGTTCCGGGGATGGGAACAGGCCTCAGTAACCGTGTGATAATCCCCTTCTCTCTCTCTCTCTCTCTCTCTTTTCCATTTCAGTTAAGGCCCGAAAATTATCGGGATCCCGTGGTCTGGCGGGGACTTTTCACCAGGATGAAAAGGATCCCTGCTGCAACAAGGATCACCGGAAAGATTACAAGAGATGTCGTGAGGCCTGCCGTATCAGCGATTAGTCCGGATATTGATACCCCGATTGCACCGGCACCCATTGCAATGCCAAGGAACAGCCCGGATATCAGTCCAACCTGGGAGGGGATCAGTTCATGCGACATTGCTATCGTGACCGAGAATGATGCCCAGAGAAGGTATCCGAAGACCAGGATGGAGAGGATAAGGAACGGACCGTGCGTCAGGAGAATGGCCGTAAAGGCAGGAACGGATGCAAAGGTCGTGATGACCACGACCAGACGGCGTCCGATCCGATCTGAAAGGATTCCCCCGCTGATCTGTCCTGCCACTCCTGCAAGCAGCATCAGGGTTACGATGGTAGTTGCCTGAAGAAGGGGGTATCCTTCAAGAACAAGGTAGGTGGGAAGGAATGTCATTGTTCCAAAGGTGACCCAGGATCGAAGCGTGGATCCGGAGAACAGAAGGATGACCGGTTTCCAGTTTTCCTTTTCAGATGACGGGGATGTTTTTTGCACCGGGCATGCCTCTTCCGCCTGCCTGATATGAAGGAGAAGCGCTCCGAGCACTGCCGGGACGATCAGGAACACGACCTGCGGCAGGCCGCCTGATGTCAGGATAATCCCCGCGAGAATCGGACCGAGAGCCATGCCTAGGTTTCCTCCCACCACAAAGTATGAGGTCAGTTGTCCCCGGTTCGATCCCGCCGCGGCTGAACTGACCTTGCAGAGTGCCCCGGGATGGAAACTGGCATGACCAATACCGGATAGTGCAACACACCCGAGCATGACCAGGTACTGATCAGGAACCAGTCCGAGCAGGGCGATTCCGCATCCGGAAAGAAGGATTGAGAGACTGATACTGATCCGCAGCCCCCTGCTGTCTGCAAGATAGCCGAATAGGGGTTGCAGAACCGATGAAACGATGCTGTGGGTCACCGGCAGGAGGGCTGCCTCGAAGTATCCGTACCCGTACATGGTAATCAGGACCGGTTGAAGTGCCATGAGAACCGGTGCATAAATATCATTGATGAGGTGGGCGAAGGTGAGTTTCATCACCGCTCTGACCTGGCTCATGATTCTTCTCCTTGAACGGGTTTCGTTGTGGTTTTTTTCGCCGACGATGTGAGCAGCTCTGCCCTGCGTTCATCATACACCTTCTCAAGACCATGAAGGATCCGTTCCAGGAACCGTGCCTCATCCTCGCTGACCGGGCTGATACCGTCTACAATCCGCTGATATACCATCTCGTGTGTAGTTTCATGGGATTGAAATGCGGTCTCTCCGTCACTGGTCAGTTCCAGGTGCACTTCTTTTTCATTCTTCTTTCCCCTGACCTTCCTGACAAGGCCGCGGGTGGCAAGTTTAGATATCACCTGCGAACCTGCCCCGGGGGTTATTCCAAGAATGGTGGCAATTTCCCGGACATTGCTTCCGGGATGTTCCCCGATGGCCTGAAGAGCGTGAATCTCGGAGGGATAGAGCGGTGTTTCTATGCCGAAATACCGGGGAATTTTTTCCGATTCATTGACATTATTGATGATCCTCATCCATATCCGGTAAAGATCCCTGGGAGATGGTGGCAGGCAGGTCATAAATCATTTAGTTACTAAGTGATTTAGTTACTTAATTATGTGGCAACGTACGAAAACATCTCCTCTTCAGAGGGATGCTGGTTCAAACAGACTATGGCGGTTGGATTGTCTCCGGCCCTTTCTATCGAGAGGAGATCCTGCACCCTTTCTCATGACCGGTTCGGATCACCAGGTGGCGTGGACCTGATCCAATCGTGACCGATGTATCAGACATGCTGACCAGGGGGTTTCTTTAGAGACAGGAGCGGATGAGAATTCAGGGAGGCTGAAAAAATTGGGAGAAGAAGAAAACGTCCCTGGTGTATCCAGGAACCGGGTCAGATCCCACCGGTTCAGGTTCTGAACCGTGCCATTTCCTGATTCACGCCATCGATGTTCATTGTTACATCATTGATTGCTGTCTCGATCTGGTCAAGTGCGGCTGATGCCTCTTCCGTTGCAGCCGCTGAATCTACTGCCTGTTTTGCTGCTGTTTGGAGAAGCGTGGACACTTCCTGAATGCTGGCTGAGATCTCTTCCACTGACGCGGCCTGTTCTTCTGACAGGGATGCCACTTCAACGACATTCTTCGAGATGTCCTCGATGGAATCCTTTATGGTATTGAAGGCGGTCAGGGTCTCTGCCAGAGCAGTATTCCCTTCCTGGACACTGTTCCCTGCCTCGTCAACCGCCCGTGTCGCCAGCTCGGTCTTATTCTGGAGGGCATGAATCATCTCCGCGATGTTCTCAGCGGATTTCCGTGAATCCTGTGCGAGTGACTTGACTTCAGATGCCACCACCGCAAACCCTCTTCCTGCATCGCCGGCGCGGGCCGCTTCAATCGCAGCATTCAGCGCAAGCAGGTTTGTCTGGTTGGCGATATCGGTGATGAGCGTTACAATCTTCCCAATCTGATCCATCTGGGTCTTAATATCAAGGACAATCTGATTGACCTCACCGGTACTCCGGTTTATTCCTTCCATGACGGTAGAGGTCTTTGTTGCCAGTTCAACCCCGGTTTTACTCTTATCCTCAGCGGCAATCGCCAGCTTGGATACACTCTCGCTTCTGACCGCGATCTCTGAAACGGTGGTTGTAAGATCCTCCATTGCCCGGAGAATCTGGCGGACACCATCATCTCCCTGTTCGGCAATTCTCCCTACGGCATCGGCATTGTCGGCGAGGGCAGTTGTTCCTGCCGAGGCTTCTTTCACGCTTGATGCAACTTCCTCGGCATTTGCCGAGATTCCTTCTATCTGTGTAATCAGTTTCCTGAGGGGGGTAACAATGGTGTCAAGGACCTGGTTAATGCCTCGGGAGAGTTCGTAATAATCTCCCGTGTACTGGTCAGGGTGGGTACGGGTGGTGAGATCTCCCTGCTCTGCTGCTTTTGCAACCTCGATGACTTCTGATATTGCTTTTTTCTGGTTGGTAATGTCGTTGTATACCGTGAGGACAGTATATATATTCCCGTTGGTATCACTGAGCGGGATGTTGTGGCGTTCAAGGACTTTTATCCCTGACGGGAACCTGATTACTGCTTCTCCACTGCTTCCCTGTTTTGACCTGATGGTATCAGCAACGCTCTGCCCGGTCTGGCTGATATAGTCAAAATCCTTGATCGTGAGCCGTTTGA
>CAZWTX010000055.1:0-8037 GCA_964637135.1 uncultured Methanospirillum sp. | reverse complement strand
GCCGGAAGGAGGTTGAACGCGAAGAGCAGCACGTTCAGGATCGCCAGGTACCCGAGGATGTAGATGAGTATCCCGGTGACCGGCGTTGGCTGGACGAGGGAGAGGGCATACAGGAGGACACCGCAGATTATTCCGATGGCACCGGAGGTGAGCGGACCGGCAAGGGCCATGATCAGTTCAACACGCGGCTCGGGTTCCTGCTCGTCAATGGCAGCCACTCCGCCGAAGAAGAGGAGGGTGATATGTTCGATCGGAATCCCTGCCCGTTTTGCCACGAGGGAGTGGGCAAGTTCATGGATGAACACTCCGGCAAACAACCCGAGCGAGATGGCGATGCCGAGGATGTACGGGGTGTAACCGGTCTGGATAAGGGAGGTATCAACCGTGATCCCGAATACCTTCTCCACCATCTCAATGGTGAACCCGATATCACTCCCGATGATCCATGCGAACAGCGGGATGATGATGAGAAAGGTGAAGTGTATCCGTATCGGAATGCCAAAGAGGGAGCCTATTCGAAATGAACCTTCCATGATCTTCTCTCATCAGTATCAGCCGTGGTCTAAAAACCGTTGCGGCCAGACCGGCATCCCTGGTCGGGTACCCGGCGGCCAAAAACTCCGGCATACTGCCCCCCTCGGGAAAATCGGTATCTGAATCCGGCTGAAACCCTCTCCCCTGCCCGGGACCGGGATGATAAGCCGGCTGCCCGAAACCCCTCGTATCCCGGGTCATTTTTTCCGGGATGAGTCGAATTCTTTTTTACGGTTCTAGCATATATGTCAATGGAATATGAAGAATCAGATTACGGACCTCATCGGACTGAAAATTTACTCTGAGAACGGGATGTTTATCGGTGAGATCGAAGATCTCATCCTCGATATCGACTCAAAGCGAATCGAAGCCATTGCCGCCGGAAAACTCAACCCTGAAGTGGTTGAGGTAAAAACCCACAAGGGGATCAAGATCCCGTACCGCCTCGTAAAGAGCATTTCAGACGTAGTCGTCATCAGGCATATCCCCAACATGTTCAGGGACGGCGGGGAACTCTGATAACGGACCCTGTAATCTGACTACCTTCATGAAAGAGAGGGAGATATATGCTGATCTGAGGGTGCTCCCTCCCTTCATCATCAGGCTTGATGGCCGGGCATTCCATCATTTTTGTACCGCGTGCAATTTTATCCGGCCGTATGACGAACGGTTTGCCAATGCCATGGCCGCGGTGACGAGAGCGTGTATCGGCGATAGTGGTCTCTCTCCGCTCTTTGGATTTACCTTTTCAGATGAGATCAGTCTGTTCTGCCGCGAGGTCCCCTTCGATGGAAGGGTAGAGAAGATAGATTCGGTCATGGCTTCTTTTGCGGCAAGTTCTCTCTCCATCACCCTCCGCCTGGATGCTCCGGTCGCGTTCGATGCCCGGGTCATCCCGGTTCATGAAGACCAGGTGCTCCCTTACCTTGTCTGGCGGCAGGATGAGGCATGGCGGAACCATATGAACAGCTGGAGCCAGTACCTCCTTTCCCGGGAAGGCACATCGCCGGGAGAGGTTGCTGCCCTCCTTAAAGGGGTATGTGCCTCCGAGCTCCACGAGATCTGCCATCAGCGGGGGGTCAATCTTGCAAAGACACCGGCCTGGCAGCGCCGGGGAATCATGGTCCGGAGAGAGGAATTTTCAAAAGAGGGGTATAATCCGGTCACCGGCGAGGAGACCATAACGTCCCGGTCCCGGCTTGTTATCGACCGGGACCTTCCTCTCTTCTCAAAACCGGACGGAGAAGTGTATATCTCAGGCCTTCTCGGCGACTGATATCCCGATCGTCACCATCTTTCCTTCGATATCCCATTCCCGGTCAAGCTGCCAGAGCCGGTCCCCGTCCCTGCTCTCCTGGCAGGAATGGATGATGATCTCTGTTGCCCTGACTTCCTGTGCGATAAACTGCTGCCACTCCGGGGTGAGCAGGCCGCAGAGTCCGCCGTCCGGAATAACGGCATCCATGACGATGAACTCCTCGACGTTCAGGTTCATCTGCTTGCGCATCTCCTGAACCCGCCTGATCAACTCGCGGGTATACCCCTCTGCCTCAAGGTCGGCAGTCAGGGTCACGTCGACATAGACGGTTGCATCCGGCATAGCGGCGGAGAAGACATTTTCCGGCATCTTCTGGGAGAAGGTGACGTGTTCGTTCGTGAGAACAACCGGTTCCCCGTCGATATCGCAGGCAGCCTTCCCCTCGGTCTCAAGGGTCTGGCGAAGGGCTGTTCCGTCGCACCCCTCGATGTAGGCCTTGACCTTCGGCCCAATCTTCCCGAAAGACGGACCGATCTTCTTCATGACCGGTTCTGCCGTCCAGCCGATCCGATCCCACATTCCCCTGATAACCTGGATCTCGCGTGCATTTGCCCGGTCTTTTGCGAGTTCTGACATCGTGCGGAGCGATTTCTCGACGAGATCGGATTCGGCGACGACGGTGATGGTTCCGACCGGCCAGCGGAGTTTGCGTTTTCCTGCCTGGCGGGCATTGGCCACCGCCTCGTCAAAGGACCGGATGACATCCATCGTTGCCTCAAGGTCTGCATCGGTGAGCCGGGGATCGGCCTCGAACCATGGGAGCATGTGGACTGATGCCGGATCTGCCGGAAGTTTCAGGTTCTGGTAGATCGTCTCGCTGATATGCGGGGTGAACGGGGCGAGAAGACGGCAGAGCGACCGCATACAGTAGTATATCGTCTCGTATGCGTACCGTTTTCCGATTGAATCCTCCTCGAGCCACATCCGCGGCCTGACGATCTGGACATACCAGCGGGAGAGATCCTCGAGGATAAAGGATATCATGGCCCGGGTCACCCGGTGAATCTGGTACTCTCCCATGTCGGTCTTTACCGATGCGGCGATGGAATTGATCCGGGAGATTATCCACCGGTCCTCGTCAGGCATCTCCCTGATGATCCTGGCGATATACTCGTTGTCAGGGATTGCCTTCTCCTGGCATGCCGGGACAAACCCGTCGAGGATCATGTACGGGAGCGGGAACCGGTAGACATTCCAGAGGATATTGATCGCCCGGTTGACGGTACTGACTCCTTCCCAGTTGAACTTGAGGTCTTCCCAGGGAGCATTGTTCGAGAGGACGTAGAGTCTGAGGACGTCAACCCCGAATTTCGAGACGACTTCCTCCGGGGTGACTACGTTCCCGAGGCTCTTGCTCATCTTCCGCCCGTCTGCATCGAGCGAGAACCCGTGCATGAGGACCTGCCGGTACGGCGAGCGGTTGAAGGCGACGGTGGATGCCCCGAGCTGGGAGTAGAACCAGCCACGGGTCTGGTCCTGTCCCTCGGTGATGAAGTCGGCCGGCCAGAGTTTCTCGTATTGTTCTTTCTTCCCGGGGAACCCGATTGTCGCCCAGGATGCCATGGCCGAGTCAAACCAGACATCAAAGATGTCCTCCACCCGCTTCATCTTCCCACCGCAGGAGCAGGGGATGGTCACTTCGTCTACGTACGGGCGGTGGGGATCGGTCAGGGTTGTTCCGGCGGCCTCGTTGAGTTCTGCGATTGTCCCGATGACCCGCCGGTTTGCACACGAACTGCACTGCCATACCGGGATCGGGATTCCCCAGTACCGCTGCCGTGAGATACACCAGTCGCGGGCATCGGCGACGAAATCATGGAACCGGGCACTTCCTGCCCAGTCGGGGTACCAGGTGGTCGCATCGATCTCGGCAAGCATCTGCTCCTTGATCCGGGGAATGGCCAGGAACCACTGCTCGGTTGCCCGGTAGATGATCGGGGTCTTGCACCGCCAGCAGTGACCGTACCGGTGGGTGATCGCCCTTTTCGCGAGGAGGTGGTCGCCGAGGGCGGAGAGGATCTGCTCGTCGGCATCCTTGACGAATATGCCGGCGAATGTACCTCCCGCTTCGGTGTACGTGCCGTCGCCGTCGACCGGGCAGAAAACCTCCAGTCCTTCCTTTATGCCGAGGAGGTAATCGTCCCACCCGTGTCCGGGGGCGATATGCACCATGCCGGTGTTGTCCATCTCGACGAAGTCGGCGATGACAACCCGGTGTTCGATCTCCTTCTGGCGGGGCACGAGGTCTGCAAGCGGGGAATGATACGGTGTTCCGGCAAGTTCTGCCCCGGTCTTCTTCTCCAGGATGGAAAAGTCCTGGTACCGGCCTTTTTTCAGGACATCTTCGACGAGGTCTTCGGCAATCCAGAGGTACTCGGTCCTGCCGTCCTTTTCTGCCTGCACCCGTGCATAGACAAAGTCCTTGTCTACTGCCACCGCGACGTTTGCGGGAAGTGTCCACGGGGTGGTGGTCCAGATGACGAGGTATTCGGTCTCCTTCCCGCTAATCGGGAACTTGACAAAGATTGAGGGATCTTTCTCGTCCCAGTATTCCACTTCAGAGTCTGCAATCGCTGTTTCGCACCGGGGACACCAGTTCACGACCCGGTGACCTCTCTCAAGGAGCCCTTTTTCGTCAGCCCGTTTCAGGGTCCACCAGGCTGCTTCGATGTAGTCAGGGGTGACGGTCTGGTACGGGTTGTCGAAGTCCATCCAGATTCCGAGTGCCCGGAACTGGTCTGACATGATCTCCTTGTGTGTCAGGGCAAAATTCTTGCATTTCTCAATGAATGCACTGATCCCGAACGACTCGATGTCCTTCTTGCTCTCAAACCCGAGTTCGTGTTCGACCCTGACCTCTATCGGCAGTCCGTGCATGTCGTATCCGGCCCGGTCGATGACGTTCAGTCCGTGCATCCGGTGGTACCGGAGAATACTGTCCTTGAGGATCTTGTTCCATGCCGTGCCAAGATGAATGTGACCGGTGGTATATGGTGGTCCGTCCACGAAGAACCATGGCTTGCAGTCCTTGTACTGTTCCCTGACCCGCTGGTAGACCTGATCCTCGTTCCAGAACGTCTGGACCGAGGACTCGATCTCCCGGGCATTATAACTACTTGTGACCTCCTGCACGGAAACCCCTCAAAAATTCCGTATATTATTGGATTGAACAGGAGATAGGTGTTTGGGAAAATTGCCTCATGGCTGGGGAGACGGTCCGGTGAGATGATTCAACAGGTACCCGGTGTCTGCCCGAGGTACCCTGGCATGTACCGCTCAGGTTCTTATAGAAGAGATGTAGTATGGAACACGATTGCTGCGAATTATCCGCGGAACAGTAGAAAACCGGGATGAGGGTGGTGACATCCGTTGTTTTCAGGCAGGGGGATAATCGGCCAGATTATACGGAGAGATGGGAAAACACCCGGAAAAAACGAGTGATACGAACCTCAGAGACAGATCCCTGAATGAGCCATATTTATCGGTTTTTGATGTATACGAATACATAGAATCAATATACAACAGATCGAGGGTACTGTATGCCGACAAGAAAGAAACAACTGGTGAAACTGAACCGGGCAAAGAAAGAAAAGGCGGAAGAACTCTCAAAACAGGCAGCTGCCGGCAATGAATCCGCTAAAAAGAAGCTGAAAAAACTCGAGAAAAAGATCAAGTAACCAATTCCCATCCACCTTTTTTGCACGGGTACCGGTGATCGATTTCCTGACTTTCGCCAGCCCTTAAGCCAAACCCGGTCTATCTCTCATCTTCTGTTCGTTCTCACCGGGATCATATTACCTCAGGACAGACCGCTACACAAGAACGGTCATAGCAGGGAGAATAGAACACAAAGGATTTAAAACCCTGAAAATAACCCGGATCATGGAAATTCATCCTGTTTTTACGATTTTTGAATCCGTTCCCCGACAGGGAGCGGGGGACGATGAACACACGAAGAAGGCATTTTCCCTCATCGCCCGGCCACCAAAAGGAGGTGGTGAGATCCTCGATGTCGGCTGCGGGAAGGGAGTGCAGACGATGGCCCTTGCCCGCCTCTGCCCTTCCTGCAGGATAACGGCGGTAGATATCCACCAGCCGTTCCTTGATGCGGTGGATGAAAAAGTTGCAGATGCAGGTTTTTCCGGAAGAATCAAAACGGTCTGTGCATCGATGGACGATCTTCCTTTTGGAGAGGAATCCTTCGATATCATATGGGCTGAAGGATGCTCGTCCATCATCGGGATCGAGAATGCGGTCAGGTACTGGAAGACCCTCCTGAAACAGGGCGGGCACATCATGATCTCGGATATTTTCTGGTTCACAAAGACCCCCTCTGACGAGGCCCGGGATTTCTTCGCCGAATTCCATCCCGCGATGATGACCGAAGAGAAGGGATATGAGATCATCCGGCATGCCGGGCTCGAGCTGGTGGGATCTTTCAGGCTCCCGTCACCGGTATGGGAAGACAGTTTCTACGGTCCATTGAAGGAGCAGTTTGGCGCACTCGAAGAGGAATATGCAGGTGACAAGGAGGCCCTGATGGTACTAGGGGGGCTCAAACGGCAGACCAGCCTCTTTGAGAAATACCCGGATGAGTTTGGGAATACGTATTTTGTGATGAGAAAACCTCTGTGAAGAATGGTGAATATTCCGGAGCGGACTGTATAAAACCTACGCATGAGCGGTCTATTCAGGGGTATGAAGAATACTGCCGATGGAACCCTGATTTGCACGAAAACATGATTCAGATAGCAATGTATCCTCTTTTCATACAGAGGTCTCAGTTTCAACAATCTGAACCAGTTTTGTGAATTGGTAGATAGTCGGACTCCTTCCTTTTCCTTCCCTGATTATCTCAATTACACCTGCATTCCGAAGCTTTTGAAGAATCCTCTTTCCGGATTCTGGAGGGATTTGTGATAGTTCCATGAAATCCGTAGAAGATATAATTGGTCTATGAAAGAGGGTATCCATCACGGCGATTGAGTACTGAGACTTGATTATCTGTGGGACAACCCTTTTCATCGAATCATAGAGCGCTACGATGTCTGACGCACGGGTGATATTGATGAGTGCCTGGTCACGAACGGCGTTCAGAAAATACGATATCCATCCATTGAGGTCGCCGGATTGTGAGATCTGTAATAACCGGGTATAGTATTCTTCCCGTGTCCGGTCAAAATACGCACTGATATAGAATGCAGGATATGACAGGAGTTTTTTTTCCATGAGAAAGAGCGGTACAATCATTCTGCCGATCCTTCCGTTTCCGTCACAAAATGGGTGTATGACTTCAAACTGACCTTTCAGAACTGCAAGCTGGACAAGGGCATCTTTTTCAGGCCCGAGCAGATACTCTTCCCAGTTATGGATCATTTCAGGGAGGAGATCGGGGGGCGGCGGGATGTAGGTTGCTTTTTCAATAGGAGCTCCAATCGGGCCGATGTAGTTCTGAATATTCCGGACGTTCCCGACAAATGAACTTCCCCGTACCCCGTCTAGAAGAATAACATGCAGTGAGAGAATGAGGTCCCAGGAGAGATGTCCGGTTTTCATCCTTTCCTGTGCATGACTGAGTGCTTTCTGATAATTCATGACCTCTCTGATATCCTGCCGTTTTTCATCAGATTCTGCTCTTTTTTCGGCTTCAAAAAGGAACAGATCCCGCATGGTTGCCTGTGTTCCTTCTATCCGGGAAGATATGACCGCTTCCTGAGTGATAAGCGGGGTGAGCAGGAGATCGGGGTTCTGGATGCTCCGCAGCAGTCCGTCAAACCTGGCAAGGGCTCCGTTTGCAGCACCAATCAGGGAGATGTGACTGATCCAGTTGATATCTGAAGGAGGCAGGGGTTCAGGTATGAAGGGTTCAGGTTTCATTTATGGGTGGGTTGTTGTGGGTCACCAGATACCCACATGCATGTTTGTGGATCACAAAGATGGGTTTTGAGACCTACAAAATGCCCTGGTATTTTATAGTATGAAATACGGGTTTCCCGGTTAAGAACTCACCGGTGATCAGAGAAGGGGGATTGACCAGCCGGTTTTCAGGTCGTGTCAGGATAGTACTGTAAAAATATGTGATACCATCATCTCTCCCGCCCGGTTCTTCAGATGTTCGTATCCGCTTTTGCGATCCCTGATCCCTCCCGGCGGGTGGGCGGGAGGTCGGCGGGAATATCGGGGTT
>CAZWTX010000054.1:0-8846 GCA_964637135.1 uncultured Methanospirillum sp. | reverse complement strand
ACCTTGTCAAGGTACTCTCCATCACCGGTGCATTCCGCAAGCTCCAGCTCGCTCTTGACGAGGTTATTGACCAGGTAAAGGCCGGAAAGAAGGGCAAGGATCTTGCTCTGCCAAAGATCGTCATGTCCTCTGACAAGGCAGTCGAGGGAGAGTTCTCTAACCCCTACGCCTATGCAAAGGCACGGGCTGCATACGAGATCTCTTCCGCCGTTGCCGGCGTCAATGTCAAGGGCTGCTTCATGACCAAGGGCTTTGAGAACTACACTCCGATCGTTGCATCCGCACACGAGATGATGCGCCAGGCAGCATTCCTCTGTGACGAGGCACGTGAGATGGAGAAGGCAACCGATTCAGTCATCAGAAAGCCGCACAAGAACGACGGCACCCGGGTTGCAAAGACCAAGCTCATCAGCAAGCCGGAGTAACCCTCCCCTTTTTTTCGACTCGTTCTTATCTGTTCTTATTCAGTCCGGTTTCTCCCGCTGATTCCTGCCAGGCATCCGCGAGTTCTTCCGGCATGGTCATGATCACCGGTTCAAGGTGAAGGCGCTCCATGAATGCGGTATCAGAGGTTGAAAGGGGATTCGGGTTGATACGTGAGATCACCGAACAGAATGCAGAGTAATAGTCGCGATCCCGGTCTGTGCCAAAAAAGAGCGACATATTCCAGGCACTACTCCCGAGTTCGGTGAGAAAATCAAGAACACGGGAGAGATCAGCGGCAAATGCAGGAATGTGAACCGGGAATTCGAAGAGCGTGGTGACGGGGAGGAGACAGCGTATTTCCCGTTCACCTATTGGAACCGGGTTTGCAAACCAGGGAAGGGAGAGGCCATGCAGTATCCTTCCGGCTGCCTGTTCATGGGAAAGGAGATGATCCCCCCACCTCTCCCCGGTTTCCTCCCGGTACTTCCGTGATCCGGAAAGGTACTTCCCGGGGAGGGTATCGGCGGTCGAGTCAGCAAGTCCCTGCATGTGGGGATGTACCAGGGAAGCCCCGGCGGAGGGGAGATAATTCCAGTTGAGGGAGACATACCCCGGCTGACCGGCAAGGGCCCGGATCATCCCGGTAAGGGCATCGGCCAGCTGGCGGGAGGTGAACCGGTCCACCTGGTGAGCCGCGGTGATCACTGTCACCACATGGTACCTGGCAAACGGGTAGAGATTCGGAAACGTGATGCTTTCTCCCACCTGTATCCGTTTCCCGTCAGGAAAGACCGGGGTGACCGCGGTTACCATCTCAGGGCAGAACGGGCATCCTTCCGGATCATACCGGGGGATTTCAGGATGATGGATTCCCCGGTTCAGGCGTTCAGGTGATATCCGGGTAGACAGGCCGGTCAGAACCTCCTTCCGGTACTCGATGAATCCGCTTTGATGATGAAACCGATCTGTATGGAACATGGCTGGCCTCTTTCTTCCTGGCAAGCCTGATAGTGATACCTAATGAAAAAAAGGGTGATATCAGGTTTATACGACGTACTTCCCGAGCAGCCGGATGGAGTTGACCATGTCGGGTCCGAGCGGAGAGCCGAAGATGATCTGGGTGACACCGGATTTGGTCAGGTCTTCGCATTTCTGCTTGACGGTATCGGGAGTACCTGCGATGGTGAATGCATCGATGGTTGCATCGTCGACATTCTCACCGGCAGTCTTGAAGTCAAACCGGCTCAGGGCTTCCTTGATCTTTGCAACCTTGGAAAGGTCAAGACCATGGCGCTGGAGCAGTGCTTCCGGAGATCCTGCTGCGATGAACGCGGCGACGATCTTTGCGGCATTGCGTGCCTTCTTCTCGTTCATGTCAATGGACATGGCGGTGTAGGCACCGACATCGAAGCCCTTCTTGCCAACCTTGTCACATGCTGCCTTGATGATCGGGATTGCAACGTTGAAATCCTTCGGGTTGGATGCGTTGATGAGTGCTCCGTCTCCGATGGTTCCGGCAAGCTCGAGAACTTTTGGCCCCTGGGCACCGATGTATACCGGAATACCCTTCTTTCCTGGAAGCGTGACACCGGTCAGCTTGGCACCGTCATAGTCGAAGAACTTCATTCCGCTCTTCTTGACTTCCTCACCGGCACACAGCTTGCGAATCTGGACAACTGCCTCCTCAAGGCGGCCGACCGGCTTTTCTGCCTGGATTGCCAGCTTCGGGAGGGTTGAGAGGTCACCCGGACCGATACCGAGTACGGCACGACCGTCGGAGATCTCATTCAGGGTGCATGCAAAAGATGCCATTGCAGCCGGAGTGTCCGTGAAGGCGTTCATGATACCCGGACCCATTTTGAGAGTGGTGGTCTCCATGGCAATAGCTGCCAGGGTTGGATAGCAGTGGCGGTTGTTGTAGTGGTTGGTAATCCATGCAAAGTCGATGTCCTTGGACTCTGCAAGCTTACAGTAGTTAACCACCTGTTTGACGTTAATGTTACCCGGAACGAATTCTATTCCATAGCTCAAGGTATGCACCTCAAGGATACATTCACCCCCGCCTGTAAAAACATTATTATTTAGTTTTCTGAAATTTGGGATTATATTCAGAAAACAGCACTGGGAATATTTTTTTTTGCTCCACAGGAGGTTTTACCCGCCGGTGATGGAATGATACCGGCCAAGACGCATTGAGAACATAAGAATTTCAGGAAAATCCGGCATTATTTCAAAATACCAGAGGTCAGATACTCTTTATCTGATTAACCAGAAACAAGTATACATTGGACACCCCCCGGGATCCGGGGGAAGGGACAGTTATGAGACTTCTGATTCTTGGATTGGGAACTGCCGGAAGCCGCATTGCGGATGCCATCGTGAGGCCGTCTGAAAATTCCTCGCGATGCAGTACCGTTCATGCAATAGCCGTGGATAATGATCCGGCCGTCCTGGCCCGTCTGAAGCATATCGATGAAGAAGCAAAATTTTACTTTCCCCGTGATGACCTGAAGGCCCCTGAACTTCTGACGACAAATTTCACCATTGATGAACTCCATATGAAGTTCAAATCCTACGATATCGGTCAGCATGATGCTATTCTTCTCTGCGGCGGACTCGGGGGAGGACTCATCAACCTTGTTCCCCACCTGGTCAGTATCATCAGGGAAACGATGTATGAACCTGTTTTCGGACTCTTCACCCTTCCGACCGAGATGGAAGGAGAAAAGCGTCTGAAAGCTGCCATCGAAGATCTTCACGCTTCCCGTCCGGGTCTTGACGGGATGATTATCTTTGACAACCAGATCTGGTATGACCGAGCAGTGAAACAGATCCAGGCAGCAAACCAGCAGAAACCTACCGGTATCGTCGAAAAGATTGCGACTTCCGGAACAGGTCCAAAGATCAGCACCGACCCGTATGATCTGATCAACTGGAACATCGCACGGCGTCTCCGCCTTCTTATCCACGCCGGGGATATTCAGGGAGAGGTGCCTGAAACCGTCCTTGATACCCGTGAGATCCTCAATACCATCTCCTGTTCAGGGTACATCACCATCGGGCTTTCAGAAGAGAAACTTCCTGACCGTTCTATCAAGGATATCTTCGTTCCAAAGAATGAAAGCCTCGTACACCGCCAGCAGCGGGCGGGAAGAATCGTCCGTCTTGCAGAAAAAGCAGTGTTCAGGGAGATCTCTGCATACTGCGAGTTATCCTCAACAGAAAAAGCCCTCATTCTCCTCGCCGGCCCGGAAGAGGAACTCTCGATGAAAGGATACATGGCTATCAGGAAATGGATCGACGAGAGTATCAACGGATTTGAACTCAGGTCCGGTGATCTCCCGCTCTCTCCGCGTCAGTCACCCCATATCTCTGTGCTCATTGTGCTAGCCGGTGTTACCCGGGTAGACCGGGTTGCCGACCTGGAGAGACGGTTTCTGAAAAAAGAACGTATTTAATCAATAAACCGTGAAAACGGAATCGTGCCTGCACCAATCTCGGTCCTGACCTTCAGACCCTCCTCGACGACGCATCCGACCGAGTTCATCCCGGAATATGACACCAGGGATATCCGGTGTGGATCGGTGAAGAGGTTAAAGATCTCTCCTTTCCCATACGTCAGCGGGAACCTGAATCCGCAGTCCTGCATTTTACTGATAAGTCCGGTGCTCTGCTCTTCTGCAGCACCCGGTATCTGCCTGATGTTTGCAAGGAGCACTCCGGTTCCGGTATTGATGAAGTCGTTGATACCGGTCAGACCGGCACCGATGAAGAGCTGAAGCGGATCCACGGTGGAACCCTGGTACCCGATGAGATCCACGAATCTGACGGGTTTTTTCTTCTCGATGCTGATCGTTCCCCCGTACGCTACCCGTACCGGGATGCCGTGATGCTGAAAGACTCCATCCATGGTGATGCTGCATACCGAGAGAATACCCGTATGACCGGGAGGAATGCGGGGATCCCGATCAAGCAGGCTGTAACCGGTGAAAAAACTGCACCCGGCATTTCTCACCCGGTCATACGCATCAGTCACCTGGTCGATATCCTCTTCCGGGACAATCGTCAGGTTATAGGCAACATCTCCGGTGGCCGTATCAGGATCAAAGGTGCTGAGGAATGCTAGCCGTTCAAGCTTTGAGATGACAAACCCGATACGGTCTTCAACGAGGGCACGGTCAGTCTCGCTCATTCCGGATGAGGTCAGGATCCGGCCCTGGTTCCCTACTTTTTCGGTAAACCCCCTGACATCCAGGTACCGGAGGTAATACTGGACTGCCCGGTCGGTCATCACGTATCCCCGTTCAGCAAGGAGTTCGGAGAGTCGCTTGGCTCCCATCGGTTCCTGGTGATCTTTCAGGATACGGAGGATCTCAATGTACTTGTGTTCGGTCTTGATCATCGTGCTGACACCACACCTCTGCTGTCCTGATACCGGCCCTGATACATCTCTCCCCCATCGGTGACTTCCTGGAAGACCATCTGTACTATCCGGTCACCACCCGATATCCGGATAGGATCATCTCCCATATTCACCAGGCAGAGGGTGAGATGTCCCCTGAAACCGGGATCAACAAAGCCACCGCTGATTATCAGGCCGCGTCGTGCATACGAGGAGCGACAGCGAAGCGTGGCAGCCACATCCGAAGGCAGTTCGACCAGTTCCCTGCTTGCCACCAGGGTTAACTGTCCTTTTTCAAGTGTATAATCCTCATCTGCCCTGAGATCATACGACGCTGGCTGCTGACTCTCCTCGGCATAGGGATCAATGATGATTCCCCCATCAGCCGAGGGCTTACCGAGCCGGGAACGTATGGAATCTGACGAGAGGATCATACCTAATGGTGGGATAAAAATGATTATTAGCCTATGGATGGAATCTGTGAGGGGGATCCATAGGGTAGCGGATATCCTACCGGGCTTCGGACCCGGAGACGTGGGTTCGATTCCCACTGGATCCGTATCATTCCGGTCAGAGTGACCTTTTTCTCCGTATCTTTCTTTTATTCCTGCTCCCGGCCCGCAAACGCTTCGAAAAAACCATCGCTAAAAGGATGAGCACCGCAATTATGGCACAAGCTCCGAGGATCCAGGCAGGAGGAACAGCCAGGGAACGGGACTCTCCGGAGACTACAGCGGTTTGGAGCATGAGGGTCAGGTTTTCAGCAGAACCGTTTACGGGGGAACTATTCGTCGTATACCCGGTTTTCCCGGCCGTGACCTCACGCACACTGCCATAGGTGATCTGAACCGGAAACCGGCCTTCACCATCAGTATACCCGGCACCGGAGCCATCAAGGAAGAGGGAAGCGTTTGCCACCGGGCGGCCTGAATTGTCTGTCACCAGGATCATGACCGGCATCTTAACCGGGGTCAGTTCCACGATGATCTCCCCGGTATCAGGTCCGGGGGTGACCGTGCGGACTGCGGTTTCATACCCGTCCCGTGAAAGGGAGAACGAATATTCCTCGATGGCAAGGCCGGACACCATCAGCCGGCCGTATTCATTCGTCTCACCCTTCGCCGTTCCGTCTACCGTGACAGTAACACCGGGGATCGGTTTTTTGTCAGGATCAAACGCCGATACAAAAACCGTTGTGTGCTGCCGGTTTAACAGAAGATCAAGTACCTGTTCTTCCGGACCGATATACTTCGCAATCTTTGCCGTGTCATACCCGGGGGCAGTGGCCTCAACCAGGTGTTCCTGGGAACGGGGGAGTGAGGTGATCAGAATCCCACGTTCATTGGTCTCTCCTGAAGCAACCCCGTTGACAAATACCGTTGCGGCAGAAACGGGGTTACCATCGGCAGCATCAGCTACCCGTATCGAGATCCGATCACTCCTGCTCAGGGAGTACTGCCCGGAAAGGTTCTCAAATCCGGTAACAATGGTATCCCGTTCAGCCTGGAAGAGGGGAGCGGTTATCTGGAGATTATATACCTGTTCGGTCCGGAGAGGAAGAACCGCCCTTCCCGTGCCATCTGTTACCGCCGCGATCCGGTCCATGTCAATACCCACCGCTTCAACGGTCGCCTCCCCAACCGGAAGGAGGGTGTCCGCATCAAGCACCTCGACAATGTAGGTCGCATTCCGTATGGTCATCGGGGCCAGAACGAGGGTATCGTTGGCAGCGGGTGTTCCGGTCCAGTCACTAAACCCTGCCTTAGCAACCCTGATAGAAGGGGGCACCTGTTCATAGGTGAGATTATACGCTCCGTCAATGCCGGTTTTACCGTTGATAATCCCGTTTGAATACACGAGTGCTTCAGGAATGAGAGCAGTCCGATCTGATTGTTCATATGCGATGATGGTCAGGGAAGAGGCCATCACCGCACCCACCAGACTGAGCAGGAAAGTCAGTGACAGAGCAATCAGAAAACGAGTCATACCACTCGTTAGGTTTCTTTTTCCCGGGTAAAAAGAGTGAGGTCTAGAGACGGAGAATACATACGATTTCTTACAGCCGATCAGAGATGAACAGAGTGGATAAAAAAAAGGGAAATTATTCGATCAGTCGTCCCCGTCCGTTGTTCCAGGCAGGGCCACTCGGCACGCGATCGATGAGCATTCCCTCAACCACGACCGGTCTGAGCGTCCGGGCCTCTTCAAGGGCCTTCTCAAGCCGCCATTTCCGGTCTGCATAGAGGGTGAACAGGGGGTCCCCTTTATTGAGCCGTGTTCCGGGCTTTGCATGGAGGTAGAGACCCGCTCCATGATCCGACGGGGCGCCGGCGGTCCGGGCAATCGTTATCAGTGACCGGTTATTCACCTCGATGAGGTATCCATCCATATCAGCCCTGACCACGCGGTTATATTCTCCCGGGATGATCTGGTCAGCCGAGATCGCCGGATCGCCCCCCTGGATCTGGATGATATCCTTCATCTTTTTCAGTGCTGCCCCGTTGTTCAGGAGTTCCATGGCATAATTGTACCCCTCTCCCCGGTTGACCTTCCCTGCAAGTTCAAAGGCAATACCGGCGATGACACAACTCTTCTGGATCAGGGATTTGGGTTCCTGTGCACCTTCAAGGATGGAAAGTGCCTCTTTTACCTCAAGTTTTGCCCCGATGGCCCGGCCAACCGGAGAATCACCATAAGTGAGGGCACATTCAACACGCATGTTCAGTCGTTCACCGATCTCGATAAACTGTCTTGCCAGTTTCCGTCCTTCCTGCACATCCTTAACCTTGCAGTACCTGCCGACCGGGATATCAATGGCTACCACATTCGCACCCACGGCATACTTCTTTGCCATGACACTGGCGATCATCTGCCCGACCTGATCAATCTTGAACGGGTATTCCTGGATGATGATCTTGTCATCAGCCGGGGCGATATTTGTTGCACCACCCCAGACAATCACCCCTCCGCTCTTCTGGGTCATCTGCTTGATCTCTGCTGCAGTAAACTCAACCGGGGCAAGGACCTCCATCAGGTCTGCCGTTCCTCCTGCACCGGTAATTGCCCGGGAACTTGTCTTCGGGATGAGCAGGCCGCTCGCTGCAATGATCGGAACCACCAGGAGGGAGATCTTGTTTCCGGGAACGCCACCGATTGAGTGCTTGTCAACGATAGGACCGGTATAGAACTCGATCTTATCACCAGACTCAACCATGGCACGGGTCAGGGACTCGATCTCATCCATATCAAGCTGGTTGATATAGGAACTGATTACGAACGCCGTTATCTCGCTCGGAGAGAGGTTATCGTGGACAATATCAAGAACGATGCTTCTGATCTCGTCCCGTTCCAGTTTCTCCCCATCCATCTTCTTCCTGATGTAATCAAGGGAGAGTGGCCTGCCCGCAATCCTGACTTCAACGAAATCCCCGTCTGATACCGCGAGCTGTTCATTTGTCTGGTGATAGATGCCAATCTTCCCCTGTTCGAGAAGGGTCGAGGTAGTCTCTACATAATCGGCAATGGAAACACCCGATACCGTATTGCTGATCTCTACGCGGTCGCCGGGAAAAACCCCGAGACCTTTTGCATCATTCAGATGGAGAAGGATACCACGTGCTGCAATATCGACAAGGCGGACGGCGAGTTTCATACGGTACTTGCAGTCTGCTGCTATTTATTCGATCTGGAACCGGGAAAGAAGCGAACGGTTTTGAAACCAGGGATAAAAAAGAGGTGAGTTGCCGTTTAGTTCCGGCGCACTGCAAGGAATGCGACGGCACCAAGGCCTGCGAGCGCAATCAGAGTGCCAAATCCTGGGGACTGCTGGGTCGGCTCAGGGGTTGGCGGAACAGTGGTTGGCTCAGGGGTTGGTGGAACGGTGGTCGGCTCAGGGGTGGCTTCAGGGGTGGCGTTAGGGGTTGCAACCTCGGTCGGTGCAACAACTGCGCCAGCCTCGACGACATTGAAGAGAGCAGTCTCGACAACATCGGTGGTAACACCAGAGACACGGACGATG
>CAZWTX010000053.1:4425-8852 GCA_964637135.1 uncultured Methanospirillum sp. | reverse complement strand
GGTTTGCGAGAACGATGGTGGTGAATGTCAGGGTCCGGACCGCTTCATTGGTCAGGCCTTCTGCCAGGGCGTGCAGGTACACCAGGAGGACGACTCCCAGGACGACGAATCCCTGAAGCAGGCTGAGAGCGAGTGTCTTTCTGGTAAAGAGCCGTTCATTTCGTGACCGGGGAGGCCGGTTCATCACGTCCTGTTCCTCTTTTTCAGCCTCAAAGACGATCGAACAGGTGGGATCGATGATCAACTCAAGAAACACGATATGGACCGGCATGAGAATGAGCGGCATATTACATAATACCGGAATGAGCGACATTCCGGCGATGGGAATATGGATGGAGAAGATGTATGCCATTGCCTTCTTCAGGTTATCATAGATCCGTCTCCCCAGCCTGACTGCAGAGACAATGGAGGTGAAATCGTCATCAAGAAGGACGAGCGAGGAGGCTTCTCGTGCTACATCCGTTCCCCTGCCTCCCATGGCGATTCCGATGTCCGCACATTTCAGGGCCGGAGCATCATTCACCCCATCCCCGGTCATGGCGACGATCTCAAGGGTATCCCGAAGAGCGGTGACGATCTGCAGTTTCTGCTCAGGGACCACCCGGGCAAAGATGGTTGCGGACCCGATCCGCTCCGTGAGGTCATCACCGGAAATGTCCATGAGCTCGGACCCCGTGATACATTCCCCTGCATGGGCAAGACCGATCTGCCGGGCAATATTCATGGCAGTAAGCGGGTAATCCCCGGTGATCATGATGATCCTGATACCGGCAGCATAACATTCGCTCACTGCTTCAGGGATGCCTGGTCGGATCGGATCGGCAAACCCGATCAGCCCGAGGAAGGTAAATTCGAAGTCATGCTGGATATCCGGGAGATCAGGAAGAATAAAGGATGATTTCGCGATCCCCAGAATCCGGAGTCCTTTGCCTGCCAGGACGCTGATCTGGTCATCAAGAACGTGGCGTTCTTCCCCGGTAAAATGGCAGAGGTCTGCAATTGCCTCGGGAGCTCCTTTCGCTGCAATGATGAACGCCGTTCCATCAGGGGATCGCCAGACATTGGACATCGCAAGGAGGTCAGGCGAGAGCGGGTACTCGGTGATGAGTTCCCATCCGGTGTGGATATGTTCGGTCTTTCCAAAATCTCCATCAGACAACTGGTGGAGGGCTTTTTCCATCGGGTCAAACGGATCTTTTTTGCAGGCAAGGATCGCGTACTCGGCCAGTTCATGACAGATATCGGGAACAGGATCCGTACCGGTCGGATCATGATCGCAGATCGTCCCGTCTGCAACGAACGACTGTACCGTCATCCTGTTCCGGGTGAGTGTCCCCGTCTTGTCAACGCAGAGCACGGTTGCAGAACCCAGGGTTTCAATCGCTGAAACCTGGCGGGTCAGAACCTGTCGCTGTGAGATCCTCCAGGCCCCAAGGGCGAGGAATACCGTCAGTACCACGGGGAATTCCTCGGGAAGGATCGCCATGGCAAGGGTGATGCCTGCGAGGAATCCGGCTATCCATTCTCCGTGACCAAGTCCGTATATCGCAACGATGACGAGGCAGAGAAGGAGACCGAGGGTGGCAATGCTCCTGACCATCCTGGATATCTCTTCCTTCAGGAGGGTGTCATTCCGCTCCACCGTCTCCATGATCGTCCCGATCTTCCCCATCTCGGTCCGGGATCCGGTTGACCTGACCTCGGCGAGCGCCTGTCCCTGCACGACCAGGGTTCCGGAGTAGATGTACGGCTGATCATCCCCCCCCGGAGACTGCCCGGGTATCCCTTCGGCCCAGGGAACCTTCCGTACCGGGACCGATTCTCCGGTCAGGAGTGATTCATCGACGGTGATATTGTTCGCCGAGAGGAGGATCCCGTCGGCAGGAACCCGGTCCCCTTCGGCAAGGATAAGGATGTCACCGGTGACCACCTCCCGTCCTGCGATCCGCTGCTGCTCTCCGTCCCGGATGACGAGGGCACGGGGACTTGAGAGGGTGCGAAGGGCTTCAAGTGCCCGTTCGGTCTTCTGCTCCTGGTATACCGTGATCCCGATGATGACCACGACAAAACTCATCAACATGATCCCTTCGGTGAGATCACCCAGGAAGAAGTAGATCAGGCCGGCGGCTACCAGAAGCAGAAACATCGGCTCCGTTGCTACATTGAGGATAATCCGGGGAATTCCGGTCTTCCCGGTCTCAGGGAGTTCATTGTACCCGTCTCTGCGGATCCTTTCAGCAGCCTCTGTGCTGGTAAGGCCGGTGATGGTATCAAGGTCAGGGAGGGTCATATCATACCTTTTTCAGAGCGATGGTGACTGCAACCAGGATGGAATACTGTTCACTGACCACCCTGTTGCCACTGCACACTAATAAGGAATGGCATGGAATCCATGTCCGTCCCGGTCCTCCCCGAAGTCCTTAACCGGTGGATGCATCCCCGTCAGATATCCCTGGTTTTCAGGGTATCCGGGTGTATGACGGGAACCGAACCGGTATCTCTCCGGAGATACCAATTCCCGGGTGAAAGAAGTCCCAGTCTGGATCATCGGGGCCGGTTCTGTTCAGGCGATAATGCCAACGGGTTTCAAATTCAGGATCGGGATTACTCCCCGTGTTCCGGTCATCGCCGGGTCTTCAATTTGGGTATACGAATAGAGATATTTTCAAAAACGGAATCAAGTTTCAGAAATCCTTGTACCTTATTACCCACAATCCGGAATGTAAAAGGATTTCATAGTGGATATGGACTATTGGCTCATGCCGGTTTCAAGAAGAAATGTATGGGATAATGTAGTGTATAAGGGTCTGTTCAGGTTCCTGTTCTCTGCAACCGGTGAGTGAAAAGGAAGATCCGGATCTTTCCGGAGGGCCGGCATCTTTCATGACGATTCGCTCTTTCCGTTTCCTTTCCATGCCGCAGAGACCACAGATTCCACCTGGTCAGGAGTGAACGATCGATCGCCACTCTTCTTCTCAATCCCGAGATCGGTAAGGAGAAGATGTTGATGAACGGTAACGCCTGCTTTTTCTGCGATCTTCTTTGCACAGGCCATTGTGCATCCGTCGATTGCCACGACCTCATCCACTTCCTGTGCCCGTCTGGCCAGCTGTTCAGATGACGCCAGGAGAGTGGTGCAGGCATATGCCCCGTATCCCTCTTCATCGAGCTGGATAGCAGCCTGGTTAGAGATCTGCCCTACATTTGCCTGCCCGCAGCAGGGAAAGATCAGGCGGGACAGTTCTCCACCTCCGCAAGAACAGGGAGATTGTCCTGCCATTATACCCCCTCTTTCAGGATTTCAACGATCTCATTCACCGTCGGCACCCGGCCGGCTACCCGTTCCTCCCCGTCGACGAAGAGGGAAGGAGTCATTAGTACTCCTCTGCCCACGATCTCGCCCAGCTCTTCTACCTTTATCACTTCGGCCTGAATGCCTGACGTTTTCACCGCATCGATCACGTTGTCATAGAGACGTTTGCACTTGGTGCATCCGGTTCCCAGAACTTCTACTTTCATGTTACACCTTCATTTGAATGGATGAGTATCCGGACTCATCATGGATCACTGATCTTGTGTCTTTCCTTCATCCCATCAGCCAGTTGAAGAGATATCCCGTGCAAATGATACCTGTCCCGACGACCCCGATAAACACCGCGAGAAGCCGGGGTTTGAGGACTTTCCTGAGAAGAATCATCTCTGGGATCGAGAGGGCAGTCACTGCCATCATGAACGCAAGGGCGGTCCCCATGGCAACACCGGCCCTGGTCAGTTCGGATACCAGCGGAATGATTCCTGCAGCATTGCTGTACAGTGGAATTCCAATGATAACCGCCACGATAACCGCGAATGGATTACCCTCTCCTGCATATGCTGCAAGGGCTCCTGCCGGAACCCAACCGTGCATCAGGGCACCGATACCGATTCCGATCACGACGTACACCCAGATCTTTCTGATTATCGCGGCAGTATCCTCCCATGATTCTGAAAGCCGTTCTGCATACGTGGGAGTATGTATGGATACCCGGGTCTGTCTGACTTTCACCTCGTATACGTACTCTTCAACATACCGTTCAAGATTCAGTCTCCCGATGACGAGTCCGGCAACAATGGCAATCACTTCTCCGGAGAGGATGTATGTGGCTGCGATCTGCCAGCCAAACATGCCGTACAGCATCACGAGAGCGACCTCATTCACCATCGGGGCAGCAATCAGGTAGGTGAACGTGACACCGAGGGGAATTCCTGCCTCAACGAACCCGATGAAGAGGGGAACCGCAGAACAGGAACAGAACGGGGTGATAATTCCAAGCAGGGCAGCGAGGAGATGCCCGATGAACGTGGATCCTTTCCGTTCGGCAAGCCAGGCACGGGTCTTTTCAGGAGTAAAAAACGACCTGAGAAAGGTGACTACATATACGATCACC
>CAZWTX010000053.1:0-4377 GCA_964637135.1 uncultured Methanospirillum sp. | reverse complement strand
ACTGTATCGTAGATGAAGAAGTTCAGGGCACTTCCAGCCTGGCTATCCGTGTTCAACCCGAGCAGGGTATAGACGATCCAGTCTGCAGCAGTCTGCACCGGTTCAAAGACCATTCTCTCTCCTTATCGTTCCGTCGGATGATTCGCATGGTACACCCCGAGGATCGCCTTCATGTAGGCCTCTTCCGCGGTATTCGGGATGTAATTGCATTCCTTAACGCTCTTCAGAAGGGCCTGCTGAATCTCTCGGTCGGTTGCAAGGTTCATCTCTCTGACCCTGGCAACGATCTCGTCAAGCATGGTGATCCCGGTCAGGACGCCATTAACCGGAACCATCCGGATCTTTCGGACTGCGTCAGCCTGACACAACGGGATATCCTTGTTCATCTTCAGATCACCGTTGAACATTCCCTCATGGATCAGGTACTGATCGGGGGCAATCATTTCAACAATTATTGAAGTGATTGAATAGTATTTAAAGATACTTTTTTCAAAAAATACTGAAAGATCGGTAGGTATTCATGAAAATCTGAAGTCTGTCTTCAGGGTTATTTTTCTTTCCTGTTGATGAGTAAGATATGTCAGGAGTATTAGGAATCCCAATTCTGCTGTATGGAATCGTTGGTATCATCCTTTTCATGCTCGTCATGATGGGTACCTGTTTTCTCATGAAACGGCTGTTCTGGCGGAAAATTTGCGGTATGAACGGTTGGTGCCGGTGCATGGCCATGACTCGGAACGAAAAAGAGGAGGATACATCATGACTCCAATGCCCGCACACCCCCCGAATGTCGCAACAAAACCCGGTCCGATTGTTCTTGCGACCTGTTCGGGGGTCTGTAACGTCGGCCAGCTGACAACTTGCGCTGCCATGCAATTGATCCGGCGTTCTCCAGGAGCGTACCGCTGGATGAACGTTGCCAAAGGAAAGCAGATACCTCATATATCCTCCGGTGATACGGTCTGGGCAATCGTCGGATGTGAGGATCGGTGTGCCTGCAGGGAACTTGAAAAAGCCGATATTCCCTATGAAAAAACGGTTATCGCGACAGACCTTGGGATCGTCCGTGATATCAGGGCAGCGGTCAGGTTTGATGAGATCGATCGGTTTGTGAAGAAGATCACAACCTGATCCCCTTTCATCGGGAGATGTTCATTCTCCCATCGGGTATGAAATAGTGCTACAATCAACGTATATCGAAACGTCGTGAAGTTTTATGGAATCATTTGCCTCAGGATTTGCCCGGGTAGATACTGCCCGCGATGCTAACTCATTTGTTCAGTATCTCGATCTTGTACATTCCCTTCCCTTTTTCCAGGAGTGTAAAAGCCGTAGTTATGAGAAACTCGGACTCACGCCGGGAAATTTTGTCCTGGAGATCGGGTGTGGAAACGGGGTTGATGCAAAAAACCTCGCAACGATCGTCGGGCCATCCGGGAATGTCGTGGGGATTGACATCAGTGCCACCATGCTTGATGCAGCCCGGACAGGTACCGGATCCGCTTCATCCTCTCCTGAATTTATGCTCTGTGACGGCCAGCATCTTGCGTTTCCTGATGCGACCTTCCATGCCGTCAGATCAGACCGGGTGATTCAGCATACCAGGGATCCGTCGGCGGTGATCAGGGAGATTGCCCGGGTTGTCCGTCCGGGAGGAAGGGTGGTGATCTTTGAACCTGACTGGGAAACGTTTGTTGTCTGGCCGGGGAATCGGGATATCAGCAGAAAAATCCTGAACTACTGGTGCGACAGCATTCCTTCAGGGTGGGTGGGACGTTCTGTGTATTCCGCATGTTCCGATGCCGGTCTTGTTCACATCGATGTTCAGCCGCTGACCCTGGTTATTACTGATCTTACGATAGCACGAAGGCTGTTCGATCTTGATACAACGTTCTCCCTCGCCGTACAGAAGGGAATTGCCGGGCAGGAAGCAGTAACGCAGTGGGAGGAAGACCTTGTCAGGGCAGATCTCAGCGGACAGGTCTTCAGTTCCCTGACTTTTTTCCTGGTAACCGGAGAAAAGCCCTGATATTCTCTTCTCCCCGGTCCCTATCCAGATGGTACCCGGACCGGTATTGATTTCAACTCTTGTTGAATAAGATTATATCATCAGATCCGGCAGGCTCTGCCGATACCCGGATTCGTTGTGAGGAGTGCTGATATGGGATTGCCTGAACCGATTGAGGAGAACCTTTGTGAGATAGGCGGAGTGGAGGGTCTCAAGCAGTATCTTCCCCCCGATGGAGAGTTGTTGCGAAAAAAGAATGTTTTTACGGCACTTTCTGATACCACCCGTCTGCAGATCCTCTATCTTCTGAACGTACAGCCCCTCTGTGTCTGCGTTATCAAAGAAGTAATCAATATTGCAGACTCGAAATTATCCTATCATCTCAAAACACTCAATACTGCCGGATTGATCGATAAAGAACAGGACGGCATTTTCCTGATCTATTCGATCACCCAGATGGGGAAGCGGTGTATCCAGATCTGGGTCTAGTTCATGTTATCTGGAGAAATCTGCCAGAAGCGATCCTGTTGAATCAACCGTGAAACCTTTCAAATAAAATTAAAATGGGCGGCATCTTTTTATCAGTTCACGATGAATAGAATGATAACAGAACCGGGAAGGAGGAAAAACCCCCGGTCAGGTAACAATCCGGTGAGATCTTTGATCAGGCCGGCCTGGTGAAGATACGAATCAGGGGTATCCATGAATCATACACGTCTGCCATGTATCAACCGGATGATAACCCGGATGAGTGCCATCGCTCTCATCTGTTTCCTCGTCTGCTATTGTCTCCTGACTTCATGCAGTTCAGCAGCAGAGGTGAATACCTCAACCGGTGTCCAGCTGGTTGAGGTGTACCATTTCCACCCGACAAACGGGTGCCGTACCTGTACTGCGATCGGAGATTATGCCGAAGAAACGGTAAAAACGTTCTATCCTGCCGAACTGGAGAGTAAAAAGATCATCTTTGATCATATCAACTTCCAGGATCCGGAGAATGCCGATCTGGTCAGGAAGTATGAAGTAACCGGATCATCGCTGATGATCGGGGTAACTGACCAGAACGGATTCCATAAGGAAGAGGATATCAAAGTGTGGTATAAGACCGGCAATAAAGATGAATTCATGAGTTATCTCAGGGACCTGCTTGACCGGAGACTTGCCGGTTCCTTTACGTAACCATCCTCTCTTTTCAGCAGATGTGACTGAATGACCGACCTGATGAGTTTCATGGAGACGATGGGATCAAGCGACATCCCGCTCGTCGCTGCGTTTTTCATCGGCCTGATGATGGCGATCAGTCCATGTCCGATGACAACCAATATTACTGCTATCGCCTATCTCTCACGGAAGATCGGGGATAAACGGTATACCCTTCTGGTCGGTCTCCTCTACTGTTTTGGCAGGATGAGTGTTTATGTTGCCATCGCTTCCCTGATCGTCCTCTTCGGACTGAATGTGCAGTCTATCGCCCTGTTCCTGCAGGAGTACGGAGATCTGCTCCTTGGTCCGATCCTTCTGATCGGGGGAGTACTCATGCTTGGGATCGTCCCGCTTCCGTTTGGGTTTGAAAATACCTGGATACAGGATGTAAAAGAGCAACTCTCCCGCAGATTATCGGATCAGGGTTTGCTTGGGAGTTTTTTCCTGGGGATTCTCTTCGCTTTGAGTTTCTGTCCATTCAGTGCGGTTCTCTTCTTTGGCATGCTCATCCCTCTTGCCCTCAGTACGAAGGATCCGGTGGGGGTCCCCCTTGCATTCGGACTTGCAACCGGGCTGCCAGTGATTCTCTTTTCATTCCTGCTGGTGACCGGAATGAACCGGTGCAGTTCATTCCTCGGCCGGGTCCAAGCGGCCGAGATCTGGTTCAGGCGGATTGTTGCTGTGCTCTTCATCCTGATTGGGATGTACTGCATTGGCCGGCTGTTTATCTGATACCGGTGACATCTGATCCAGAATGCGATTCCTTTCGGCACCGGCGGCCAATTGACACTTTTGGAGAACCAAAAAAGAGTATTACCCGGATAATGGATCTTTTGAAATGACGGTTGTGATTGGGATACCCCCGGTACCGATCCCATCAAATTCGTTCCGTGACACCTGGTGATCCTCATTCTCTGGTATGTCTGGTCAGGCTCAATTCGTCCTGACTCCAGGACCCCTGATCGGGATACAAAGATCCATCTTCCGTGAGACGGGAAGATGATCCGAATATCCCTGGAGATCTGAAATGATATCCGCCGGACCCATCAGCGGTCGCAACAGCCGGATGATGGTTCCTCTTCCCCGCCACAACAGGAACCGGCATCTCCCCCGCAGCTGCATTCCCCGCTGTCCATATCCTTTCCCCGGAGTGCGGCACTGATCAT
>CAZWTX010000052.1:1815-9111 GCA_964637135.1 uncultured Methanospirillum sp. | reverse complement strand
TACGAGACAGTGGAGAAGATCTCCACTGCAACTGCCGCTGAACTGTATGAATCAGCAGAGATCGGAGAGGCGACTGCCAGGAAGATGATCAAGTGGTGTTCAGGCCAGCTCGGTGTCGCCGGGAATGAGATCCCCGGTGCGACTGTGGATGGCTCAGCACCTGCCGGAAAAGATGATGTAAAACCCATGACGTCACGGAGACTTGATATTGAGGATATTCCGGGAGTCGGCCCGGCTATCGCTGAGAAACTGCGTGACGCCGGATACCTGACCATCGAGAGCCTTGCCACTACCCTTCCGTCAGCCCTTTCCGAGGCCGCCGAAATTGGTGAATCAACGGCAAAGAAGATGATCAAGTGGTGCCGCGATCAGGCTGATATTGGTGGATTCAAGACCGGTACCGATGTCTTCGAGCAACGGCTCAAGGTGAAGAAGCTGAAGACCCTCGTGCCTGAGGTCGACGAACTCCTCGGCGGCGGGTTTGAAACCCAGGCGATCAGCGAGATGTACGGCGAATTCGGTTCTGGTAAATCCCAGATCGTTCACCAGCTGGCTGTCAATGTCCAGCTCCCCGAAGAACTTGGCGGGCTTGGCGGTTCGGTCGTCTATATTGATACCGAGAACACCTTCCGGCCGGAACGTATCGAACAGATGGTGAAGGGACTTGAGATCGAGGATGCCAATCCGGAAGATTTTCTCAGGAATATTCATGTCGCCCGTGCACAGACATCAGATCACCAGATGCTCCTGATAGAGACCTCGCGTGAACTGGCTGAGGAACAGAAAAAATCAGGGAAGCCGGTCAAACTGGTCATAGTTGACTCACTAACCGGCCTCTTCAGGTCAGAGTATGCCGGCAGGGGTACCCTTGCCGAACGTCAGCAGAAACTGAACCGGCACATGCATGACATATTCAAACTCTGCGACGAGTACAATGCCATCGGCCTGGTGACCAACCAAGTACAGTCCAACCCGGCAGTCTTCTTCGGTGATCCGACCAAGCCGATCGGTGGAAACATCGTCGGCCATACGGCGACCTTCCGTGTTTACCTGCGGAAGAGCAAGGGTGGAAAGAGAATATTCCGGCTGGTAGACAGCCCGAACCTTCCGGAAGGGGAAGCAACCTTCGTCGTGGAAGAGGGTGGCCTGCGGCCCTGCTGATACAGGACATCATACGTGCTGCGAGGAGTCGTAACTGATATAGATGGAACCCTGACCGATGAGAAACGGCGTCTCTCAACTTCTGCCATAGAAACAATACGCAAGCTCCAGGAAGGCGGTATTGAGGTGGTCCTTGCCAGTGGCAACACCTCCTGCCTCCTGAAAGGGCTCTCCAAGTTGATCGGAACCGGCGGGAGTTTCATCGGTGAGAATGGCGGAGTCTACCGGGTCGGGTTCACCGGAGAACTCCGGGTGCTTGCAGATCGGAAGGTTGCCATTGATGCCCTGAACCTGGTGACAGATCATTACCATGCCAGGGGTATTGACCTTGAACTGTACTCTCCCCATGAACGCTTTGCAGATGTTGCATTTGCGAGAACCGTCCCCATTGATGAGGTACGGGCGCTCCTCGCCCACCTCCCGATAACTGTTTTTGATACCCAATTTGCCATTCATCTCCAGCAGAACGGGTTTGATAAAGGGATTACGTTCTTGCAGGTATGCCGGGAACTTGGTATTTCACCGGCCGATTTCGTGGGTATCGGTGACTCTGAGAACGACATCGGGCTGATCTCGAAGGCTAGTCAGGGATGCTGTGTTGCCAATGCCAATGAACCGGTCCGGTCGGTCGCCGGATATATTGCCGATAAGCCATATGGAGAGGGTTTTGTCGAGGTCATGAACCATTTCTTCCCGACTCTTACCCGGTGATCCTGCAGAAGTCACGCTGTTCCGTTTCCGGGCTGAATGGGTGTTTCGTTAAAAAAGCCTGATGCCCGGGCACCAGGCATAACCGCTGAAAACAGGACATCCCTGTCCATGGAACCGGGGTATCCTGATCCGTCCGGATCCTCTTGTATGCAACGTGAAAAATGGGATGATATGAGCGCCTGCCTTACATCCTGGCAAGGTACCGGTCGATCACGATGAAATCCTTAATATCCCTGACGGCTTCAAAGGGGACAAGCATCCGGTCTCCATCCATCGTGAATCCTTCCGTATCAAACGATTCATCGGGCTCAAGTATCAGGTCGGTGATCAGCCCGGTATCGAAATCAACCATGAGGTTACGAAGCACGCCGATTGATTTTCCGTCATTGGTCACGATCTCCTTCCGGGAGAGGCTTCGTGCCAGTATGCATTTCATATCTATTTTTTCAGTGGTTCAGGATAATAAAGGTGATTTTCCGGCATCACGGAATCCGGACCGGAAAGATGTATGCTCCCGGGAAGTGATGACCTGACTGACCCTTCCTGATCAGGATGGAATGACCCTGAATATATCTGACTGTGTCAGGATACCTACCGGTTTTCCATCTTCGACAACAACAAGCCTTCCGATAGACCGCTCCTTAAATTTTCTGACAACCTCATACAATTGAACCGAGGAATCTGCCTGTACAACATCTTCGGTCATGATTCCATTGACTGTTGTGTCATACGGCTCACCACTCTCGACTGCATGAAGGATATCTGACATCGTCACGATTCCTTTCAGAAACCCGCCGTCCATGACCGGTGCACCATGGATATGATACCGGTTAAAGAGTTGAATCGCTTCCAGAAGGCTGGATTGAGAAGAGAGCATCTTGATCGGCGATGACATGTAATGCTTGATCGGTTTCTTGGGAAGGGAGACCATCTCGAGGATCGAGATCAGTATGGCAGGTTCGTTCTCGTCTTTTCCGAAGACTTCACCCTTTATCATCAGTTTATTGACCGGGGTCGGTCCGATGGTGACCACGTCCCCGTTATTGAAGAGTTTGGCGCTTCCGATGATCTTGATCAGGGCATGACAGATATCTGCATGGGAGAGCGTGGTGAAGACGATCTCGGCAACCTTGACCCCGGGAACGACCTCTCCTTCCCGGGAGAGTTTCACCTCATACATCTCTCCATCCCGTTTCAGGTTCAGTTCCCGGTAGGCCAGGGCAGTCGGATGGTATCCTCCTTTCGGCCCGGGAACCCCATCTACAAGCCCGATTGCTTTTAGGGCCTGCATCTGGTTCCTGACCGTTCCCGGATTACGAAGAATAATCTCGGCGATCTCCTCACCCTTTATAGGAATTGATTTCTTCTCATACAGGCTGATGAGGGTGATCAGGATGTCATTCTGGATTGGGGAGAGTTCCATGTAAAACGTTCCTCCACGAAGAGTCAATACCGAACAGAGTCACCGGTTTAGGTATTGTACATCTATAATGATCAATCATATACTTTCATCGAGAGATAGATGAGGTTGACGATATTGTGAATCTGGAGAAGATCCCGACCGTGCCCACCGCTGACGAAGTCCTTGACCGGGCCTTCAGGCGGGCGGCAGTAAAGATGCGGGAGAAGAAACAGAAAAAACGGGCGAGCGAGGAGTTTGTCAAAACGGTGTACCTTTCGGTCCATGACAAGCTGGTCTCGGTTATGCAGTCTTTCCCGGATTTTTCAGAACTTCCGCAGTTTTATCAGGATTTGGTCGAGATCCTCTGGACAACTGACCGGATAAAAAAGGCGCTCGGAGCAGTTGGCTGGGCTGCCCGGTGGTCCAAGGATCATCGCGGGGGCCTTGTGAAGAACGTGCGGTACTCTGTCGATGAGGAGGCAACCACTGCCCGGAAGAAGGCAGTTGCACGACTCTCCTCGGTGGTTCACCAGATCGATGATGAACTGATATTCCTGAACGAAGTCAGGAATGTCCTCCGGAAACTGCCAACGGTTGAGGAGACCTTCACCATCGTGGTAGCAGGATTTCCGAACGTCGGAAAGTCATCGTTCATCAGGGCAGTCTCGTCTGCAGAACCTGAAATTGCATCATACCCGTTTACAACAAAAGGAATCATCGTAGGTCACCGCATGGTTGGCCGCGAGAAGATCCAGCTGATCGATACCCCTGGTCTTCTCGAACGACCTGCTTCTGAACGTAATGCCATTGAACGCCAGGCAATATCTGCGATCGTAAATATCGCGGATGTTATCCTTGTCATCCTTGATCCGAGCGCCCACTGCGGGTACCCGCTTGAGGAACAGATGAGACTGCTTGAGGAAATCCGGGGCATGGTCACCATTCCGGTGGTTGTTGCGGCAAATAAGTCCGATGTGGCAGGTATCGACGGGTACCCGCTCATGTCGACGAAGAACGGAACCGGGGTTGATGAAATCCTCGGCCGGTTAATGGAATACTACGTGCCAAAACCCCGCTCATATGAGCGTGAGCAGCCACCCGAGCACAAATCCTGAAATAGCCCCTCCATTCAGGGGTGGAAGTCCTGCCTGTGGTTTTCCACCGGAAACCAGCCGGTGAAGAAGCAGGTACCCCGCAAGCGATCCTGCCACCGCTCCGGCGGCCGGCAGGGTGAGTATGCCGATTCCGCTGCCCGGGAGGAAGACGCTCCCTGACACGACGAGTATTGCCGGCATGATCAGATCCCCGAGTCCCATCAGGTATGCTGATCGTTCACGCTCTTTCCCGGGTTCGATCTCTGTTCCTTCATCAGGCGTTATTTTCCCTCCAACTCCATCACGTATGAATGAATACCCTTCTTTTCGCGGAACTACAACCATGATGGGCATCCGGTTGTCTACGATTCCCTCTGCCAGGGTCAGCATGTGTTTTGTCCGGTATACGGATATGGCGTCATAAACCGCGAGAATAACGAGGAGGAGGATCACCGGAATCGGTTCAAGTGAGATCCCGAATATGGATGCGATCCCTGCAGCAAGGAGAACCCCGAGAATATCAACGATGTACCATTCCGGGTATTTCCAGAGGAGAAGAGTTGCAGCGACAGCGCAGATCACCCCGGCAATGAAGAACAGATCTGAACTGCCGGCTAGGAGGAAGAGCCCGGTAAAGACATAGACGTACGCGATGAAGAGGGAAGCCCAGATAACAGCCTGCATCAGCCACCTGAACCGGTACCTGATCAGGATGAGGAGAAAAGCAGTGAAGACGAGGAGCATGGCGATGAACCAGATCGGATTCTCAAGAGAGGAAGGATCCTCGAACGCCGCGTATCCGCTGGCAGCCATCGGTGTAGCAAGGAGGAGTGCGCCGGCCTCGGTTGCAATGAGCATCACCGGCATCCCGAGGATGATCAGGAGGGATCGTATCCGTCCGGAGATCATACTAACCCTCCGTCAGGTTCTGAAGAGGGGAATCCCGGAATGAACACCCGGTCTTGTACCGGAACGCGGGGAAAGGGGATGGTTTGGTACCGTGCGGAGAACTCCATTTGAATATAAGTCTTTGAACACCCATGTATGAACATATGGATTTTCGCTCCTTCCTCGCGGGAATTCTCCCGGCAGCCGTCTCATGTATCTGCGCACTCGCCCTGAGTATCTCGGCCGGTTTTTCCTTGATGTCATTTCTTGCCCTGCTGGTTCTTGTTCTTCCGGTGATCGCCCTCCTCTCATACCTCCTCGGGGAGGTACGGGCTCTTAACCTTCTGATCAGACAGCAGACCCGCCAGGTCAGCACGACGGTTTATGAACAGACATCAGACCTGAAAAAACAGTACAGCGATACGATGCACCAGATTATGGAACTGAACGCCGAACTCAGGCGCAGGATCTACCGGTGATCTGATTGGGTGTTGCGCTTAGGGATATCCTGACCGGGTATAAGCACCCGGTTGAGCCGGAAACCCTCAAGGGAACAGCAGCAATAGATGCGCACAACGCTCTCTACCAGTTCCTCTCCATCATCCGCCAGCCGGATGGTACACCGCTCATGGATAATCGCGGGCGGGTCACGTCGCACCTGTCAGGAATCTTCTTCAGAACCACGAACTTTCTCGAGATGGGGATCCGTCCGGTCTGGATCTTTGATGGAACACCTCCTGACCTGAAGGCAGAGACGATTGATGAACGGCGCCAGGTCAGGAAGGAGGCCGAAGAGCAGTGGGAGGAGGCGAGAAAGGAAGGGGATACCGTGAAGGCATTCCGGTATGCGATGGCATCCTCGAAGGTTGATGCACATGTGCTCTCATCTGCCCGTACGCTCCTTGCTCTCCTGGGCATACCGGTGATTGATGCTCCTTCAGAAGGAGAAGCACAGGCTGCATTCATGGCAGCAGCGGGAGATGTTGATTATGTGGTTTCCCAGGATTATGACACCCTTCTCTTCGGTGCGCCGGTTCTGGTCAGAAATCTTACCATATCCGGGAAAAGAAGACTTCATGGACGGATCGTGACCATTCAGCCTGAACAGGTGAATCTCCAGGAGGTACTTGCCGGTCTCTCGGTGAGCAGGGAGGAACTGATTAATATTGCCATCCTGGTAGGAACTGATTTCAATTCCGGTGCTCTGGGTATCGGAGCGAAGACCGGATTAAAAAAGGTCAAAAATGGTGAATTTGATGCCATAATCAAGGAAAAACTGCCTGATCTTAATCCTGCCGGAATCAGGGATTTTTTCCTCTCCCCTCCTGTAACCCGCGATTACTCCCTTGAGTCTGGAAAACCCGACCGGGAAGGACTCATGCGCTTTCTCTGCGATGAATATGGCTTCTCCCCTGACCGGATAATCCCGGTACTTGACCGGGTCGCCGCAAAAAAACAGCAAAAAACCCTTGATACCTGGTTCTGACATCCCCTGCACCCGTTTTTCCGGCTGATCTCTCCGGTCAGGAGGGAGGGTTCGTTCCATTCTGGCAGAATGGGTTATGAGCTCCTGATGTTGGCGGGAGTCACCCCGCAGCAGAGCCGAAGACGATATCTCCTTTTATACGGGCGATCTACAAGTACCTGGGAGCGATGCCGGATTGGGGATATCATGGGATAACATAGCCGGGATTATTGTTACAGTCATGCTCTTCTCTGTGACAATTCCGGGAATAGACGCTGAGGAGAATTCAGCCTCTCTTCTCTCAGGAACTGATAATATAACGATTCTCTCTCCCGGAAACCTCACCGATGGAAATGTATCGGCTGAATGGACCGTCGATTTTTCGGCCTCTCCATTTGAGGGATATCCGCCCCTCTGCGTAAAATTCGAAATCAGCGGCCCGAAAGGGGATTATGCTTGGGATTTCGGCGACGGGACCACCTCGAATGCTCCTGCCCCGGTACATTGCTATCAGAAGAAGGGATCCTACTGGGTGAAACTGAAATATGTCTACGGGGAGATCAGCGGTGAGGTCT
>CAZWTX010000052.1:0-1715 GCA_964637135.1 uncultured Methanospirillum sp. | reverse complement strand
GGATCCTACTGGGTGAAACTGAAATATGTCTACGGGGAGATCAGCGGTGAGGTCTCTAAACCAGACTTCATCAGGGTTCTTGATCCCGATGTTTTTGTCGATTTCAAGGCAGATCCGTCGTCTGGAAAAGCACCGCTTGCGACCCGGTTTTCCCTGATCGGAACCCCTACCAATATCATCTGGGACTTCGGTGATGGAAGCGAGAAGAGCACCGAAGAAAGTCCTCTTCACCAGTATATCGATCCGGGCAACTATACTCCCAAGCTGACCTACTGTATTGATGGTTCATGCCAGAAGATGGATAAGTTCCAGTATATCGAAGTCAGTTCCGGTGACCTGGTTGACTTCGTGGCCGAGCGGCAGAGCGGGATCGCCCCCATCTGTACCAAGTTCGTGGTGACCGGCGAGGCGGATACCTTCAGCTGGGATTTCGGTGATGGTGCCGTCTCGTACGAGAAGAACCCGGTTCACTGTTATAATGAGCCAGGGAAATATACGATATCCCTGACGTACTCCATCAACGGGGCGCTCTACACGATCACCAAGAACCAGTACATCGTAGTCAGTGCCCGTGATCTTCCTGATTTTACAATTTCAACGCTTTCAGGAAGAGCTCCCCTCTGTGTTGACTTTACCCTCACAAATCCTCCCCAGGAATGGGAATGGGAGTTTGGTGATCAGAGCAATGGATTTGGGGATCATGCCACTCACTGTTATGCCGGGGCAGGAACCTACCATCCATCCCTGTTGTACTGTAACAACGATCTCTGTGACCAGGTTGACAAGGAGGAAGCCATTGAAGTGACTTCCCCGGTGATCATCGTGGAACAGGGCATCGTTCCCGGAGAGTATACCTTCACCACGACTGCTGATAACGGACTTAAACACCTCTGGGACTTTGGTGATGGCCTTACCGGTGAAGGACCTGCCCCAAAGCACCGGTATGAAACCGGGGGAACCTATCATATCGTTGTTGCCATAACTGGTAGCTGTGGCTGCGTCGCTACGGCAGAGGAGACAGTAGAGGTCGGCATAAAAAAGGATCTTGACATCGCGGCAACGCCCCTGGAAGGATGCTCGCCTCATTGCGTCCAGTTCAACGCGGTATCAGTAAATCAGTCAGATTCCAGTCTCTGGGATTTCGGTGACGGTACCACAAGTGAAGAAAAGAACCCGTTCCATTGTTACGAAGCGGCCGGTTCATACACGGTCACCCTTACCAGTTCAGGTCCGGATGGGAAAGAGGAAACCGTAACAAAAGAGAACCTCATCACCGTGAACGGGGTCCCAAGGCCGGTATTTACTGCCTTTCCTCCTGAGGGAACCGCTCCCCTGTCGGTCACGTTCAAAGATACGACCTTCGATTACTCGTTGAAACGATACTGGGATTTCGGTGACGGATCGTTTGGATACGAGAAGATCGTAGACCACCGGTATGAAAATCCCGGGGAATACAACGTCTCACTCACGGTCTGGGGAGCCGGAAACTGCTGGGAGAAGAGATCAGAGGTAATCCGTGTCAGGGAGCCGGAAACAAGTACGTATGATCTCTCCGGACTCCCCCGGAGAGGATTTGCCCCGCTTTCAACGTCGTTCCAGATGAGTGGGAACCCTTTCCAGTGGAATATTGAGTTTGGAGACGGTCAGTCCTCGTCTGAACTGAATCCTTTCCATACCTACGAGAGTCCCGGGATATACAGTCCTTCTCTTCATGC
>CAZWTX010000051.1:0-9260 GCA_964637135.1 uncultured Methanospirillum sp. | reverse complement strand
TGATTCCCCAGACCTTCTGATGTTCATCTGATATCATCCCCTGTGCAAAACTGTACCCTGAATCTAATATCTCATCCTCAAGAAAGTGATAACAGAACGAATGGAACGTCCGGACCGTGAGATCAGGACTTCCTCCTTCAGTATCTATCCGGGTCTGCATCTCGAAGGTAGCTTTTTCAGAGAACGTAAGTGCCAGGATCTGATGGCCGGGAACACCGTGAGAGAGCAGGTATTTGATCTTCTCGATGAGCAGCCAGGTCTTCCCCGACCCTGGACCGGCGATGACCAATTGATGCCCATTTTCTTCTATTGCACGTTTTTTATCAACTATTGGTTCCAAAAAAACTTCCTCCGCTTGTGGTGCAGTATATAATTCTTCTTCCTGGTATTCTCCAATTACTGACAGATATGTGCTTTGCTTTTGTTCCGTTCATTCGATTGCCCCTTTGGGTCGTTGAGTCAGGTTGATATTATTTTGACAATAGCGAATAATCCGGGAGAGGAATCTGACGAGGTTCACGTCCTGGTTCTGTAGGCCGTAAGGTCGCTCGTTTTACAACAACACCATGACACTACCGCGGGTCATGGTTTGGTAACAACAGTTGCCAGGGTTCATATCAAAAACCTCTTTCCTGCTTCTCATACAACCTTTACCGGTTATTCAGTCTTTGTAAAAAAAATTAGGATAGCGGTAGCTATCGTGTTTGGATATGAAAGAGGAACAAAAAACAGCATTACTCAAGCATAATCAATCATAGCCTTTATCGGGGGTGCATTTTTTCTATTGATCTGGGTTAATCGCTATTCTCAATTGTTTACCTCGATAATCTCTCGTATCCTCTTATGACTCTCTCCACTTCTCCAGTCTCTTATCACAATCTCCTTCAGGAAGGAAATTTCCTTTCGTGATCATCTCTTCGAGGGCATCAGCAAGATAAGATCCTGAAACAACTCCTCTCTCCTCCATCATGTCCATAAGCCAGAGCACCCCATGAACAGGAATTTCATGGTCATCACACAGACTGCGTAACCTTCTATCACCGGTAATAATCATACAACCCTGATGATGAAGGGCATACACATACAAAGAGAGATCAGCCGGACTTATTCTCTTATGTGCCGGTGCCAGACGAAACAATTCAGCAAGTTGTGGCCCGGTCAGAGGTTTTAATTGCAGACCAGCAGAAATCAGATGATCAGGGAGAACACTCTTCCATTCTGCCAGAATCAGATCCACAGTTCCCAGAGAAAAACGTAGATCCCAGAGAGATGATATCAGACCTCCGTCTTGCAAGGTAAATAAGACACTTGAATCAAGGAGATGGAGGATCTCTCTCCTCATGAACAGGACTCACAGCCACAAATCGTTGATATGTCACCGCCATACAACTCATTTGCCCGCGTCCGGGTGATCATTCCTTCTGAATATGCTCGCATAATGAGTTGATTCATGTATGTCGGCTCTTCCGGAGGATATGGTCTCATCGGCTCGCACTCATGCCATCCGTTTTTTTTGAATTGAATCTGCATACTTTTTAGGAATGATGCCGATATCAGGCCAAGATGGTATGCCCGGTACAATATTGCCATCATGGAGATGCCATACCGGTGTTTCAGAATACAGAGCTCTTCAATACTGATCTTCTTTCTGCCACCACCAAACTCTGTCTTCACCCGCTCATCCGGGAACAAGAAAGCCCCGGCAAACCGATGAAACAAGGCATCATCAAACCAGTCATTAGGGATTGAGCAGACAAGATGACCAAGTTCATGAGCAAGAGTCAGTCGCTGCCGATCTCCGCTCATAGCTCGGTTAATGACAATCACCGGAAATTCTTCATTCACCATGATGATCATCCCGTCAAACGTCTTTGGACCATCAATGAGACAAACCTTGATCCCATGTTGTTCCATGATATCCATGAGACTCTGAATCGGTTCAACACCGAGATTCCATCTATTTCGAAGGTTCGCCGCGATCTGCTCTATCTCGTCTGGAGAGGAAAGGATTACTGGTTCAGGGAGATCGGGCTTTCCCTGTTCACCAAGAATATCCTCGATAGCACAAAACCGCTCAAGCCAGTCACGGGTCACTTCGATAACCTGTTCCTCTTTCTTTATTCCGAAACGTGACTTCTTCCGGTACGCGAGCGGAGTAAGCGAAATAACCGGCTCTTGTCTGAAAAAATATTCAATCGGGATATTCAGCGCCTCGGCTATAGAAATCAGCCGAGATGAGTCCGGAGTAGTAATTCCATTCTCATAATTACCGAGTGCCGGAGCAGTTATCCCAATCTTTTCAGCCAGAGCCCTCAGGCTGAGTCCTGCTCTCATTCTCCCATGTCGTATCCGCTCTCCGATATGCATACGGTTCCCTCTCACTTTACAAAATAGTAATTATCGTATTTGTTTGTAAAGTTATCTGAAACATGATCCTCCAATTGGGTTAGATCTAGTTAGGGCCGCAATACGTCCAAAATACGCTCGATTTTAATAGAGGATTATTCTGACGTATCCAAAATTATTCTTGCCTGTGGTAACTTGAACACACATACGATCGGAGCTCAATATGCAACTTTTTCTCCTCAAGAAGCGTTAAAACATGCCAAACGATGAGAAATACAGCACTCACCCAAACATGGTTCCTGTATGGACATTGCAGAAATCGAATTTAGTGCCATTACTAACAATGTTTGAACCGGAGAAACGGTCAAATTGACCTCTTAAAAATATGAAATTGAGATGTGGCAAAAAAAGCGAAATGGAGATCAAAAGTCGGTGAACTGGCAATTCACATCTGATAATGCACGAGCGAAATTGCACCCGACTCTCGGCATGTGAAAATTTCAATTTGGAATTATTTTTTGAGATGCATCTAAATAGAGGTACAACTGTTGTCCATAGGGATCCAAGATTAGAAATATGGAGCCCAAATTGAGACCTTTTGCAATATCATCAGCTTGATTATATACATAGGTCGAGTACTATGAACCCCACCTCAATGAAAAAAACGTCAAATATTTAGTAAAAATCCCATTAGAGGAAATAAAAAATTCTTATTTTCTCTAACTGACCTGCCAAGTGTCGGGTGAACTCATCAGAGAAGCAATTCGCCTTTTTAAATCCAAACGTGCGAATGAGTCAGATACCCTATCCGGAACTTTCTTTTCCCTTTCTTTCTGAAGTAATCACGGTCTCCATACGGTTAAAAATGGAACTCTCGTAAAATCGAGATCATTTGTCACAATGTTGGAAATTCCTGTTTCCTGTGCAATCGCTGCGATAGCCGCATCTTTTGCAAGGAGCTGACAGGTACGTGAGAGATGGAAGGTGCGATCCGGCGTGGTTGGGCTATCGGGTATCAGTTCAAATCCGATACTCCTCAGGACAGAGAACACATCCCATGCCAGGGTCATGTGTTGAATCGCTTCAGGTTTATTTTTCAGGTATCTCACCGCTGAAATACCTTCATGGGCCTCTCCTGACCTGATTATCTCTTCTATCATCAGGCGGTGCAGGATTTCATACACAACCGGATGAGGAATATACCCCTGAATATCTCCGGTTTCAACACGATAGACGAGATCTCTGCAAACCGGTCCCAACCGTGGGTGAGGAGCAGTGAGGTACACAAAAATGTTGGTATCAACAATTACCCTGGTGCCGGAGGGTACGTCTCTGATATTATTCAAGGATGTCACTTTCAGCAATCTCTTCAATTACTGATTCGTCCTGAATCTGAAATACTCCATAAATCCGGGTGGTAAGGCTTGAACTGGGAGGTATCGGGCATAAGACTGGATCTTTTAGGGCAGCGGGGGCGTTCGTTATTCCTTCGCCAGTCATAGTACACTCCTATTAGCTCTGATATATTATCAATCTCCTGTGAATCTGATTTCTGCAAACGGAGATTTCGGTATCCTCGGCTGAATTCCCGGGAAATTCTATTATATCACGGTGCGGGGTTTATTCTCCCCGGTTTTTTATGGTACCTGTGTATCGGTATCCATCCGGAGGAATTTCTGACGGATCCAGAGCAGAAGAAGATCCTCCACCCGGCATCGTGAAAGAATGGAGGGCAAAGGCGGTCAGTTCGTATGTCATCCCCTTCACATGGAAGGAAAACTCACCGACGACAACACCGCAGGTTCCGAGATCCTCTGCCAGTTATAGCAGACTGGATCAGCGGAATCTTTTTAATAAAAAATATCCTCCCTTTTTATCTGATCTTTTCCTCCCAAAATCAGATTCATGAATAACTCCTCCAGCTCCTGCAACCACCCGCCTGAAGAAAGGAGAATTCGCTCATTCGGAAAGAGTTGGATCGGGTATTGTCAGGATAGTGCTGCCACAAGGAGCCTGCTAAACCCTTCCAAACGCTGATCGATTCTCCCGGGAAACGTGGAGTCTAGATATTCTATTGTATCAAACCGGGTATGACCGATAACCCCATCCTCTCCATACGTATAACTCACCTGAGTAAGACCGTCTTCATCGCCGAGGTCCCAGTTGGTAGCCTCAAAGAATACAAAGGGAATGCCGGCAGTTTGAAACGGAGCATAATCGGCACATTCACAGGGGGTGCCATCCTCATAATCAAGATCCTCGGAAGGAATTGTCTCAACTTCAAATTGTTCCTCATCTGCCACCGATACCAGGTGATCCCGGATTGGTACCCCGCTGTCTCCGTACAGATACACAAAATCCCCCGCAATCAGACCATCCAGGTTTATCATTCCCAGAATATCCCTTCGCAAACTCTGGTTGATCTGTCTGACATAATACCGGGATCCATCCAGATCCTCTTCCTCTGCTCCAAACGCAACGAAACGGATGGTGTAGGGGGTCTGATAATCCTGCAGCCGTTCAGCCACCTCAAGGAGAACAGCTACCGACCCTGCATTATCGTCTGCGCCGGTGCCATCACCATACGAATCGTAATGTGCCCCTACAATAATCTCCTGGGGAGATTCTCCTCCTTTCACTGCAATAATATTGTCCGAATATCCCTTCTCTCCATCCTCATCAATAAAGGAAAATGGCTGTTTCCGTACATCATAGCCAGAATCGGTAAGTGAAGAGAAAATATACGCTGCAGCCTCTTTCTCCTGATCACTCCCGGCCGGACGGGCACCAATCGTATCAGTAAGAACAGTCAGATGATGCCGGGCGAGTGATCCATATGGCTCCCCCTGCAGATCAGGAACAACGGGATTATCATTATCCGGCCAGTCCGCTTCTGATCCTGATACCGGGATCACCGAAAAAGCAAGAAGAAATAGCACCAATATACCAGATATCCCCCTGACGAATACCGGCAGACGCATGAAGAATGAATAGGCGATGTGAAGAAAAAGATTTCTCTAGATTCGGGTACCTGGAGGGAGTGTCAGAATAGTACCGTAAAAACAAGTAACCCGATGCACCGCCCGATTCCCATGAGTGATCCATCCTCCCTATCCCTGGTACCCGTATTCCGGAAGCGATCCAGATTGTTAGAGTATCAGATTAGACAGCACCACAATTTAAAAAACATATATCGACCTCCCCGATAAACACTGCTTTCATACATGGCACGCCTGAAAAAGAATAACGAGTCAAAACCGGAGAACGGCGGTTTTGAAGCAAATCTTCAGGCTGCTGCAGATCAGCTCTGGGCAAATCCGGGTCTGAAACCCTCTGAATATTCGGTCCCGGTCCGGGGTCTTATCTTACTCAAATATGCGGACGTCAGATTCGAAATGGTCGTTACCAAAGTGAACACCTCCGATGGCACATCCAGCCGGAGAAGACCCGCAAAGGAAGTGTACCCGTCAAAGGCCGGTCTCTATGTGCCTGATACGGCCCGGTTTTCCTATCCCAACAATCTTCCTGAAGGAACAGGTATCGGTAAAGCCCTTAATGAGGCGATGAAACAGATAGAGCAGGAGAAACGAGGAACTGGAGCTGCTGAACAAGGAGGCCAGGGTGCTTGAAGAGCGGATTGAGGAGAATTATCCGGAGATTATGAGACTGGAATGATATATATTAAGCAGGAAGAATAAAGAAACAATTCACCAGAGCAGAGATATGATAAAAATTACTGATCTCCCATCAGAAATACGATCAAACATCATTCCTCATTTTCAGATATCATCGATGTGGATCTTCGGTTCTGCACTCCGTGAAGATTATTCAAAAGAGAGCGATATCGATCTGGTTGTAGAATTTATGCCCGGTGCACGAATAACCCTGCTTACCCTTGCTTCACTGCAGACCGATCTGGAGAAGGTACTGGGCCGGAAGGTAGATCTCATCACCCGAAGAGCGATTGATGATTTCATGAATCCGATAATGAGACAAGAGGTGCTCTCAACCATGGTGAGAATATATGGATCGTGATCTCTCTCTTCTGGCCGACATCAGAGAGATGTGTTCAGATGCTATCTCATTTCTTGGAGACCGAACCCGGGAAGAACTCGTGCAGGACCGTCAACTTCAGTATGCACTTATCCGGTGTCTGGAAGTGATTGGTGAGGCTGCAAAAATGGTATCATCAGATACGAAAGATAGATATCCGGAAATCCCATGGTCAGAATATGCAAAGACACGCGATTTCCTGATTCATTCATATGCAAAGATAGATACTGAAGTTATCTGGCAATCCATACAATATGATATACCAGAATTACTCCGAATTCTCAATCATGATTCCCCATCAGGACCTGCTGTTCTCACTAAAGGAGGAGATTAATCTTCCTTTCTCCATCAGATCTTGTTACCCAGCCGGAGGGGAGCCCCTCGAATGTAAGCGGGATCTTTCTTCGCCAAAAAAATTCTCAAGACCATTGTAGCCTGTACCAACACCGCAGGCGGCCGGATTATTATCGGGAGGATTCATCCCGGACGAGAACCGGGGTTGTTGATCCCCTTGGCGAGGAAGAACGGCTCTGTAATCTTATCGCCGAGTCGATTGCCCCCCGGGTCTTCAGGGAACGTGATCTGATTGAGCAATAGGGGTCAGGGTTTCGGAGGATTCTTCGGAAGGCTGAAGAATTCGGGCTGACAGATCCGGTTATCGAAGAGATCGGGATGCGGGTTTGGGTGACGATATTCCTCGCAGAGGGTAGTGTCAGAATAGTACCGTAAAAACACGTAACCCGATGCACCGCCTGATTCCCATAAGTGATCCATCCCCCCAATCCCCGGTACCTGTATTCCGGATGAGTGCAACAACCCCATCAGCCTCACTTCTGCTCCCCCTTCTGCTGGAGAAACCGCATCTTCTTCGAGATCATGAGCCCAACGGACGGATCGCCGCCCAGGGTGAACGCCCGTTCATGGGCCATTGCAGCATCCTCGAACTTTCCGAGGTTCTGGAGAGCGTCGCCCCGGAGGAACCACGCCCGTGCATTTCCCTCGTCGGTTGCCAGAATGCGTTCGAATGCATGGGCAGCCGCTTCGTGTTCCCCACACAGCCAGAAGAGCTCTGCCTGGAGTGCCCATGGTTCCTGCCGATCCGGGGCGAGTTCGGTCACCCGGGTGATGGTGGCAAGAGCCGTGTCATACTCCCCTTTCTCTGAGAGTCCCTTTGCGTAACTCACCAGAAGATCAGGATCGTCCGGTGTCTGCCGGAGGGCCTCTGCCACGGCCTGTGCCGCTTCGGAGTGACGGCCAAGAGCTGTCTCGGCCCCTGCCTTCATCCGCCAGGCTTCCGGGTCTGACGGCGTAGCGGCAAGCACCCGGTCCACCGGTCCGATCACCTCCTCAAATCGTCCGGCATGGAAAAGACTGCGGGCATACCTGAGTTCTGTTGCGGTATCGCCCGGTTTCTTTGTGAGGATCAGGGCAAACTCGTCGGCAGAAGCCGAATAGTTCCCGAGCCTGAAGAGGATCTTGGCCTTCAGTTCTCTGATCTCGAGATCATCAGGGGCAGCCTCGAGGAACTGTTCGCACCTGACCAGTGCCTTCTCACAGTTTCCGGCAGCGTACCACACCTGTCCGAGCCGGCGGATGAGATCGGGATCGTCGGCAAGCCGTTTTGCCGCCTCCTGGTATGCACCGGCTGCCTTCCCGTACTGCCTGAGTGCCTCAAGCGTTGCCCCTTTCCGTTTCCAGAGATCGGCATTCTCACGGTCATGGGTAAGTGCACGATCCAGGAAATGAAGGGCATCCGTGAATAGGCCGGCCTCATACAGGACCACTCCCTGCAGGCCGAGCATCCGGGGATCGTCGGGGGCATATCGGCACGCTTCCCGGAGCGAACCTGCTGCCTCCTCAAAGAGGCCGAGCGCCCGTTCGATATCCCCTTTCAATCTCCAGATATCTGCATTCTTCTCATCCCTGGCAATCAGCCGCTGAACCCGGGTCATCGCTTCCCTGAACTTCCCGGTATGGTAGAGGGCGGTCGCATATCCAAAGAGTACCTTTGGCAGGGATGCCTCCGGTTCACGGATCAGTTCGTATGACTGACAGGCCCCGAGGTAGGACCCCATCGCATTCTGGATCTCTGCCTTCATGAGGAGTGCCTCGTTGCTTCCCGGTTCCAGGTCAAGGGCCCTCGTCAGGGATTTGATCGCCTCCGGGAGCTGGCGTTGATGATGCTGGATCCAGGCGAGGAGGTACCAGGCATCATAGGCCTGGTCATTGATCTGGAGTGAGTGTTTCAGGATGAACTCTGCTTTCTGGAGTTCATCAAGCGCAACAAGTCCTTTTGCATGGTAAAACCAGGCGAGATGGTCGTCCGGCTCGGCATCCTCGACCTGTTCGAAGGCGGTGATCGCTTCCGGGAACCGGTGGAGCTCAAGGAGCGTGAGCCCTGACCAGTAGAGGGCGTCTACATGCCCGCTCTCCCGTGCCAGTGCCTCGGAGAAGTGGTGGAGGGCCGCCTCGTAGAGTTTCTCATGGTACTGGGCCACCCCAAAGAGGAAGAGAACGTCTTCATCTGCCCCGAAGAGCTCGATGTACCGTTCAGCGACCCGGATGAGTTTCTGGTTTGCTCCTTCCAGAGCGAGGGCATCAAGGTAGATACGCCAGCTGTCGGGGGGAATCGGGCCGATCCTACAGGCTTTCTCGAACGATGAGACCGTCTGGCGGTACTCGCCGAGTTCAAAGCTCGTGATCGCATGGTTGACCCAGGTCTCCGGCGTCTGCAATCCCTTCTCGGTGGCATGTTCGAACGAGTCGCGGGCTTCATCGGGAACGCCGACGGCCCTCAGGGCAAGACCCCGCTGGTTCCAGGCCGACTGGTTCTCGGGATCGAGTTCGAGGGCTTTCTCGTA
>CAZWTX010000050.1:0-9855 GCA_964637135.1 uncultured Methanospirillum sp. | reverse complement strand
ATGGATTCCATGAGTGCCCGGATATATTCTCCCTGTTCGGAGGTGAACGGCCGGTCTCTGGAAGAACTGTGAACCTGAAACTGTCCGGTTTCGTCTTCGTTCTCGGTAGATTCAGGAGGCATGCCGGCCACTCTCCTGGTATGCCCCGTTTGCATCCGCCCATCTGACTCGGTTGTTGTTCCTGCCGGTGTCATGGAATGGAGGGGCGTTCAGGGCAATATGGGAAACGGGGTATTCCGGGCAAGAATCCGCAATTCCGGCAGGGATAGTCCTCCCTGCTGTCTTTCTCCTTGTTCTTTCAGATCCTGGATGGGGAGGTGTCGTCACATGCGATCAGGTAGAGGGTGGGACTGGTGGCGGATAAAGCATGCTGATCCGAATCATACGGGTTATTGCGTTTTCTTCCCTTCCAAAGCCGGTAAATAGATTTACGGTACACCTTTGTGAGGAGATCTGTACGGATGGTATACCTTCGTAAATATCTTGAAGCATGCGGCGCTGACCCGGATCTGATTCGTCTGATCCGCCTGATCGCACGGGAGATGGAGGTCATCAGAAAGGCGTTTCTTCAGAATCAGACCTATGAAACGACGAAAAATGCTTCCGGAGAGTTGCAGGCCCAGATGGATACCTGGGCTGATAACCATCTTATCAGGGTGATTGGCAATTCAGGACTCGTGAGTGAACTTGCCTCTGAGGAACAGAAGGGTATCATCAGATTTGAGAATACCAAGCGTGATTTCTGCCTGGTGATGGACCCCCTCGATGGTTCATCCCTGATCTCTACCAATCTTGCGGTCGGCACCATCGTCGGGATCTTCGATGGGGGTGGCGTGCTTCAGAAGGGTTCAAACCTGAAAGCGGCCTTTTACACCCTGTACGGCCCCCTGACAGTGCTTGTCGTCAGTGTTGGGAAAGGTGTCCAGAGTTTTGCCTGGGACGAAGAAACGCAACATTACCTCATGCTCAAGGATAAGATCGTCATGCTGGAGGGCACCCAGTACGGAACCGGGGGGACCAGGAAAGAGTGGCTTTCCCCCCATGAAAAGGTTATTGCATTCTTTGATGAACAGGGGTTCAAGATCCGGTATTCCGGGTCATTCGTGGCCGATTGTCACCAGCTCCTCACGTACGGGGGCATATATGCCTATCCCGGCTCAACAAAAAGCCCGAAAGGCAAGCTCAGGCTCCTCTTCGAGGCAAACCCGGTCGGCTATATCGTAGCCCAGTCTGGGGGGCTTGTCTCAGATGGAACGAGAAACCTCCTCGAAGTCCAGCCTGAAGAAGTTCACCAGCGAACCCCGATATACATCGGTAGCAGTGGTCTGGTCAGGAAGATCGAAGAGATCTATCGGACAACCTGATTTTTACCGGATAATAATCTTTATCTGATCTGCCTGCGTGATATAAGGCAGATGGTTAGCAGTATAGTCCTTCCGATAAAGAAAGTTTACTCACTCGTCGACAGCCGGATTGCGGTTGAGATGAAGGATGAAGGGAGGACATTTGAGGGCCGTCTTGTGGCGGTCGATGAATACCTGAACCTGCACCTTGAAGAGAGCCTCGAGTTTTCCGGAACACCGGAAGAACGCCAGCTTGGAACGCTCGTTATCAGGGGGAACAACATTCTTTCCATCGCACCGGTAGCCTGATCACGATGACGGGTACAGAAGAGGATGCTTTCCGGCTCATCGCGTCTTCTCCTGACGGGGTGCTCCAGAGTGAACTCTGGAAGATGCTTGGGGTTGACAGCCGGAAATGCTCACGGATCGTAAAGAAACTGCTTGATTCAGGACGGGTCGAACGGGTCGAGTACCGGCAGGAAGGGATCAAGACCTTCCGCCTCATTGCCCAGAAGGGCCCGGCAGATCCGCACTGTCTCATGGCTGGCGATGAACTCATTCCCTGTATCGCCTGTGATCTCGAGTGTTCGGTGAATGATTGTCACCTTCTCCTTGACTGGATGTACCAACTCGCGATCAGCGAGGCTGAAGAGACAACCGGGGCCGGATCTCCTGAAGGGGAATAACCGGAGGGAAGCGGGATTCCCTCACAACCGGTTCTGGTCAGGTGCCTGTGCTTTCAGATCGGTCTCGGCACTTGACATCGCCGGCACGTAGTACTTGTGTACATACTCTTTTACCATTCTGCGGGCTGAGAAAAGGGGTGCATTGCTCTTGATGGTCTCCTTCATCATTTTGACCCATCCATGCGGGATACCATCAAGACCGGCGTCATAATACAAGGGAACTACCTCTTCTTCGAGGGTGGTATAGAGGGCAACGGCATCTTCCCACCGGTCGTCTCCTTCCCGGTTCTCCCTACCAAACATCCAGCCGTTTTTCCCGTTGTATCCCTCCAGCCACCAGCCGTCACCGATTGAGAGGTTAATGACACCGTTCGCCGCAGCCTTCATGCCGCTTGTCCCCGAGGCTTCCTGTGGTGGGACCGGGTTATTCAGCCAGACATCCACTCCCTGCACGAGGTATTTCGCGATCTGTTCTCCGTAATCTTCAACAAACGCAATCCTTCCGCCGAATTCCGGCTGCTGTGCATACTGGTAGATCCGTTGGAGGATCCGTTTGCCGGCATCGTCGGCAGGGTGTGCCTTTCCGGCAAAGATTACCTGCACCGGTTTCCATGGATTATTCAGGATTCTCTTCAGACGGTCGAGATCCTCGAAGATAAGATCAGCACGCTTGTATGTTGAGAATCGGCGTGCAAACCCGATGGTGAGGGCATTAGGATCGATGAGTGCCCCGCCGGCGACCACGTTTGCAGAGTCTGCCTGGTACTTCATCCAGTCAAGCCGCTTGAACTGGAGGATTCGGTTAATGAGCTTTATTTTCAGGCTGTAGTGGAGTTCCCAGAGTTTTTCATCCGGAACCTGGTCGATAAGTGCCCATACGAAATCCTTATCATGATGTTCAAACCAGTCCGGACAGACCGGCGAGAGATACCGGTTGATTAGCTGGACGAGTTTTGGATTAATCCAGGTAGGAACATGGACACCGTTCGTGACCGAGCCGATCGGGATGTCATCAAGCCTCACATCGGGCCAGAGGAAGTGCCACATCCGTCTCGATACCTCACCGTGTTTCCTGCTCACTCCGTTCGCATACCCGGACATCCGCAGACAGAATGCCGCCATGTTGAAGTGATCATGGGGATCTTCCTCGTGGTATCCGGCTTTCAGAAAATCCTCGCGTTTCAATGCAAGGGTGGCATAGTACTGGGAGAAGTACTTATCTATCATCCAGACCGGGAACTTGTCGTGGCCTGCCGGGACCGGGGTATGGGTGGTAAAAATTGATGTCTCCTTCACCTGTCTGAGTGCCTCTTCCACCGGCACCCCCTCCCGGGTCATCTGCCTGAACCGTTCAATCAGGGCAAAGGCAGCGTGTCCCTCGTTCAGGTGTATCGCCGAATAATTGATATCGAGATACTCAAGGGCATGGGTTCCGCCCACCCCGAGCACGATCTCCTGGAGCAGCCGCATCTCGTTGTTGCTGCTGTACAACCTGCTGCTGATACTCCGGAGGTGTGGTGGATTCTCTTCGATCTCGGTGTCTATCAGGTACAAAATTACCCTGCCGATATCAACCCGCCAAAGGGCGAATCGTATCTCGGGAGTGATATACGGCACCTGAAGGATGAGCTGGTCTCCTTCCCGGTTCATCACCCGCTTGATCGGGGCATTGTCCCGGTCGAGTTTCTCTTCGATATCTTCCTGCCATCCGTCGTTCCGTATCCGCTGGTGGAGATACCCGTCAGAATACATGAACCCGATTGCAACAACCGGCACCCCAAGATCGCTGCATTCCTTGAGATGATCCCCGGCAAGAAACCCGAGTCCGCCGGCATAAAATGGAAGTGAATGCTGAAGGCCGTATTCAGCTGAAAAATAGGCAATTTTATGTTTCTGCAGTTCCGGGTAATACTCGCTGAACCACCGGTTCTTCGCGAGCATATACCGCTGGAACTTTGCGATCACCGTGTCGTAACTATTTGTATACTCATGTGTTTCTGATGATTCTTTCAGGAGATCGGCCGGCATCTGCTGAAGCATGAGGACCGGGTTGTGAATGCTCTCTTTCCAGCCCTGCCGGTTCAGATTCTTGAAGAGGAGCTGGGCTTCCGGGTGCCAGGAAGACCAGAGATTATAAGAAAGGTCGATCAGACCGGAGAGCCGGTCCGGAATATGATCGAAATCGATCCATCGGATTCCTATCATAAAAAACACATCAGTAGTGGTGATAGGTGATTGAACCGAGCGACCAGATAAGAGTTGTGCTCGCCTGATACTCCCGGACGGAGTCGAACCGTCGTCATCGGAACCAAAATCCGGTATGATTGACCGCTACACTACGGGAGTAACTGGTACTGATATATCAGCGGGATAATTCAGCAGCCTCCTATACATTATCCGTGCTCGAATATATCCTCTTCCTGCGTGTTGGCTGATGGTCTGGGCGGGATCACCATGAACACGGGAAGAGGAGAACCAATCTGCACCAGCCAGGTTACGTTCTTCGTGCAAGGGGGAAGAAATCCCGGTAGACCTGCCGGCGTTCGTCAATATCGGTATGGAGGTACACTTCTGTGGTTTTGATCGAGGCATGGCCGAGGTTCTCCTGCACGACCCTGAGGTTCTTTGATCGCCGGTAGAGTTCGCTTGCATAACTATGCCTGATCTTGTGGGGAGTGATTCCGTCAGGGGCATACCGCCTGAATATCAGCTGGACAGTGCGTGGTGAGATGTGATGCTTCTGCTGACCGATGAAGAGGGGGCCCTCGAGCCGGTTGCCGACAAGATCCCCGATCTCATCAAGTGTCTCATCATCAACGAATACAACCCTGATTTTCCCTCCTTTTCCCTTGACCCGGATGGTCTGATCGTCGAGATCGATGTCCTCGACATTGATTGAACACAGTTCTGAGACCCGCACCCCGGTAGCATAGATGATCCTCACGATGAGCCGGTCACGCGGTTCCGGGATGGTATTCAGGAGCCTGATCACCTGGCTGTGCTTGAGGTACCTGAGTTCCTGTTCTTTCACTTTCGGCCGGTCCACCCGGGGGACCGGGTTTGCCGGGATGAGATCCTGCATCATCAGGTACCGGTAAAACGAGGAGAGGGACGAGAGGATCCGGTTGAGCGTGGTGGCATGGTACGGATGAAGCCCGGTGAGGAACGAGAGATATTCATGGATCTCTCCGGCCGTTACCATGACCGGTGTTTCAAGCCGCAGGATCTCTTTCTGGTTCCATCCCCTTGTGAGATCCCCTTGTGAGGTCCGCGAGAGCCAGATGTACTGGCCGAATCTTCGGAGCGTCCGCTCATAACTGGTGAGCGTTTTCTGCGAATAATTGCGCATTTTCAGATACTGGATAAAACGGGGGATCCATTCTGAGAAATAATCGCTATCCACTTATTAAATCTATTAATTTTTATTTTGATAAGGATTTCGTAGAATACCTATTCTGCGAAAGCTTGATCTGCCAGTTCCATGATAGCGATCTGGTCAGCTGTACAAAAGGGGGGGTTCAGGAGAACCGTGACTTCGCGTACCCGAGCTCGGCACGCACGACTGCCGGATCATCGTTCGCGATCTCGATACTCACTTCAATCTCCGGATGCCGGGCAAAACAGGCTTTAGCCGGGGCATGCGGGAGAATGTTTCCCGGATCGTCAAGAGGGAGATGCTGGATATCGGTACCGGTCCCCGGGGTGCCTGAGAGGTGGAAGAATGAAGCGGGAACGGCATCGAATGAACTGAGAAACGCCTCGTACGGAATGCCGAGTGCCTGGGAGGTACAGAAGATATGGGGAAGGTCGTGGCAGAACCGTTGGATCTTTCCATCCGAGAGCGTGAGCAGTTCACCCGGAGTGATTCCAAGCAGCGGATGCCCGCAATTGAGGATCGGCAGGGTCTCGAGGATGTACCGGGGGTCAGGGTACTGGTCGAGGAATGCATGAAACCGGGCAATTGCTTCCGGTGCAGTTCCTTCGGTATACCTGCCGGCATGAAGGATGATGAATGGTGATCCGGTCCGGTCTGCAGCCTCAAGGGTCTGCTGCATTGCCATCTCGATATGCTCGGTGACCGGCAGCGCCAGACCTGAGGCATAAAGTCCGGGTTCGCAGGGGTTCACGTGCTGCGTATGGTGGGGGGCATGGACCCGGATAGTGCCTGCACAGGTCTCGTAGAGTTCAAGATGGTTCTCAAAGGCACTCCGTTCCTCAGGAATGATCATCAGCTGGGTATGAACACTGGCACCTTCCCTGACCATATCCATCCGGTTCTGGAAGACTTCCGGTGAAGAAGAGAGACACCCGGCTCCAAACCGGGGAACAAAGACCATAGTATATATGCCGGGTGATCCGTAGAAAGGATTTCCGCTGGAAATTGGTAAAACCCTCCTTTATGTGAGTTTTCGGCCTTTATCCCGGATTGGTGTCATTAACTTCATCAGGGAGGAAGAGAAACGTCTTTGGGATTTTTAGCACAGTTCCCGGATTATTATCATGACAGAAGGTTCAATCATACAAAAACTGAAAGACTCCCTCACCGCTTCCGGAGGGGAGATCGTCTTTGGCATGGAAGACGGTACGGTTTCCATTCTCGGTCTGGTGCTTGGTGTGACCGCAGGTGCAAGTTCGGGAGACGCCGTGGTCCTTGCCGGGGCGACTGGTGCCATTGCGGCATCTGTCTCCATGATGGCAGGTTGTTTCCTTGAACTGGAATCACAGACTGATGAGGCACGGATCGAGGTACTTGAACGGGAGGAAGAGATCCGGAAGGATCCAACGGGTTCCATTCAGGTCTTTATCAGCCAGATCAGCGGAACGGGACTGAGTCCTGCAACGATTGAGACAATCCGGAAGGATCTCGAAGGCAATCCGCTCCTCATATCGCCGATAGAGCAGGCAGTCTCGTCAGATATGGCAACTGCCGAGCAAAAGACCTCGCCGGTCATCCATTCGTTCTGGATGTTCATCTCTGATCTCTGTGCCGGTCTAACGCCGGTCATCCCGTTCGTCTTTCTTCCCATTGAGACGGCATGGATCGTCTGTATCGTGATAACAAGCCTTCTGCTGATTCTCCTGGGTATCGGACGGGCCAGGCTTGGAAACCGGAATCTTTTCCGCACGGTCCTTGAGACGATTGGGATCGCCCTTGCTGCAGCCCTTGCCGGTATCCTGGTCGGCCAGCTCCTCTCCTGATCTTTTTTTCCTGGTGAATGGTCGTGAATTGCGGCCAGTACGAGCCTGATGATGAAACCTGCTGGAATATGCACGGTTCAGGCAATTCGGGGAGATATTTCTCACGTGATCAGAACCTCTCACCAGAACAATGCAGCGGCCCGGAAACCAATCCCAAGCCGGATACAATAAATCCCCCAGGATGGAAAAGATATGCCCTCTGAAGGGAGGGAAAACGGCATAGATCTCTCTCCTTTTTTATCTCAAGAAAAATAATAAAAAAACAGGACGCCCAGATCGGAATTCGAATCCGAGTCGTCGGCGTGACAGGCCGACATGATAGGCCACTACACTATCTGGGCAATCGGGATGACTCCCTCACATAAATACACGGTTGAAGGGATAAACCTGTCTGTACTTGTCAGCGGATGAAAATCCACATGTCAGTCCTTATCTCCTTTTACCGGAATACGCATACATGAATGGCGGTTACACACCAGTCTCATGATCCCACAAAGTATCATAAGTTTAAAAAGGTGGATGGCGCGTCATATCAGCAGGTGAACCAGTTCCTCCGGAGACGCACCTTCATTACTGCGAGAGAATGGGCGATATCCCGTCTCTGTGCTGATTTTCAGACGTCATCCGGGGCAGAAATGACTTTTATCGGCAGAAATCTTCCTGAACTGGTTCCGTTTATGACCGGTACGTATTCGCCCCAGGCGGTTAACCAGGCACGCAGTTCATTCAAGAAAAAAGTGAACAAAGCAGGTGCAACCTTTCTGTACGGTGCAATGTGCGGATTTTACACGCCGGAGGAACTCGATACCCTCCTCTTTGAAGCAAGCGAGGTTGCTCGTTTTCTCCTGGAGATCGAGAGCACCACCCTCGGTGTTGACGAGGAGATAGAGGTTGAGGACCGGGTTACCGAGGTGATGCGGCATGTTGCGGAAGCATCAGCGCGATTGCTGAAGATCCGGGAAGAACAACAACGGGAGAAACAGGAACGACGGAGATCGGGAACAAAGGAGTCAACCGCCGATGAGAACGACGGGGATGAAGAGCCCCTGATCGATCCGGATGATCATGGTGAAACCGATGACTGAACAGAAGAAACAACTCTTTGGAACGAATGGTGTCAGGGGAATCGTCGGTGAACTGATAACCCCTGAACTGGTGATGAAGATCGCAATGGCGGTCGGTTCGATGCGAAAGGGCCGTATCGCCGTCGGACGTGACAGCCGGACCTCGGGACCGGCCCTGATTCATGCAGCAAAGGCCGGTCTCATGGCGGTCGGGTGTGACGTCGTGGATTGTGGTATTCTCCCGACACCTGCCCTCCAGTATATTGTCATGAACCAGTATGCTGCCGGCATCATGATCACTGCCTCCCATAATCCGGGAACATACAACGGAGTCAAGGTTATTGAACCGGACGGCACGGAGATGGCAGATGAGAACGCCATCCTGATTGAAGAGCGGGTATTCAGCAACACCTTTGACTGCCAGGACTGGAAAGGAGTCGGGTGTGAGATCGCTGCCGGTGATCTCACCGAACTGTATGTGTCGGCGGTTGTCAATGCGTTCAACCCGGGAATCGGGTCCGAGATGACGGTTGTCGTCGACCCCGGCTGCGGAGCGGCATATCAGACAACCGCAAAAATCCTGCAAAAGCTTGGATGCAGGGTATTCACCCTGAATGCCCAGGCTGACGGAACCTTCCCTGCACGGGATCCTGAACCATCGGTGTCTGGTCTGGTTCCCCTTGCGGAAATGGTAAAACTGACCGGGGCAGCATTCGGCGTAGCCCATGACGGGGACGCTGACCGTGCTGTATTTATCGATGACCTGGGACGGTTTCTTGAAGAAAACCATGAGCTGGCCCTTATCGCCGATGCGATCTGTTCAGGAAAGAGCGGGATCATCGTCACCCCGGTCAGCAGTACGCGACTGATCGAAGAGATTGCCACGAAACATGGCTGTGTCGTTGATTATACCGCGGTTGGCAGTATCTACGTGGCCAGGCGGATGCGGGCACTTCTTGACGAGGGAAAACCGGTCATCTTCGGAGGAGAAGGAAACGGTGGTCTCATTTATCCGGATCACCAGTTCTGTCGTGATGGAGGCATGACCGCGGCCATGATGGTATCGCTCCTGTCCATGAGTAAGGAGCCGTTATCCCTGCTGGCTGATCATCTTTCCCCGTCGATCATGCTCAAACAGAAATTGTTCACTGACAAGGCCGGGGAGATGCTGAAAGCGGTACAGATACAGTTCTCCGGTGACCGTCTTGTTCTGGCTGACGGGGTCAGGATCGATCGGGAACAGGTATGGGCACTCATTCGTCCCTCGGGAACCGAGCCCTTTGTAAGATTATATGTTGAAGCAGCTACCGAATCAATTGCCCGTGTTCTTGAAGAAGAGATACTTGGCTGTATCCGTCCATTCCTGAGATAATTCCCCTTTTTTTGGTATTCATACGGCAGAGTGAAGAACAAAGGCAGACAGGCTTATATAATAAATCTTATGATGCTATATGCCATCCCGATCCTTCTTTCTCAGCCCTCGGGCACACCTACAGCCGATGGAATCCGGGATCAGGTACCTGTTATAAGTAGTGAGCGGTTCCATCATGTTGGAATGATTCC
>CAZWTX010000049.1:0-11136 GCA_964637135.1 uncultured Methanospirillum sp. | reverse complement strand
GAGACGAGACTGCCGATTGACTGGAACAATCCCAGACCGATACCGTTGCCGGAGAAATGGTTACCCTGTATCCTGTTATCCTGTGCCTGGTCGATACGCAGCCCGTACTGCCTGTTGTTGGAGAGATTGCATCCGGAGATTTCTCCGCTGCTTGCTTTGTATAGCCAGATCCCGGTATCAAATCCCTCCACGTTCAGGTTCTTGATCACCACGTTCTGGATATTCTTGTTTGCATCGACATTCACCCCGATAGAAAACCCGGTGGACGTTCCTGATATGGTATTTCCTCCCCCGTCGAGGGTGACGTCTGAACTCGTGATCTGAAAGACCTCGTTCTTGTTCGGAAGGTCAATACTCCGTTTCAGGATATAGGTACCTGGGTTTTCAAGGGTGCCGGGAGAATAGACCGGAATCGTCCCGGCTGGTCCTTCCTTGTTCCCTACGAGGAGTGATTTTTCCGAAAGGTACCGGTTGTTTCCGGTGTTCTCCTCAGGGAAGTAGTCGGCTGAGTCGAGAAGAATCAGGACCCGGTAGTACCCGCTCTTCAGGAACTTGGGGATCATGTAGTTCTTTGAGTACTCCCGTGACTCTCCGGCAGGAAGGCGGGTATCTGTCAGGTCACTCCCTATTTGTGCGGCAATGGTGTCTTCCCGTCCTTCCTTGACTAGATACATCTTGATCCGGTATCCGGGTGCCTCCCGTATCCCCACGTTCTCAACCCTGATAATCAGATCAATCCGTTCGTCGGGGATCGTGCCAATCGGGACATCATTAATAACCGCTGCATTGATAACGGCATCGCACCCGGTGACCGTTATGTCCGGTCCCGATGCTGGCGATTCCTGGTCTGCACAGACCGGGAAGGAGAGAGAGAAAACCACTATTATCAGCGTGATAAACCATGCCCGGTTTACCCATTCTCTCTCGATTAGAAAACCGATACTTTCAACCATGCTTCTGCAACCCCGTGAAACCTGTTATCATCCAGATATATACGACTGGTATTATATTTAACAGCAGATAAAGTATGCCTATTTGGATGAATCACGGGTATCGGGAAACATACTCTCTCAATTCACGAATCTAAATCGGTAATCGGATAATCAGATCAGGCCTGGTGAGATCGGTACCTGATGTGGGAGGAGGGATTCGAACCCCCGAACGCCTTCGCGATAGGACCCTAAATCCTACTCCTTTGACCTGGCTCGGATACTCCCACACGCAAAAAAGGGATTATTCCTCTTCGTCAGAAGAGGAACGCTTCTCAAGAGAGTCTTTCACCTGAGCCTGGAGTTTCTCGAATTTCTCCTGGATCAGTTTCTCCTGTTTCTCGATGGAGGAGATCCTGAGCTCAAATCCCTCTATCTTTTCGGTGAGTTTGCCAATGACATCTTGGCGTGGTTTCTGCATCACCACAGTCCCGATGGTCATGTATACGGCAGTATTATCCTGGGCATCACCGAGTTCCTCGAGTGCTCTGCGTGCTTCCTGAGTGGCAAGTTCGTATTGTCCTTTCTGCGCAGCAACCGTCTGGAGCTGCTGCTGCATCTGTTGAAGCATAGTGATCTGGTTCTGTATCTTTGGAGAGACGGTATTCATACTCAGACTCCTTATTCCCTACTGGTTTTATCTTCCCATTGTTTAGATATGACGACCATTTCTGATGCAACCTGTACAAGCCGGAGCCAGGTATTCAGGGATGCACGAAGAGCGGTGATGTCATCTGCGGTTATCAATAACTCCGCCGTATCCTGATCGATGAGCCGGCAGGTACCGGTGGACCGGGGGAGATCCTGCTCTTTCTCTTCTGGTTCAAGTGAGGAGACGATCCGTGGGGCATCATGAGAAGTGATGGTAAAAACCGCTTCATGTATCATGCACATGCTCCCGGATGGTAAGAATCATCTGTCGTCGCTGGGGACCGTCGAAGATGATCACCTGTTTCTCATCCTCGATGACGGTGACATCAAGGAGATCTTTCAGGATACCATACAATTCTGTATCAGATGTCCTGATCCCGGCCTGTATCTGTTCCTCACGAATGCAGGGAGTGATCCCGGTCACGATCCGCGTCACCGCCGGTGTATCTTCATGGAAAAAATCAAGCATGAGTTCTCCCTTCTCCTGTGAAATTACAAAGAATAGGGGGTCTTCGGCAGCAATATTGCGAAGACCGTGTTTTCCACGGGGAAGATACCTGGCTTTCAGGGCAAAGGCAAGATCACGTGCTAACCCCCGAAGGCCCGCTGCGGGACGGCGGGAGGTAGTGACCAGGGTCATCTGGCCTTTATTTCCTTGATCGTGGCCCCGCGTTCCTTGAAGAGGATCCGGTGACCGCAGAACGGACACCGTACATTGATATCGATCTCTACCTTCTGTTTGCACCTGGCACACTTGTACGAGCCGGGCATGGTATGATCAAACCTCCTTAACGGTCCTTTCGATGGTGCGGAGGGCCACCTTCAGGCCGGGTGTCTCCGGAGCATATGCGCCACCGGCAAATTTGAAGGAACACTTTCTGCATTCCCAGATCCCGGTTCCCCGGCGTTTCACCGAGACGGTGTCACAGCGCGGGCAGGTATGCACTGCCTTGGAGATCACTTCAATATCACGGACTCTCTTCCGGATAAACCGTCCGTATCGTGGACCAAACCGTCCTGTTGAGCCAGAGATCCTCCCCTTTGCCTTTATCCTACCTTTTGCCATATCCTGTACCTCTATCGATGTCCTCTATATGTTGCTTGGAACCCACTTATACTTACTTAATGATCCTGGTCTCGGCTTCGCCTTTGCTGACCTTGTTTACCAGATCATAGAACTCATTCTGTATCCCGGCCGGGATGGTAACAACGCATATCCATGAACCGTCCTTCTGCCATTCTTCCTTCTCGATCGTTGCAGCCGTCTGGATCTCTCCATATGCCCGCGGTGCATGATCAGCAGGAATTCTCACGGCAAGACGGAGTTCTTCAAACCGGATCGGGAGGATGGGCCTGAGCAGTTTCATTGTCTCCTTGACCTGCTCCTCAAGCCCTTTGAACGGGTCGATATTGACCCGGGCTTCCTCCATTGCCATATCAATCCGCTGGGGAGGATGGGGATGACCGGTCTGGGGATTGACTGCATTGCGGGAGATGAACGTGATCACCTGGCGCCGTTTGTCGGCGACCATGGCACGACGTTGTTCGGCGGTCAGGTGGATCTCCCCTTTCGTGATGATCCTGCGGGCGATCTCCTCAAAGACCGTTGTACCAAAGACTTTTTTCAGGGATTCCTCAGATGCCCGGTCTGCCTGAGAGGAGTTGTCGAAAACCTCGAGTGCTGCTACTACATCCTCAATATCGATATCCTCGCCTTGTCTGACCCTGGCTGCGAGATCGGGATCGACCAGAAGTTCAAACCGCTCGCCATGTGATTCAAGGCGGGCAACTACCGCATCATCAAGTGATATCATCTGTTTCCCTCCCTCAATCCCGATTTCAGGCTGCTGGTTCGATATACGCTGCTACTTCTTCCCGGTTCATCTTTCTGAACGAACCCTCCGCCCTGGTGATGATCCCGATCTCAACGGTATTAACGTCGAATTTCCCTTCAGTTGCTTCATGGAGGGCTTTCAGGCCAAGCCTGATAGCATCGTCGACCGATGCCTCGTAGGAATACTCTTCTTCGAAGAGTTTCATGACTGCCGGTCTGCCGGTTCCAATCCCGGTTGCCTTGTACTCAAGGAGGGTTCCGCTCGGATCAGTCTCAAAGAGACGGAATTCACCATCAGAAATCCCGGTTATAAGAAGTGCAGTTCCATACGGACGCGCACCACCAAACTGGGTGTAGGTTTGCATGTGATCACCGAGTTTCTTTGCGAGGGTCTCGACATCGATCGGCTCGTCATAGGTGACGCGGTTTATCTGGGCCTCAATCCGTGCCCGGTCAACGAGTGACCTGGCATCTCCGACAAGGCCAGAAGAAGCAACCCCGATATGGTCATCGATCCTGAAGATCTTCTCGATTGAATTTGCCTCAAGGAGTCTGCTGTTGATACGCTTATCGACGATGAGAACGACGCCGTCCTGGCATTTAATGCCAACCGCCGTCGTACCCCTTTTGACTGCTTCTCGAGCGTATTCTACCTGGTACAGCCGCCCGTCCGGGCTGAAAACCGTGATTGCGCGATCGTAAGCGGCCTGATTATTATTCATCATGATTGAGGTCCTCGATATCTTCCTCTGTTATATATTGTGGGATGTTCAGATTAATCCCCTTTTCTTTGAAATCAATGCATCCTGTTCCCTGCAGTATTCCCTGCAGGATCTCTCCCCTGATGGTAACCGTTCCTGCCCGGGGATGAGGCTCCGGCTGGCGTGCAGACCTGATCCGTTCACGGAGGGTGATGACCGTTCCTGATGTCCTGACCGGGTGGAGGGCTGCGTGGACTCCATCAATCTGGGTTACTGCTGCAATTGCTGCCATAGCCTGGTCTTCGGTCCCTCTCCGGCATCGGATTATCGCGAAGTTGTCCTCGATGGAAAGCACTGACGGCCAGATCCGTGCTGCATGACAGTCGCCGAACATGAGGGCGGTTGCATCAGATATGGCATAATACAGGGCTTTTGGATCAGGGGAAAATTGCGGCGGTGTGATCCTGAGGAGAAGGTACCGAAAGTTCTCCCGCATCGATGGGTTGAGCCGCATCAGGATATCTCCCTGACCGGTCCGGTTTTCTTTTGGATCCTCTCGATCGTACTGAAGGAGTCTGTTACCAGATCACAATCGTCTGATACCAGTTTCAGAAGAGCTGCAATTGCCCGCGGTGCCCGCAGGTCCATGGGAGATCCGGCACCGCTTGAGATGCAGAGCGGAAATCCGTACCGCTGCTGAAGGGTGACAATCTCTTCATACCGCCTGATGGTTTTCTGCCGGTGTACCCCTGATGCCTGAATGAGCGGACGTATGGAGATGTCAACAGCCACTTCGCGCTCTGCCGCAAGTGATGCACAATGCCGGTCAAACGAATCTTTTGGCGCCTGTTCAATACCGGCAAGCATGTGAACACCGGGAGTCGTGAGAACAGCCCTGTTCCGGTTGTTTTCCCCGGCAGAAACAATGAATATCGTTCTGTTTCCCTGTTGTCCGGCCCTGGCAGCCAGCTTGGGAAGATCCCGGGTCCGTGCAGGAACCATGATGCCGGCATACGTGATAAAGTCCTTTTCCTCCCGGAATTCGCCGCCGATAGCGACCATACCCGTAAATCCGAGTTCTTTCAGTTCGAATGCAAGCCGACGCTGACTGGCTGGTCCTGCCGGATACGGAAACACACCTGCATCAATCAGGGGCATTAAAAAAAAGGTTATTTGGCCCGGTTGGCGTTGGCCCGGACAGACGGACGGCACTTCTCAGTACCGAACCCACGCGTACCCATGCCACGTCCCTTCAAACCGGCACTGGTCTTACCACGCTCTGCACGGCCACGATGAACCGGGTTGCAGATCCAGTTGAGGGCGGGATCGTGTGCAACAGACGGGTGGTGTCCATCGACCATAATGACCTCGTACCACTTCTGCTTTCCATCCTCGCCAACCCAGTAGGAGTTGAGGACTTCCATGTTCGGGAATTTCCGTGAGGCACGCTCTTCGGCGATGCGCTGGATACTCTTGCCCATGGTCCGCTTGTTGACTCCCATCCGTGCGGTCCTGCGTCCGCGGACGTATCGGGATGCCCGGCGGCCACCGCGTCGTACCTTGACCCTGGCGACGATGATTCCCTGTTTTGCCTTGTACCCAAGGGCACGGGCACGGTCGATCCTCGTCGGGCGGCGTACCCGCACGATGCTTCCTTCACGGCGCCATACCTGGAGACGTTCCCAAAGGAGCGCCTTCACGCCGGTCTTCTCCGGGATCTTCCATGCATCCCGGACATATGCGTACATTGACTTTGCCATTGGTTCACCAAGGTTCAGCCCTAATCGGGCTACATTCCTGACGGGACAAATCCCGTGAGTTCTTTATTAGTTGACCGGTCCCCTATTTACTGCCACCGGTCATGCCCTTTATCTTCTCTTCCACGACGATGCCGGAGATATTCGTTACAGGATATTGTCCATTCTCATCTTTCTCCGCTGACTTCACCATGTCCCAGATCGTGAGCAGCGCGGTGCTCACCCCCACGAGTGCTTCCATCTCGACGCCGGTCTGTCCGGTCGTGGTGACACTGACCCGTGCCGTTATGATACACCCGGATATAGTGAACCCGATATCGATACCGGTTACCGGAATGGGATGACACATGGGGATCAGGCCTGCCGTGTTCTTAACTGCCATGACCGTGGCGACCCGTGCAGTAGCGAGAACATTCCCCTTGATCACGGTGCCCTCCTCGATCGCCGTGATCGTTTCTTTCCGGAGGGTGATTGTTCCCGATGCCGTGGCTTTCCTGAACACGGCTCCTTTCCCGGAGATATCAACCATCCGTGCCGCATCTCCGTCAAGGTGTGTGAACTCGGTCATTCTTATCCCTCTTCTGTATGATGGTATAGCACTTGAGGGATGAGGGGAATGAGATCCCGGGCGACAAGCCCGTATCCGAAGGTTGCCGCTGCCCGCTCCCCGGCACGGCCGGTGGCATATGCCGCAATGCAGGCTGCATCAAAGGCTTGATGGGAAACCATCAGGGCTCCACATACTCCGGCAAGAACATCCCCGGTCCCTCCGACTGTCATCGCCGGATGACCGGTACAGTTGAACCGTGTCCGGGCTCCGTCACAGATCACGTCAACGGCTCCTTTCAGGAGTACGGTTCCGGGAAACGGGTTATTGATTAGTGTTCCTGCCCGGGAAAGAGGATCCTCCCCGGGAGGAGACCCGGTAATGCGGGCATATTCTCCTGCATGGGGGGTGTATACCGTCTCCGTTGCCCGGGGAAGCGGATTTCTCAAAGCATCGGCGTCAAATACCGCTTTCCTGCAGGCTGATGCTATCTCTCCGATGACTCCGTGTGAGTCAGACCCGAGACCAGGTCCGCATATCACCACGTCGGCCCGGGAGCAGAGCTGCAGGAGCGGTTCGGTATCTTCCGGTGAAAGGAGGCCCCCCGCGGACGGGACATGGATGATATCCGGTTCAGGGAGAAAAACCGGCGAGTATACCCGCACGATATCAGCACCTGCCCTGAGTGCGGCCAGACCGGCGAGATACGGTGCGCCCTGATATGGCCCGCCCCCGATGACGAGGATACTGCCTCCGATCCCCTTGTGGGCCGCATGATCGCGCTCATGGAGGAGACTGAGATCCCCTGGGCCGGTACAGATCTCGGCAGCAACCGGGATGCCGATATCACATGGCACGGCGCCGGCCTGCTTTGCACGGTGGAAGGCGCAGATCGTATCAGGCATGATCCCGGGAGTAGGCACGTCTGCCGATATGATCGGCTTTCCACTCTCCATGGCAAGGGTTACCGCGGTCAGGATCGGTTCCCGTGCAAAGCCCTGTGCCCCGATCCCGATGAGGGCATCTACGATAAGATCAGATGCTGTGATGATATTCTGAAGTGCCCTGAGATCCCCGGGGGTTCTGAAGGGTGTCAGCCTGACCTGCGATCCCGCCAGGGCGCTGAGCTGGGCCTGAGCGAGATCGCTCATCACCGGACTGTCATGGTACAAGACGGTTACATCCAGGATCCGCTGGAGATGACGTGCTGCGGCCATGCCATCACCCCCGTTGTTCCCGGCCCCGCAGAGGAAGAGAACACGGGTGGCGCCCCGTTGCCGGATCATTCCCGCAAGGGCTGCCCCCGCCGTCTCCACCAGCTGCATGGCACTCACCCCGAGGGCCCGGGCGTTTTCATCAACGGCCCGCATCCGTTCCCTGGTGATGATGCCTTCCTCCAGAAATCTGCGGATCTCGTCCGGTGAACTCCAGAACCGTTCTTTCAGGGGGACGGGTGAAGATTCTGGTGCCTGCCTTCCCATTTCGTGATCTCCTTCACTTTTCTCATGCCGTTTCCAATAGATAATAGATGAGTTTTCAGGGAGATATCAGGGCTGCTGCGGATCAGATCCGCTCCGCCGGTTCGGCAACCATCATCTCGCACATCGATGCCGATGGGATTTCAAGCGAAACGATCCTCTCGCAGGCCCTCTCCCGTAGCGGAATCAGCATCAGGAGTATTTTTCTCAGGCAGCTTGACCCGTTGACCCTCCCTGCGATTCCTGATGATGAATCCCTGAAGATATTCTCTGATTTCGGGTCCGGCCAGCAGAATCTCCTGGTGCAGAAAGGACTCACCCCGGATAATACCCTGATCATCGATCACCATGTGAGCCAGCCGGCTGACTATGAATACCCGGAAGTAAACTGCCTCAGGTACGGGCACGAGAAGATGAGTGCGGCCGGGGTGTCCTATCTTGTCGCACGGGAACTGGATCCGGGAAATGCTGATCTTGCAAAACTGGCGATCATTGGTAATATCGGTGACATGATGGACCGGGAGGATCTCTGCCTGTCCGGTCCGGCGCGAGAGATCCTCAATGACGGAGTGGCATTTGGCAATGTCAATCTCTGGGAGAGAGATCTGAATATCTACGGGATATCCTCACGCCCTCTTCCCCAGGCGATTGCCTACTCGGATGACCTTGATATTCCCGGCGTATCCCGGGATGCTGATGATGCGCGTATCTTCCTTGAACGGATCGGGATCCGGCCGGCCGGGAACCGTTGGCCGGTCTGGGAGGAACTATCGTTTGATGACAAACAGACCGTGGTTTCAGCCCTGATTGATCAGATGGTGGCACACGGGAAGGATACCGGACGCCTCTTCTCTGACCACTATATCTTCCCAGACGAACAGCGGATACACGCACCCCTTCGGAATGCATCAGAGTATGCCACCCTTCTCAATTCCTGCGGGCGATGGAAACGGCCTGAACTCGGTGGCCGTATCTGCCGTGGTGACCGGGTATCGGCCTACCGTGACGCTGAACAGATGCTCCGGAATCACCGGGGAAAGATCCGGGAAGTCATGACATACATCACTGATACCGGAGTCTCTGAGCTCTCCCATATCCTTCACATTCATGTAGGCGACCGGTTCCCCGACACCATCGTCGGGATCGGAGCCGGGATGGCGCTTTCACGCCTCAACCCGGAGAAGCCGATCCTGATCATGTGCGAGGACTCGCTTGATCCGGTGAATACCAAGATCTCGATGCGGACAAAACCGGAGGTTGTGGCCCGGGGGGTAGACCTCCAGCAGGCTCTGTCACAGGCATGCGAACGTTTTGAAGGCTCTTCAGGCGGGGGACATCGGATCGCAGCCGGGGCATTCATCTCAAAGGAGTACGAGAGAGAGTTTATCGAAGAAGTAAATCGTATAATTGGGCAGCAGTATGCTGAGCAGGGTCAGGACAATAGCTGATTATCAGTTTGGAAAAGGAGTCGGAACCGTTGTTTTCCCTGATGACTCCCGGTTTATCTCATCCCGGAGGGGTGAGGTGCGCCAGGTACTTCTGGGCTCACGCCGGCTTGCCACGCTCCGTGCCCATGACGGGCGGCTCACGCTCGGGCTGGCCGGGGCAGCGTTCCTTCACGGGGCACTCCGGCCACCCCTGTCCCGGGTGAGTGTCAGGGATGATGTCATCCCGTTCATCGAGGCAGGAAAGAGCGTCTTTGCAAAACACGTGATATCTGCCGATCCGGCTCTCCAGGCCGGGGACGAGGTGCTGGTGGTGACATCCGATGACCGGCTGGTTGCCATCGGGAATGCGGTGATGAGCGGAGATGAGATGATCTCGTTCATGACCGGTATGGCCGTTCAGGTACGGAAAGGAATACTGCAGGAGGACAAGGAATGATACCCGGAATGAATCCACGGAAGATGAAACAGATGATGAAACAGATCGGCATGGACGTCAAGCCGATCGAGGATGTCCAGGAGATTATCATCAGGACTGCTTCAGGGAACTACATCTTTGACGATGCAGAGGTCGTCCAGATGAAGATGCAGGGAATGACGACCTGGCAGCTCTCCGGGGAGGCACGGTTCGAGGAGAATGCCCCTGAGATCCCTGATGAGGATGTCACCCTCGTTGCTGAGCAGGCAGGAGTCAGTGCTGATGCTGCACGGGATGCCCTTCTGGCTTCAAAAGGCGATATTGCAGAGGCAATCCTGAAACTCTCCTCCTCATGATCGAACCCGGAGATCCGGTCATCCTGGCAGGAGCCGGAAAAAATCTCCTTCTTCGGGCCGGAACCGGGAAGACCGGGACCGATCTTGGTCTCATCAACCTTGATGACCTGGTTGGAAAGGAGCCCGGGGATATCATAGCGACCCATTCGGGGAAGGAATTGTGTATCCGCATTCCCCGGCCGTCTGACTATTTTGAACAGGTGAAACGCACCGGTGCTCCGATGCTCCCGCGTGATATCGGGCTTGTCATCGGTATGACCGGAATGAACCAGAGAGACCGGGTGCTCGATGCAGGCACCGGTTCAGGGGTTGCCTCGATCTATTTTGCCGGTGTGGCTGCCCATGTGACCAGTTATGAGAAAAGGGAAGAGTTCCACGAGGCAGCACGGGTAAATATCGAGTCAGCCGGGGTGAAGAATATCACCCTTATTTCAGGGGATATGCGAGATGCATCAGGGGTGTTCGAGGTGGTCCACCTGGATCTCCTCCTTACCCGGGATCATGTACTGCATGCCCATCGTCTGCTCTCTCCGGGAGGGTACCTTGCCTGTTATACACCGTTTTTTGAACAGATGGCGCTGGCATACGATACGGCAGCGGAGGTATTCAGCGAGGTCGGTTCCCATGAATGCATCATGCGTGAGATGGACCGGAGTGATCGGGGTACTCGTCCGTCTACCCGGGTCTGTCATAGTGGGTATATTACGGTTGCCAGGAAATGATATCTAAGCGTAATCATTTTACCCCTCTCTATATTTTAGGAAATGATATGGTGAAACATTTTTTTGTATGGTATAAATATAGCTTGATTAAATAGTACTAAATTGGAATGATATTCTGTTGATGCTGAGAATATCAGCATGTATTGTAGGAGGAAAATTACGTGAAGTTCAGTATTGCAGCATTTGTTGCCCTTATTGCGCTCGTTGCAGTCAGCGGTTTTGCCGTTGCAGACCGTCT
>CAZWTX010000048.1:8696-11651 GCA_964637135.1 uncultured Methanospirillum sp. | reverse complement strand
GAATCTTTAAATGGTTCCCTGTATTTCGTACACATAGAGAGCCGCGACGGCCGGGGGGTATCATGGATCTCGCGGAATCTATCCTGCAGGAACTTGTTGGGTTACAGGATAAAAACAAGGAATTAATAAAAATAATCGGAAAACTCGAGGCCGAATCAGATCAGATCATAAGGCAGTTCGAAGAGAAGATCGGAGAACTCAATAAGCAGCTCAGGCAGGAAAAGGCTGATAAAAAACGCCTGGCCAGAAACCTTGAGGTTTTAGAGAATGATTTTAAAAAGGAAAAGGAAGATCTGGTCTCCTCCAGCGAAGAAGAGCGACGCAATCTCCGTGAGATGATACAGGTCCGGGAGGACCGCGCTTCTGATCTCACCCGCGATCTTGAGTCACTTCGTGAAACATATACGGCAGCGCTGGCCAGCCATGAGAAGGATGCTGCAGATCATATCGAAGAAAAAGCCCGCCTGTCCCGGGAGGTAGAGGATCTGATCCGTTCACACGAGGATGAACGTACCGCTCATCACCAGGAGGCCCTGCGTCGTGAGACCGATCTCCATGATCGCATGATGTCCCTCTCCCGGATTCTCCAGGTAAAAGAGGCCGAACTTGAGAACACCATTCAGGAAAAAGAGCTCCTTGATGAATCGTATTCCCGAAGAGAGAAAGAACTGAAGGCAGAGAATGCTGAACGGCAGCGATCATTTCAGGATCTCCGCAAAGCGATCACCGCCGAACGCCGGTTGAAGAAAAAAGAGATCGAAGAGCGCGATAAGCGAATCCTTACCCTTGAGGGTGAACGGGACGCGGCTCTGGCGTCTCAGGATGATCTCGCCAAACGGAACGAGGATCTCCGTCACCAAATGGAGGTCAGGGAGGACAAACTGGTTCAGGAGCATTCCGCAGAGATCGAGCGGATCCAGACCCTTCACCTTTCTGAAATAACAGATCTGAACCAGCGGTATGAGGAGATGGAAACGGTTCGTGCGGAACGAATCGCGAGACTGGACGACGAGATCACGGCAACAACGGCTGCGTTTCAGGGAGAACTCACATCCCGGGACCGGGAGATCGAGACCCTGCAGGAAGAGATCGATAACCTCTCCCGGCAGATCGGGATACGTACTGCCGAACGGGACAAGATCCGCCAGGAGGCAGCACGGGCCGCAGAAGATTCAGGCAGAGTTCTTGAAAATCTGCAGCAGGAACTGGACCAGGCAATCCGGAACGGTGAAGAGCGATCCCGGTGTCTTGAAGAGGAGATGGCCCGTGTTCGTGATCACTATGAAACAGAGATCTCCTCGCAGGGTACCCGGATAGATCAGCTGACCGCGGATCGCGATGCCATCAGGGAACAGTACCTCGCCGCGGCTGAAGAACGTGACCGTATCCGTGAAGAAGCTGCCCGGGAGGAAGAAATTACCCGGGGGAAGATCGACTCCCTGAAGAAGGAACTCACCGGAACACAGGTACAGGCAGAGGAGATTCAACGGAGTCTTGAATCTGATCTTTACATGCTCAGGCAGGAACACCTGAAGCTCCAGGAAGAGATGAAGGCCAGGGACCAGACGATCCAGAAGAGGGAACAGGAGTACCGGAAAGAACTGGCCGGGCTCGGTCGTGACATGCACCTCCTCAGGGAGAAATACGAAGCGAAAACAGCTGTTCTCATCCGGGAGAGCGAGGAGAAAAATCAACAGATTCTCCAGGTCACCACGTCAAATGAGCAGCTCAGACGGGATCTTGAACATTCTGCACGCCGGATGATCCGGCTGGAATCACGGATGCAGGAGGGCGGCACCGGGTATGATCACCTGCATCACGAACTCGAAGAGCTGAACGAGAAGGTGCTCAGGTATGAAGAGACGATAGCACGACTTTCATCCCGCATTCTCAACCTTGACCGGGAGAATACACGGCTTGCAGGGATCCTTTCCGATCTGCCTGGAAAAGCCGTTCTCCCGGATCAGGATCCGGTGAGACCCGGACAGCCCTCTCCTGGAGAATCAACCCCCTTCCCGGTTCCGGGAGATATCCTCTCTGATCTCACTGATCCAGCCCGGGCACCTGCTGCAGCCCGGAGCCTGGTGGCGATGGGGAGCCGGATCGTCCCTGATCTTCTCTCCCTCCTGAAAAATGCCGGACCGGAAGGACAGATCTGGATAGCAGTCGCCTTGTATGAGATCAATGATCCACGGGCCACCACTCCCCTTGTACATCTCCTTGAATCACAGGATTCTCATGTCAGGGAACGCATCTGGGAGGCCCGGACCCGGCTTCGGATGACCGGACAGGATCAGGTCGCCGATCTCTCTGACCCGAAAAAGACCTGAACTCCTTTCTCTTCCATCCCGGAATAAGCAATCAGAATGCGAAATTGAATGCTATTAATGCTGCGATGATCAGGATACAACTGTGCTTGACACCGGCCCGGATCGAGGACTCTCCCATCATGCCGGCAATGAGGCCTGAACAGATACCCTGAACCAGGCAGATGTGGTAGAGCACCCGGTCAAGGGTATCCAGTGACATGGTTCCGATATTGGAGAGTTGCCCGGCCATCGAGAGTCCTTCCCTGCTCTGTTCTGCCAGGACGGTGAGGAACTGGGTGTTAATCACCCCAACCACGAAGATGAAGACAAAGAATGAGAGGTAGACGATTGCGGTGTATATGAACATCTCGGAGAGCCGGTCTCTACGTAGGTACTCTGACATTCGTGCGTCAGAAGCTGCTATCCTGAGGAGATCACCGATCGCACTGCTCATCACGGATGCTTTCGTGATCAGGGTGACGGTCCGGGCTATCAGGGCCGTTCGTACCCTCAGTTCAAACCGGATCAGGGCATCGCTGAAATTTGCTCCCCATTGGATATCCCGCTGGATGTGCTGGATTTCATACCCGAGAAGGCCGAGGTTGGACCGTGCCATGATCCTGATTGACTGGCTGAGGGTAAGGCC
>CAZWTX010000048.1:0-8596 GCA_964637135.1 uncultured Methanospirillum sp. | reverse complement strand
TTTCGTCCTTTATAGAGATAGTATCTATCATGAGTATGAAGATGAGCGACCCGATGGGGAGCACGGCATACCCGATGAGCGAGAGTTCGAAGATCGCAGAAGCCCCGAGCATTCCCATGACCACCATAATAGTAATGAGAAACAGTGGTCCGGCGATGAAGATCGTGACATAAATCTCCCCGACAAGTCCGAGAAACTGGAGAAACTGTTTTTGTTCGAATTTTGCATCCTCCTGGAGGAGGTGAACACGGTCGTTCAGGAAACGGGCGATATCACCACCGCTTTCCACGGTTGAGAGGAGATCCTGAAGAAAATCCTTGAGTTTACGGGACGGGGTTGTTTCATGCAGATGACGAAGCGCATTGACCAGGTCATATCCAAAGAAATCGGCATCCCTGACCACCTGTCTGAACTCGTATGCCACTTCTCCGTATACTGCCGACATATCTGATATGGATCTGAATATCGAGAGAATTTCAGCCCCTCCACGCCGCATTGCATACATGTAGGCCACCGCGTTATGTAGACCCATGTTTATCTTTGTTTCACGGGTTTTCTTCTCAATTGAGGGGTATATGATGACGAGAGAATATCCGATGAACAGCCCGGAAAAGAACATGGCCAGTGTGAAGATGATCTGGATAGCGAACGTGACCGGGAGATTATGACCCTCCCCACCGAATGGTATGCCAAGGACATTGTAGAGTTCTGGTTGTAATCCGAGATTTATAGTGAAAAGAGAGGACCCGATGAAAAATCCCAGGATACCGAGACATACCCCCGTGAATAGCGATACCAGTAGAGCTTTTTTCAGGTACTGTCCTACCGTCAGGCCGGAGCGGATTGACATGAGATCCAGGTGCAGCCGGTCAAACCGCTCGGGATTTCGTGCGATCCACCATCTGACCAGTGAGTCGGGGTTCATGCTAATAACTCGGACAGGTTTCCGATGTGATCGAGGACATACATCTTGTCGATGTAATATGCCTGGATGATCTTAGTAAACCGGATATAATCCCGGAGATCCTGATCCCGGATCGCCTGTAGTATGTTATTCCTGTTTTCCATCTCTTCGTGCAGGGTTTCCCGTGACCAGCCGTGTAATGAGGCAATACTCCCAAGGACCTGCGATCTGCCGGTATATGTGAAGAGGTCGCCCACTGGATCATACTCAAATACCGTATTCACCATGATATTCCCGGTTGCAGGATCGATCCCGGCAATCTCAACAATCTCCTCTGATCGTCTCACCCGGTCAGGACCAATCTGGATCTGTTTCTGGATGCTGATGATGTTGAGCGCCTGAAGCATGTTCCGAGGAACATTCAGGGGTTCATTTTCCAGCCGGTGGATGGCGGCATCCACGCTTCCTGCATGCATCGTGGAAAAGGTGGTATGTCCGGTATTCATGGCTTGGAACAGGGTATTGGCTTCGTGGCCCCTGACTTCACCGACCAGGATATACTCAGGCCGCTGTCGCATGGCTGCCTTAAGCAGCATGAACATGTCCACGTTAGAACTTCCCTCGGCAACCGCTTCCCGGGTGACACTGGCTATCCAGTTTTCATGGTAGAGGGTCAGTTCACGGGTATCCTCGATGGATATCACCTTGGCAAGGGGGGGAATGAAGAGGGAGACGGCATTAAGCGATGTCGTCTTACCAGAGGCGGTTCCCCCGATGAAGAGCATACTCATATTGTTCTCGATTGCCATCCAGAAGTAGACCAGCATCTCAGTGCTGAACGTGTGTAGTTCCATCAGGTCAATCGGGGTGAACGGCTGCTCCCTGAATTTCCGTATGGTAAATGAAGTTCCCCGCGAGGTCACCTCACTGCCAAATGTCAGCTGGAGGCGTGATCCCTCCGGCATCGTGGCATCGATGAGCGGGGATGCAGATGAGATGTGTTTTCCGGACCGCTGAGCGAGGGTGATGGCAAGCGAGATGAGGGAATCGGTATCGAAGACGATATTAGTCCTGATATTCTGTTCTTTGCGGTGGAAGAGGAATATCGGGATGTTATCCCCATCACAGGAGATATCCTCGATCAGGGGGTCGAGCATCAGGGCGTTGATCCGACCCCATCCGAGATAGTTTCTCGACAGGTAATACTCTATCTTAAAAAGTGCCTCATCACTGACACTAACCCCGTAATACCTGATGAGATCGATCACCTTTGAGAAGAGGAGCAGTTTCGGGTCTCCTCCGATCTCTTCATCGTTCAGGATGAGGACATCGCGGAGATCCTCGTGAAGGCGCTCAAGGAGTTCATATTCAAACGGAGTTAATGAGGGTTCATACAACAGGTACTCTTTCAGGCGGCTTTTTTTATTCAGGGCGATATAGACCAGAGCCATCCCGGGGATAACCCAGTACTCCCTGACGAGTTCGTATGAGGCGGGCAGGGCTGCTTTGATCATCGGCCCGTGTTTTTCAACATCATACGCAGTGAATCCTGTTTTTTTCCCGAGCGAGAAGGATTTGAGGATCTTTGTGGAGATGTTCAAATCCAGGCTTTCACGCTCACCACTCAGCATCTCTGAAATATCCTGAGGGGGAACGACGTCCGGCGTTTTCTGAAAAAGACGGGGAACCTGAACCCGGGTTACCGGAGAGGCAGTCTGATCTTTCAGGCCCTGACCGGGAGGAGCCGTTGTTCCTGGAGTATGTACCGGTTTCTGATTACCTGGACCGGTCCGTGATATCGGTATCTGCGGAACCCTGATCCGGATAGTCTTTTTCCCGGGGGAGTCTGTCCCCCCCGTCTTCCTGTTTTTATCCCCCATCTGGTCTCCAGCCTGTATGAACGGTATGATCTGGTAATATCCGACCGGTATTATAGCAGGGATATGATCTCGTCAGTTAATAAGCGTGATGTGTGTCCCGGGGTTTTCGAGCCTGTACTCTAATGATTAACGGAGATTGGCGGATTGATCCCTGAAAGAAAAAAGCGTCTTTGAATTTGAGCTGGAAAGGGTTATCTGATCGGCAGAAGACTACTTGTATCTGGCGTGGCTGAACCATGATCCCAACGGATGCCAAACTACATATGCCAACCGGCCTCTCCACCCTTGATCCGGTGTTCGACGGGGGAGTGCCTCCCGGGTCAGTAATCCTCCTGAAAGGGGACATCGGTTCAGGGAAATATGAGTTTGCCTATTCATCGGTCATCAATCTCTCACTGATGCTTCAGAAAAAAACCGCAGATCAGAACATTATACTCCCGTCCGAGATCAGGTATATAACGGTCTGCAAGATGAAAGAGGATATTCTTAAAGAGATCTCAGAGTCCTTCTCCCATGACCTGCTCGGAAACCTGGATATCGTCAGGTTTGATGATCTCTCAGATATCTACTTTGATTCAAGCCTTGTTCCCCTCGGATGGTATTCTGATTACACCGATATCATCGAACGGATGGAGTCACGGCGGAAGATCCATGACAATATCCTGACAACGCTCTCCTACACCCTCCGGGATGCCCGTCCGAACAGCCTGATCGTACTGGATTCGCTGACCGAGATTGCAACACAGCATATCGCTGCCGGAAAATGGCCAGACCTGTCTGCGTACCTGAGAGGATTACAGCGGGTCGCCAAGACCTGGAAGACCTGTATCTACCTGATCCTCACACGGGGTATCCTGAACCAGTACCAGGAGATCGAGGTTGCCGATTCGGTTGATGCAGTTATCCATTTCAGGTGGGAAGAGGGTTCGACTGCAAAACGGCAGCGGGTGATGTATATCGAGAAGTTCCGGGGGGTCCTGATTCACCTTGAGGAGAAGGACCTGGTCAAGTTTTCCGTCCGCATCACTCCGGGACGGGGATTTGAAGTCAGTAATATCAGGGTGGTCATATGATCGGGACCCGAATTCCTTTCGGCATCAAGGGACTTGACGAGATGCTGAACGGCGGGCTGATACCGGGTTCGGTTGCCTCGATCATCGGGTCATACGGAACCGGTAAAACGAATTTTGCCCTGTATTTCCTCTGGGACGGACTGAAACAGGGAGAGAAGGCATTATACATCACGCTCGAAGAGCGGACTGAGCGGATACGGTATTACATGGAGAACAAGGGATGGGACATTAGTCCCTATGAAGGTACTGACCTGACGATCATCAATCTTGATCCCTCTGATTTTAATCTCGCCATAAACAGTGTAAAGAATGAACTTCCCGAACTTATCAGGCGTAAGGCAGCGACCCGGGTGGTCATTGATCCGATCTCCCTTTTTGAGGATCTCTTTTCAGATGATGCAACCCGGAGAAAGGAGATGATGCGGTTTCTGGATAAGATCAGGGATCTTAACTGCACATCGCTTCTCATCAGCGAGGCAGACAAGTCCAATCCGTACTCATCCCGGTATAACCTGATCGAGTACCTCTCCGATGCAGTGATCCTCCTCAGGTATGCCCGGGGTGATGCGGTCTCTGATATTCACCTCGCGGTCGAAGTCATCAAGATGCGTATGTCTTCCCATTCCCGTGAGGTTAAACCCTACGAGATCATGCAGGATTCGATCATGGTCTATACGGAGGCGAAGGTTTTCTGAACCTTCTGGAAATCATCGGTATCTCTATTGCCGGTTACACTGATTTCAGTGCATGATCAGGCACGCGTTCACTGGTATTCTGGTTCTGTTTGCACTGCTCGTCACTGCGGGATGCATCGGCGGGGATTCTTCCGCCGGCGGCTTCGAAAATCCCGCATCGGGTGACTCATCGGCTCCCGGAACGGTCACCGGGTTTCCAGATTATCCACAGCCCCCTGCGGAAATTGCCGTAAGCGCCCAGATCAATGACAAGGAACAGATAGAAAAGACGATAACGGTCTTTTTCTCCGGCGGGAACGGAGAGAAGATGGTGAAACGTGCCTGGGTTCTCTTTAAGCCGGATTCCGGGGAGATTACCCGTGTCCCGCTCGAAACCCGCAAGCAGAGCGAGGTGGTGCTCACCGGAACAGCGGGAGAGGATCAGGTCCGGGTATACGCCGAGTACTTTGACGGGAAGACATACCTGATCGGGGAGCGGAGTCTCCGGTTGCGGCAACGCCTGTAGGACCCCCCTCCATGAGGATCTGCTGGCGTACCGTTCATTCCCAGAGAAACAGTTTTTCCGCGTTATATGCCGCATGCGAGCAGCATGGCATCATACTGGAACCGGTTGACCGGCCGGAAGGGGACATTCTCCTCTATTCCCTCAACTCCATCGGTGCCGGTCAGCTGATTGATGAGATGGCCGGATTTTCCGGGATCACCATTGCCGGCGGACCGCATGCATCCGCCTGTTATGAAGATGTATCCATGGTAGCGGATTATGTGGTGGTCGGTGAGGGGGAGTTCACCGTTCCCCGGCTGATTACCGCGATCCTGAACGGAACGGAAATCCCCCCGGGGGTGGCAGGTAAAGGACGGTACAAACCGGTGGATCATACGGTCATCCCCGACTCGTATCCCAGTTTTTCAACGGTCCGGGGATACATTGAGATCTCCCGGGGATGCCCGTTTCAGTGTGCCTATTGCCAGACCCCCCGGTTGTTCGGGTCATGCATGCGGCACCGGAGTGTCAGTTCTATCCGTGAACTGGCAAAACGGATGAACCAGGTGAGGGTGCTCACTCCCAATGCGCTGGCGTGGGGATCCCGGGGAATCACTCCCGATCTTGACAAAATCGCCTCATTACTTTCAGGGATTCGGACCTCTGATGAGCAGGAGATCTTTTTTGGCACTTTCCCGAGCGAAGTCAGGCCCGAATCGGTGAGTGAAGCGGCAGTTGCCCTCATCATGAAGTACTGTGCGAATGACCGGCTCCATATCGGTGTCCAGTCAGGCAGTGATACCGTTCTCTCCCGCATCAGGAGGGGGCACACTGTTGATGATGCATGGAAAGCAATAGACTACTGCCAGGATGCCGGGTTGATCCCGACGGTGGACATCATCGTCGGGCTCCCCGGTGAAACTGCCGAAGAACAGATGGAGACGGTACTCTTTATCCGTGAGGTAAGCCGCGTGGGCACGGTGCATGCCCACCGGTTCATCCCGCTCCCGGGAACTCCGCTCGCCGGGGAGGAAGGAACACCGCTCATTGATGAGGTCAGGTATGAACTCGGACTGCTGGCCCGGAAGGGGAGCGTCACCGGTTCCTGGGATGATCCGGAGATAAGATTTTTTAGACGGATTCCCAAGTAATACGTATGATGAAAGCGCTCCTGCTTGCAGATCTTCACGGGGAATACGGGATGCTCGAGTCCTTCATGGAACTTGCCCCCGATGTCGTGTTTATCGCAGGGGATATCACCAATATGGGGACGGCTGCCGATGTCGAGACCTGTTTTTCGCGGATCGACGTCCCGAGTTTTTCCGTTCCCGGGAACTGCGATCCAAAGGAGGTCATTGATGCCCTCGAGCGGTCGAGCAGTGTTAACCTGCACGGTTCGGTGATGAATCTTGGCAAGATCTCTGTTGCGGGAATCGGCGGTTCAAATCCAACTCCTTTCGGCACACCGTTTGAGATGACAGACAAGCAGATCGATGATCTGCTCAAGTCATCACTCGTGAGGATGGAGAAGGCCGTTCATAACGTTCTCATCTCCCATGCTCCGCCGGAAGGTATCCTCGACGAAATCGGGGGAAATCATGTCGGCAGCAACAGCATCAGGAAATACCTGGACCGGTTTGACCTCGTCTGCTGTGCCCACGTCCACGAACAGCGTGGAATATTCGAGGGTGAAGGATTCAAGGTAGTTAATCCCGGTCCTGCCGCAATGGGGAACTGTGCGATGATCCATTTCGGCGAGAACGCAAAAGAGATCGAAGTAAAACTTATGAACGTGTAGAGAGAAGCAGTTCCAGGTATGAAATAACGATTCTCTCTCCTTTTATCTCAAGTTTTTCTGCAATCCGGTCTATTCTCTCCGCTGCCTCAGCCGGGTCGCTATCGGTGATCAGTTCAACCTCAACGAAACTTCCGAGGGTATTGACTTCGTCAAGGGCGATGGAGAAATCATCCAGCTGGAAGTATTCCCTCTCTTTCGTGACGGTTGCCACCTCCCGAAATCCGAGTCTCGTGATGATCGTGTCAAATACCGGTGCAGATTCAATTCCCAGGTTGATTTCTTCGCGTATCTTCGATCCAAGGATGGTATCTTTTGGTCCCTTGTAGGTGACCTGTACCTTCCCGCCTGCTTCCCTGACCCTGAGGGCTTCATCGGTCTCACCAAAGTCCCGGTGGGGAGCATTATAGTACGTATCTTTTTCAGTGAGTTTTTCCGTGCGTTTTCCGCCGCTGGAGATGATATTATTACGTATAAGATGGATGGACGGAACCCGGACCTTAATTTCTATCTCAAGCATATCCTATTATTTATCTCTCCTGCTTGCCATTTAATACAGGAACCAAGCATGGCAATAAAGGAAGGAGATTTTATCAGGCTCAGTTACACGGGCAGAAGTAACGGGATCCTGTTCGATACGACCCGCGAGGCAGATGCAAAGGAGGCAGGTGTCTATGAAGAAGGGAAGAAGTATGAGCCGGTTGTCCTCTGTGTCGGAAAACAACAGGTTCTTCTTGGACTTGACGAGGCGCTCATCGGAAAGGATGTGGGATTCAGTGAGACAATAGAAATCCCCCCGGAGAAGGCGTTTGGTGCGCATGAATCCGAACTGATGCGTTCATTTGAGAAGAAAGTCTTTGATGAGAAACCGGCCGTTGGAATGCGGGTCAACATCCCGAACACCGGGACCGGTACGGTGGTCAACATGATCGGAAACCGGGTTCTCGTCGATTTCAACCATCCGCTTGCCGGTCAGACCCTCTCCTATTCGTATACCATTGACGGCGTGGTGGAGAGTGCGACTGAGCAGGTTAAGGGTCTTGTCGAGATCTACTCTGGTGTCGAGACCGAAGTATCGATTGCAGAAAATAATGCAGAGATCATGCTCCCGCCGGGTATCTATTATACGAACCGGAGATGGCTGAGCAGCAAGCCCTTCATCACCACGTCAATCTTCGATCTTATCACGGGGATTGAAGAGGTCCGGTACGTGGAAAAATATCCCCGGCCTGAAAAAAAGGCTGATAATTAATCTTTTTTATTCGAGAACGGTTGCCTTCTTGATGATGACATCCTCTTTCGGCTTGTCATACCGGTCTGTCTTCGTCTTCCCGATCGTATCCACGATATCCATTCCCTCGATGACCCTCCCGAATGCCGGGTGGTTCTTGTCAAGGTAATTGTTGTTCACGAGGTTGATGAAGAACTGGCTGCCACCGGTGTTCGGTCCGGCATTGGCCATCGAGATCGTGCCGCGGTTGTTCTTGTTTGCTTTTCCGAACTCATCCTTGATGGTATACCCGGGACCCCCGGTACCATCTCCCTTCGGGCATCCTCCCTGGATCATGAAGTTCTCGATGACCCGGTGGAACTTGATCCCGTCATAGAATCCTTTTTTTACCAGTTTTACAAAATTACCCGTGGTTTCAGGTTTATCCTGGTCCATCTCGATGACAATATCCCCCAAATTGGTTGACAATCGCACCTTGATCGCTTCTGCCATGGTACAGTATTTTTTCTGCTTACAGATAGGCTCTCTGATCAT
>CAZWTX010000047.1:0-12126 GCA_964637135.1 uncultured Methanospirillum sp. | reverse complement strand
CTCGGCTGAGGCTTTAACATAATTTGGACTGCTGATAAACTACTTCTTATGTCGGAAAATATGTGGCCGGATCCCTGCCTGAACATCATCGGCACTGCTGCATGTGATCTATAGATCACGCTCCAGGGTTTGTCGATTATGGCCTTCCAGTCAGCGAGCGTTTCTTTTTCAAACGGGCTGTGTGGCCAACGCTGGTATTGTTGGAAAACATATCCGGTCTCGGCCATGTATCATGACTGCATTCTCAACCTGTTTGTCATATCACCGATAAGCGTGTGTACCTGATCCCCATCACCATATGTGGCAAGTTGTCTGGCTACACGTGCCGGAGTTCACACCGGCAACGATGCAAATCCAGTCGTTGTAACTGGCATTCTTCATCAAGCCCAACGTCATGTTGCGCTGGTTACACGAGAACCCGTCCCCCGGCCGCGTGCAGGATAATTTCCCCTTCTGCCATGATGGCCGGCATCATTTTTTTCACCGGGAGAGAGGCGAGTGCCCTGATGATATGGTGCTGTCGCGGGTTCTGCATTACGGAGAGTTCGGTCCACATGAGGGTGCCCTTTCCCGGATACACGGATTCCACCTCCATCGCCTGGGGGAAAAGGATGAAATGGGAGAGGTCCGCTCCCGGAGCTCCAACTTTTGGTATATATCTCCATCCGATGGAATCAAGGGATTTGAACAGAAGTTTCGCCTGTTCCAGGTCCTTCCCCGCAAGCGGGCTCCCCGCCTCAAATGCCATCTCCAGGAATGTGTTTCCTTCGTAACTAACCGATGTCGCGAAATGAGGTCGGAGGATGTGCAGGTCCTCGATATCGGCAAAGATCTTCGGCACACCGGTCTGCTCCCGGCCGGTGAGGATGGGGGCAGTCCGGTTCTCCCAGACAACGAGATCATACATGGCATCAATCCGATCTCCATCTCCAGTGAACCGGACGGGGGCAGTCACGCCCACCAGGTTATAGTGACCCCCGGCAAGCCAGTTGATCTCTGTCAACTGGTTCAAGGAGACCTGCACTTCAGGGGCCAGGAGCTCGAGCTCTTCGGGGATGTAACGTTCGAGTTCTGCACGGTCGGTCTCGAAGGTCATCGAGAGCATTGTCGCTTTCTGTCGTGCCCTTTGGGATGTATCAAAAACGTCGCCCCCAAAATGTGGGGGCATCAGGTATGTCGAGTCTTTTTGTAATCGAAACATGGTAATCGTCAACTATTATAACTGAATGACAAAAAGGTTGTTATCGTTAATTTTTTATAGTATTCCTTAATATAAAGGAAAAATATTAGTAATCCATGGTGAATGCATCAGGTGTTCATAAAACTCCTGACCGCTTAACGAAAATTGGGATAGGGAGGAAACATGAAAATTAAAATTGGCTATTTTGCTATAACCGATGGCTGGACACCGATCGGGTGTTTAGAGCAGGCGATAGCAGCAGAAAAGATTGGATTTGACTCGTTATGGGTCGAAGACCACCTGATAGCAATGCCGGGCGGGACAGAATGCAACTTTGCCTGGACGGTCATGAGTTCTGCACTCCAGGCAACCGAACGGGTGCCCTTCATCACCGGTGTCACTGCCCCCATCATGCGTTATCACCCGGCCATCGTTGCACAGGCGTTCGCCACCATGGGGGCGATGTACCCGGAACGCGTGGGGATTGGCATAGGCACGGCCGAACCGCCGAACGAGATGGCGGTCTATAACGGCGAATGGCCCTCGAATAGCACAAGGCTCGAGATGCTCGAAGAAGCACTTACAATCATGAACGATCTGTGGACGAGTGCCAAGCCCATCAGCAGAGCAGGGAAGTACTACACGCTCAATAACGCGGTCCTCTTGACCCGGCCAAAGGAAAAGATCCCGGTGTACGTGAGTGCCATCGGACCCCGTGCGGCGAACTTGGCGGGACGCCTCGGTGACCACCTCATCAGCATTGCGAACAGCCCCCAGTATGTACAGGGAGAGCTCTGGCCGGCTCTGGAATCTGCTGCCATGGATTCAGGCAGGGATCCGAACACCATGGAACGCGTTGGACATTTTTCGTATGTTTATGATCCAGACCAGGTGGTCCGGCCTGAGATGCTGCCGCATGACGCCGGTACCATCAGTGGAGGCGCTATGAAAAGGGCCTTAACGAGCAGTATGATGTCAATCTTCCATGATACAGAAGATTTCATCAAGAGGATCGAGGAGTATACACGGATGGGGTACAATCATCTCGCCATTGTCAACATGGGTATGGCGATCGCCAAAGGCTCTAGCCTATCTTTTAGTAATGATGTTGCCAGCCTCAAGATCTGGAATGATATACTTCCGCACGTCAGGTGACGCGATCCGGCATCAGACGGGGTCAAAAAACCCATCTTGTTTTATTATTTTGAAGTTTTGTTGAAATCCTCAAATCAGGAACAAATTTGAGACCGTTCACGAGTATATACGTGATTATACGGCATAGTTAGAGGATTTCAACAGGGCTTTTGTCTTTAAAAAACGCCGTTGTGCCTTCTCAAAAAGTTCTGCAGTACCTGGTGAATTCCATTTTCCCGGTTTTCCATGAAACAGAGCAGAAGGTTCTTAATTCACCACAGTGCCATAGATTTTTTAACGGAAGTGGAATGCGATGGAGACTGAAACCAAAGAACCTGCACCGAAAAACTGTTGCGGTATAGGAAACAAGGTAAAACATCACGCAGGAAGCCACGGGTGCGGGAGCGCCCTGTACGGGTTGGGCTTTCTTGGTGCCCTGTACTATTATCTCACAACGGCCACAAGCCTTCTCGGGATAGTGATCGGAGTTGTGAAGGCGCTGTTTTGGCCGGCGTTCCTGGTATTCGGGCTCCTAAAATTTCTTGGAATGTAAGGCAGGACACCAGAAGTTCCTCGTCTGTTACCTCACCGTGGTCCCTCTCACATCAGAGGAGGGAGGATATTCTCCCTAAAGGGCCAGGGGGGGAATTCTGGTGCAACAAGGTCCACTTTAGGTTAGTATATGCCGCTTTTCCTTAACCCCCTGTTTTTCAAAGGTCATTATTCGGCAAAACTCGTGAATCCAGCTGGAACCGGAATGCCGGAGAATTCCGATTGGATGATTTTGTCAGCGTAACGACTACCTGCACAAATCAGAACATCTGCCAAAGTTGAGCACATTAAAAGCATCACAGCCAGAAAAGCCGGACTTGGATATGAACTTATAGCGATTTTCTGGAGCGATTCTACGCCGGAAAAGGTGCTTCGGCTCAAACCGGGTGCAAATTCGGTCTTGTGCATCTGCTATTCATGACTTTGCGGTATGTGTGTGAAAGGGATACGGGAAGATACCGATCGGGTATTTTGGAATTATTTCCCCGTCGGTTCGATTGATCCTGTCTCATTTAAAAACCGGTCGATCAGGGTCTTGACCGGAGTTCCTTTTCCATCCGGTCAAGACATTTTTTTGCCTCCTCATCACTCATTTCAGGGTCTCTAAACCGGGTAAACCGTTCACACATCAGGTCAGGGCACTTCCCACAGTGGGGAAGGTGTCGTTCAGTATGGCAGCAGGTATAGATCTGACACTGATCAATACCGACATAGGATATCCAGAAGGGTTTTCCCCCGGATTTCTCACATCCTGAACATTCATTCCCGTAATGGTCACAGCCGGAGCATGAATATCCGCATACAGTTTCCATCGGCTTCTCCATACGTAAGCAATCACTGAGCAGGTCAATAATTCTTGCGGACCAGAAAGAATTCCGTGATCGTCAGCACCTGGGGGTCAGGTTCAGGAAGAGACGATCAGTTGTTGATGTATCGGGTGGTGACCGGATCCGGTCAGAATGATTTCATCCCAGTCACAGACGGTGATGGCTCCATCGGTCAGATCTGCTGTGAGAGCGGGATTCCGCCAACACCGATAGCGTCGGTTGGATATTCCCTGATATACACAAAAAAAGCAGATTGCGGAAGGTTTGTAATTTCCGACGCGGTTTTTGTCAGTTTCTGGATCAGTTCTGCCCTCATTTCCGGGCTTACCGGCCAAAGGTCAATCGTGATTACTGGCATTTTATTACCTCAACACTTATTTTCCGAAAAATTCCCCGACTTTTTGTAAGTATTCCCGTATGGGAAGACCCTGCGGGCATTTGTCCTCGCATTCCCCGCACTGAATACAACCGGACGCATACCCGGGTATTCCCCCGGAAAAAGACCCATTAAGGGCCCAGAGGTACACCCCGGTTGCTTTCTCCCGGGCATCGTAGGCGTAGGCCTGGTTATAGTGCATAAAGCACGAGGGGATATCGATACCGTTTTCGCACGGCATGCAGTAGCCGCAGCCGGTGCATGGGATCTTCACCCGGGCCGCAAACGTGTCCCGCATCTTTTCAACAACCGCGAGTTCCTCGGGAGAAAGCGAACCCGGCAGGCCCTGATCAGCACTGGCAAGGTTCTCCCTGACCTGCTCCATGGCAGACATGCCGGAGAGCACGACTGTGACTTCCGGATGGTTTCAGACCCAGCGAAGCCCCCATTCCGATGGCGTCCTCCTGACCGGGGCATCGCGGATAAACTGGCTGATCGCGGGAACGTCTCCGGAGAGGAGACCGCCTCGGAGCGGTTCCATGACGACGATACCAAGCCCCCGATCTGCTGCATACCTGAGTCCCTCTGCCCCTGCCTGGAACTGTTCGTCCATGTAGTTATACTGGATCTGGGCAAAAGCCCACTCATAGGCATCGACAATCTTCTTAAAGGCCGGGAACTGGTCGTGGAAGGAGAATGCAGGGTACCGGATCCGGCCATCTGCCCTGGCACTGTCAAGGAACTCAAGCACGTCGAGCCGGGAAAGATGCTCCCATGTTTCGTCGCCGAGCCCGTGGAGGAGATAGAAATCGATATGATCCGTAGCAAGCCGGGCAAGTTGTTCGTCCAGGTACCGGTCCATGTCCTCCCGGCTGGTAATGAGCCAGCTGGGGAGCTTGGTAGCGAGGAAGACCCGGTCGCGGTACCCGTTACCAAGTGCCTCCCCGACAACAACCTCGCTCTCCCCGTTGTGGTATGGCCAGGCGGTATCGATGTAATTGACCCCGCCGTCAATGGCAGCACGGATCATCGCGGTGGCCGCTGGGACATCGATCTTTCCTCCCGCCTGTTGATCCCCTTCTGGCGGCAGTCGCATGCACCCGAAACCAAGGATCGAGATCTCGTCACTAACCCGTGGGAACTTCCTGTACAACATCCTCTCACCGTTCCACAGGTTATAAAGACCTCATGGGGATAAATAGGGAACAGGGACAAAAATGTCAGCAGGCCTGTTCAGCAGTATAGCCGATTCCGGCATCATGGAACGACCGGTTACCCGTTCTCGCTGATCTGGTCTGCCAGTTCTGTACTCGCCCAGTCTTTCAGCGACATGAGGAGCGGGATGACGGACTGTCCCCGTGTCGTCAGAGCATATTCGACACGGGGGGGCATACCTGGGAATTCCGTGCGGGAGATCAGACGATCCTGTTCAAGTGCCCTGAGCTGCCGGGTGAGCATTTTCTGGGATATTCCCGGCAATTTTTCCTGTATTGCCCCGAAACGGAGCGGAGTGTCCTTGATTTTCCAGAGGATAAGCGGTTTCCATTTCCCGCCGATCACGTCCATCGCCGCCTCGACCGAACAGACGTACATCCGCTTATTTGTCATATTCCGGTATTCCGGGCGTTAATATGTTAAAGATTGCGTTTTTATCCGGTCGGTTTTTTAAAAGGGGGAATGGAAACGAGAGAACGGGGAAATTTTCACATTTCCGGTTAATTAATGGTATCCAGGTATTTACTTCCAAATGCAATTATTCCCATCCGGATGGTGGGGAAAAAGTATTCCTTTCCGATTAGGTCTTCAAGTCCTGTCTTTTCCATGATAGACATGAATAAATCATTCGCTGCAGCAATACCGATCAGAATATCCTGTTCTTGAAAATCCTCATATAATTCCCTCAATGCATCGACTGCAGAGGAATCGATATCTGAAATGGCTTCGGCATCAAGGAGGAGGAACCGGACTGGTTCACCGGACTGTGCTACAACGCTCTTTATGTTATTCACAAAAAAAGAGGCATTCGCAAAGAAAAGAGGGGCATTAAATTTATAGACGACTAATCCGGGGAAGAAAAATTGCTCTTCATCCTCGTCCACCTTATGAAAACCATCCTTCCCTTCGTGGAGACCCAGTATGGAAGTATGAGGGCGATAAATCCGTTTAATAAATTCCAGTAATGAAAATCCCACGGCAAGTGCCACACCTTCGATCAGACCAAAAACAAGAACTCCGACAAGAGTGAGTACCGACAGGACAAATTCACTTCGCCGGGTCTCGTAAATACTCCGGAACTCCTGGATATCTATCAAACTATATCCGGCAACAATAACAATTGCTCCAAGAGAGACTAGGGGAAGATTCCGGAGAACTGACGTGAAAAACATAAGAAACAGTATCACAAAACAGGCTGCAACTATTCCGGAAAGTTGGGTTTTTCCTCCGGAACTATCATTCACGGCACTTTTTGTCTGACTGGCTCCGACAGGAAAACTCTGGAAAAGACCAGTACAGAAATTCGCCATCCCGAATGCAATCAGTTCTTTGTTGCTGTCAAGTTTATACCGGTTTTTCTTCGCAAAAACGCGTCCGGTCAGGGTTCCATCGGTAAACAGAATTACCGAGATAGCAATGGCTGCCGGAAACAGGATTTGGAGGTCGGAGATTGAAATTATTGGTACCTGAAGAGCGGGAAGACCACTGCTGATATCCCCGACAACTGACACCCCATAATCCTGAAGATGAAATACTGTTGAGACAATGATTGCACCGACAACGACAATCAGGGGTCCGGGAATCCGTGGAGTAAAATACCGCATTGCGAAGAGAAGAGCAAGAGTGATGATGCCTATTATGAGCGTGAGCATGTGGGTCTGGTCAAGTTTCGTGACAATTTCCAGAAATTTCCCCGATATTTCAGTACTTGATAGATGGATGCCGAAGAGTTTTCCCAACTGGCTGATAATCACCACAATTGATGTTCCTGTTATATAACCGGTAAGGATGGGTTTTGAAAAGAAATCAGAGACAAACCCAAGTCTGAAACGACCGGCCAGAAGACAAATTACTCCGATAATAACCGCAAGAGCGGCTGCAAGACTTGCATACCTGGCAGAATCCCCCATTGCTAAAGGAGCTACGGTGGTTGCAAGGAGAATCGCGGTTGTTGATTCCGGACCAATGATAATCTGTCGTGAACTGCTGAACAGGGCATATACGAGCATGGCTACAAGTCCGGCATACAATCCAACAACCGGAGTAAAACCTGCCAGTTCCCCATATGCAAGGTTTGAAGGGATCAGGACTGCGAAAACCACCAATCCTGCAACAAGATCATTTCTCAGCCAATCTCTGTTATAAGAAAGAAGGGATCCCAGTCCGGGCATATAGGTGTGGATTCCCTGGATGAGAGAGGACCTGATGTCTTCTCCGTGTGATGATTCTTTAGGGTGGATACGTATCACCGGTGTATAAAGAAGGATATATGGCAATACTATTTGAAAAGTAACTATTCAGCAGTCGTAGGCTGATGCATGGTTTTAATGTGATCTCTTCTCATCTCTGTCCGGGGGATTGATTGTTCTAGGTTATTGCAGAATGAGAATGAATCGGAAAGTACCCATCTGCGTTTCCTTCCGATCAGACAAGCGGTTCAGGTTCGCTCTCCCCCCTCACCGGGAGGCGGGCACTCATCACCACGAGCGGATCAGTAATGGCACGTATTCGCTCTACGATGAGTTCTTTTCCATTTTTTGTCAATCCAAAAACCGGGACGGATTTTCCAGCCTGGATAAGCGCCTTTTCTCCACAGATTGATCGCACTGATCCTGATGCACAGGCCGTAATGATATCTCCGGTCGATGCCAGGATTTCAGCATCCCCGGGTGAGGTTCCGGTGGTATGCACCACGATAATGATTGCTTCAGAATCTTCTTCCCGGACCTTTTTTGCAACCAGGCTTCCTGCAACCGTTACCGCCAGGCGTCCGAATCCGGCCGCCTTTGCTGCCCGGATACCGCAGACCGGATCGATCGAAGCATGATCCGGGTCAGGGACGATCCCTCCCCCGTCTAGAATCCGTCCGATCACTTCCGGGATCGGGGATGTCTGTACAAGCCCGGACATCCTGCCCCCGATTCCCTGGACCATCCTTGGATCTGCCGTGACAACCGTTCCTGCCCCGTCACAGGCGATGATGGCTGCATCTACAAGCCCGGCTGTAAGGGCCGTGCTTATCAACTCGGAAGCTCCGAATCCGACGAAGGGATCGTCTGAGTAGATCTCCCGTCCCGGGGTGAACATGCCGTAGAGATCGATCCGGTTCTGGATGTTTTTTCTGATAGCGTCAGGTGTTATTTTGTTGACCGGAAACGCAAACCGCCTCGCAAGCGGGCAGGAATTAATCACCGGGCTCTCCACGGTTATTACCACTCCACCCTGGATCGTCACCCGGCTCATCCCGATCGTCTCGACGACATGAATATCTTCCATTCCTTCCTTATTGCCCACTGGAGAAGATATATCCCATGATGCTGGCATAAGGAGTAACTGGTGGGAATTCCAAATTATCCAATAATTCTGGTTGGGAGGTGTTACAGAGTCTGGATAGATCCTGATCTTAAAAAAAGCATACCTGATTAGAGAAAAGACTGGGGCGAAAACGAAAAAAGTATGGGTATCTTACTCGACAATAACGTCGAGGGTGTAGGTCTCTTCGTCACCGGTTGCCGGCTCGGAGACATGCTCCATGACTGCAGTGAAGGTCTGCTCACCGGTCTCGACAGCCTTGATGACCCAGGTGTGGAAACCACCGACACCGACCATACCTTCTTCAGCCTCGTCCTGTACATGAACATCGCTGACGATCTCAAGACCGCTGGTGTTGGTCACATTCCAGTCGTACCCGGTGGTCGGGTTCTCTGCGAGTGAGATGATGGCAGTCTCGTCGATGGCCATGGTGAGGTTGGTCATGTTGACGTCAACGGTGTAGGTTGCTTCAACGGTTTCCTCTTCGGCGACCTCGGTTGCTGCTGCATCCTCGGTAACTTCAGCTTCATCATCGATGGTCTCGACCGGTGTAACGGTCTCGACTGCTTCAACAGTGGTCTCTTCTGCAAAACAACCTGGGACGAGCAGAACTGCTGCGACCAGGAGGATGACGATTGAAAAAAATCTCTCCATACCACATGGTTATACAGGGTTGGTTTTAAGGGTGATCCTTAAAAAAGGCTGTAAAATAAACCATACATGCGATTTATGACGCGGGATCTGAATTTTTTCATGGAAAAACCTGTGAATCTTCGGATTAACCACTTCATACGATACTTATTTTCGTATTATTTGATGCACCAGCGGCAAAAAAAAATGTTAATGTCCCCTGAGCGACCAGAAAAACCCGTCTTCCCGGGAAAAAAGTTGATGGGTGTGGTGTATGGATGTTCTCAGAACGCCTTCTCCTTCTCAATACCCAGCAGGTCACAGGTGTCATCAATACCGGTCTGGGTACTGACAAAATTGCTGTTCACAGACTCAAGGCTGACCCTCTCTCCTGGAGTGGACAACTTTCCATCCCGTTCGAGTGCATCAACGGCCCCGATGGTTGCATCCATGGCCGGGATGAAGGCACTCCTGGCTTTTTTACCGGCATCCGAAAGGCTCATCCCCTCAGCCAGTGTCTTTGCCTCGGTTGCAGCTGCCCGGTACCCGAGCAGTTCCTCGGTGGTTAATCCCTGGTAGGGTTTCATGATGATATCTTTCTGACCCGTAAAGTCATCAGCTACTTTTAGAACGAGTATCTTGAACTCTTCATCCTGGTTCTGACCGGTACACCCGGCAATACAGATGACAACGAACAGAATCCCCAGAACAATACCAAGGTATTGCATAACTAGTTCGATTGATCTTCTTTCTCTTATCTGTTACGAATTGATGTATCAGGGATGCCTGGTGAACAGGGATGTGAATGCCTCACCCGCTACCGCTCAATCCGGAGATCGATTGCCCACCTGCTCACCGACGGGGCGACATGCCCGCATACCGCGCATCGACAGGCGATTGCTCCTTTGCTTTCCAGTTTTTGGAGCAGTGCCAGGCAGCCGGATGCACTGGTCATGGCATACAGGTGGATCCACCCGTCATTGGTGCAGATGGGAATAAACCTGAACGCACTTTTATGTAGTCCGTATGGTGCCGGGATGATTATCCGGTCAAATGAACGGTGAGAACGAAGCGGAAGGGAACAGGCATCTGCCCTGATCACCGAGAGCCGGTCTGCGTGGTTGAGTTGCCGGTTCTCTGACAGCCATCTGCATGCTGCCGGGTTCATCTCTGCTGCAATCACCTCAGCGCCCCGTGCAGCGGGAGGTATGGCAAACGGGCCGGCCCCTGCGAATGGAACAAGGACCTGCTCACCTTCCCTGACCAGTCCTGCAACCCTCATCCGTTCCGATCCCAGGCGGGGAGTAAAAAAGACATCCCTGATATCAACGCGGTACCTGAATCCGAATTCATGGTGTTCGGTTATGGTATCTGTTCCCCTTAGAACCCTGAACCGGGCAACCCGGTACCTGCCTGAGATATCCTCTTCCTTGATCAGGATCCCGGTGAGATCATGATGTCGTCTGAGTATCTCATCAGCGGCATTATCCTCATCGGTTCCCTCGGGCAATGATGAGATGATGGCGATCGTTCCGATCCGATCATAGGTGAGGCGTTTTTTTCGTTCGGGGGGCAGGTGTGCATTGGTGTTCTCTGCAGGATGGTTCATGGATGAATAATGCGTTTGGTATCACCGGCAGGCAGGGGATCATTCCTTTTCATCAGGGTTCAAATCAGGTATTGGGGAAATGACTTTCGAATGCAGGCTCTGTGGTCAGTGTTGTATGTCACTTGGTGATTATATCACGTTCGAGCGCCAGATCGGACCGTATGACTTTGAAGGATGCTGTGTCTCGACAGACACCCGGTTCCATGCTGTGATAGATCATGATAAACGGGATCTTTTTGCAGATACAACCTGGATCTCCTCCCGGCCGTCCGCTTGTCCGTTTCTTCGCCCTTCCGGTGACCGGATAGTCTGTACTATTCATGAAACAAGTCCCTTCCAATGCAAGTTCTACCGGTGCCGCGTCCTGATAATATCAGACAGGGATGATCATGCGCTTGGATGGGTCACCGGAACGCTCTCCCTGATGACTGATGATCCCGGTCTCCGTAAAGACTGGAAGGATGCCGAGAGGAACAAGACGGGGGACAACGTCCCTGAAGAGGAACATTTCAGGTTGTTTCTCGAAAAAAGGGGATATTGCGTAAGATACGGGCCGGATTGATACGGTCTTTCATGATCCGGGACGAGTAGTAAGAGTGTGAGAATTCGGGATATGGGAGATATGATCCGGTTCCGTGGCATCAGAAACAAATCGGTCAGTTTTTAAGCAGTCACGTGGACTGTAAAGTGATCACACCTGCCGTGTGGTCAGGACCGGGCGTACCGATTTTCATGGAACACCCCACCAGACCAGCCATGCTTTTTGTAGTACGTCCGGTCCGCCAAAATCAGAACGTCCCTCTTTTCACTTCAAACACGGTCTATCAAACCGGTATGTGTGCCCGCGTTCCTTCATTGACGGGATTGCTCCATAGGACCCTGGAGGAAGGATTGGCACCTGATCGGATATTTCATCATGTTCTCCGGATATTAACTGGTGAAGAATTCTTCCGGTGCGCATGGATGATCCTGGGATATTCCGGGGTATGGGGTGGATCTCAGTGGCACCTGGAGTCTCTCCCTGATGGTGATATGATTTTTCCGGGAACCTGATACCAACCGGAAGAAAAGCCCCGTTTCCGGGTGATTTGAGGTTGGACAATCTCCGGGGCAATGGCAGGGCCTGAGCAGTTCACCTCAAATGTCCCTGTCCGGTCATATTGGCGACATGGGAATACTGCGCGATTTACTGGATGAAAAACCGCATATCAATTCATTTGAACGCTCTCGTGAAGAAAAGTCCCCTGATATCAGAGCATCGAACAAGTTGTTGTAATGCTGCTGACGGGAT
>CAZWTX010000046.1:0-12270 GCA_964637135.1 uncultured Methanospirillum sp. | reverse complement strand
GCATCGCCCCCTGTCTGAATATTCATCCCCCCCGAAACAACCCCGAATCCAAGTGATGACTATTGTAGCCTATCTTACCCATCCATCAAAATACTTCTTAAATCAACCAGGGACAGGTACGTGGCCGGATCAGTAAAACTCCTGCGTAGCGTAGTAATAACCGTCATCGCTCCTGGCAACCCCTGTGCCGGTCCGGTCAGCGAGGGCATCAAGAATATTCTTCCGGTGGCCGGGGCTGTTCATCCACCCGTCCATGATGGCAGATGCAATCGCATCGGCACTCGTCGGATCCACGTATCCCCGGCCGGCAACCATACCGGTTCCGATATACGCGATATTCTCCCCGATTCCAATCCGCCGGCCGCCGTCTATCGCCTTGATCGTCGGGTACCCCGCATCCTCGGCACGACCGGATGGATCCCTGCCGGTGGGGTCAGTATGGGCGAAGAACTGCTCGTCTACCATCCGGTTCGAGTACGTGACCGCCAGGGCATCGAGATCAGGATCCCGGGTAAGGGGAGAGAGTCCTTCGTTCTGCCGCTCTTTGTTGCTCATGGTAATGATCAAATCAGCGATGGCAGTATTGAGCTCTTCCTCATCGGGAAGCGGTTTATCCACGACGGTCACCGGATCAGTCAGACGGGCAATATTCCCGGTCCGGGAGAGATCCCGGCCTGAGGTATCCTCAAGAACCACGTACAGGCGAAGCGGGCCGGCCGGGATATCGGCCGGGATGGTCCCTTCCATCGTCAGGGTGACCGTTCTTCCCGGGGCAAGGGGATCGCCGGTGGCAACTCCCACGTGCACTGCCTCAGCTGAGAGCTGGCTGGTTGGTTCAAGGTAACACCCGGCAGAGAGCAGACCGGTTGTCACCGTTCCGTTATTGAAGATATCGATGGATACCGTCCAGGGATATCCGGGGGAGATCTCCGGAACCGCCCGGATCTCCTGTATCACCGGGTCAGGACCGGACGCTGCGGTACCACCCGGAATAACACCGGCCAGCAGTATCAGGAAGAACAGGATTGAAAGTATTCTCGGGATTATCAGCTGCGTGGGATCACTCCGTCTTCAGTATGCGGTATTTCGGTTAGAGGGGGAAGAAAGAAGAGTTTCCGGTATTCCGACCGGAATCAGATCTCGTCAGGTTCGAGATCTTCAAACTCGATATCGCCGAAATCTTCGTCGCCAGAGAGATCGGACTCACTCATATCCGCATCAAGGTCACCGTCGAAATCGGGGAGACCACCGCCGTCATCCTCACCGGACGGCTCCGGAGGCATCTCTTCAGTCTCCTCAGCCGGTGCAGGTTCAACCATCAAATCGTCGCCTGAGTCATCCGCGGAGAACGAGTCAAAGTCATCGTCACCGGAAAGATCAGATTCACTCATATCGGCGTCTAGGTCACCGTCGAAATCGGGGAGACCACCGCCGCCGCCATCGTCAGCGACCGGTTCTGACACCGCCTCACCGGCATCGAAGGAGATCTCATCGTCGAAGTCCCCGCCTGAGAGATCACCGGAGAGATCGTCGGATACTCCCCCATCCTCCACACCGGCCTCGTCGAATGACATGTCTTCGTCAAGGTCAGGGAGACCGGGCAGTTCTTCGCCTGCCCCCGGTTCTTCATCAAGTCCGGGGAGTTCATCTCCTCCCTCAAGTCCGGGCAGTCCTTCTCCTTCTCCTAACCCGCTGTCAAAGTCGTCCGGAAGCGGCAGTTCTCCTTCATCGGCTGCCCCCGCGGCAACAGCGGTTCCCGCGGCAGCAGCTGGAGCTGCTGCTCTGGCTGTCGCAGCGGCAGTTGTACCTGCCGGTCGCGACGGCCGGAGCGGCTCAGGTGCCGGCAGACCGTCTTCACGCCGTCGTTCGGCGACATACTGCTGGATCCGTTCACGCAGGGGCAGATGTGCCCGTGGCGATGGTTTTGGCAGATCCGGCTCTGCCTGAACCGGTGCTGCCGTTTTCTTTCGTTTTCGCAGTTCAGCAATTGCCGGGCTGATAACCGAGAACCAGAGAAACGTGAGCAGTGTTATCCATATTGCAAAGTATACTACTGCGATGAGCGTCTGGGTTCCTGGTCTGAACCCGGAAAAGATATAGGCCGCAGCGAGCAGGATCACCAGTGATCCTACAAAAACTGCTGCAGTAATGCCCCCTTTTTCCAATTTCATTGAATATGCATCCCCCCAATAAATGCAAGGCCGTCATTGTTCTGCCCGATACGGCCGTCCGATATCTAACCCTTCCTATGAGAATATCGCCACGAGGGGATTTATGTGCTGTGATCAAATTGAACGGGATTGCTCTGTCAGGGAGTGATGATCACCAGCCTGATATCGGTCATCTCTTCGATGGCATACCGGGGACCTTCCCGCCCGGTTCCGGACTCCTTTACACCGCCGTATGGGAGATGGTCCATCCGGAACGTCGGGATGTCATTGATAATCACTGCACCGGCTGTTATTGTTTCTGCTGCATGGAACGCCCGCTTAAGATCCCGGGTAAAGATTCCGGCCTGAAGTCCGAACCGGGAGTCATTCACAAGACGGATGGCCTCATCACAGGAGTCAACCGCGGTGACGGTGATCACCGGGCCGAACACCTCATCGGCATTCACCTGCATGGTAGGGGTGGTATTGAGAAGCACGGTCGGGGCGATGACCCGGCCGGAGCGGGTTCCGCCTGCGACAATCACCGCTCCCCCGCTGACCGCCTCCCCGATCCATGCCATAACCCGGTCGGCAGCGGCATCAGAGACGAGCGGTCCGGACCTGACATCCGGGTCAGTCGGATCTCCAAAGGCCACCCGGCCGGTTGCAGCAACGATCTCGTCGACCATGGTCTGGTACAGGGATGTATGCACGAACACCCGCTGTACCGAGATACAGACCTGGCCGGCATGGGAAAACCCTCCTTCGACGATCTTCTCAGCGATGACGGCCGGATCAACGCCTTCATCGATGATCACGGCGGCATTCCCACCAAGTTCCAGTGAGACCTTTCTGGCCCCGGTGATCGAGCGAAGATACCAGCCGACCGCCGGGCTCCCGGTAAAACTGAGCATCCCGATCTGCCGATCCCGCACCAGGATCTCGGCATTGTCAGGAGTAGAAGGAACCACCGAGAGGGCCTGTGGCGGAAACCCGGCTTCAAGGAGGAGCCTGCCGAGAAGGAGGGCCGTCATCGGGGTCTTTGAGGCCGGCCTGATAATGAGGGCATTTCCAGATGCCACCGCCGGCCCGAGTTTGTGGCAGACAAGGTTTACCGGGAAATTGAACGGAGTGATCGCGAGGACTACCCCGACCGGAACCCGCCTGGCTATCGCAATACGCCCCGTTCCGGCAGCCGTCAGATCGCAGGGGATCTGCTCACCTGCAATGGAAAGGGCTTCACCTGCAGCAATCCGGATAGTCGATATCGCCCGGCTCACTTCGGCGGATGCGTACCGGGCCGGTTTTCCCCCCTCCGCGGTGATCATGCGGGCGAACTCCCCGGCATGGTCTCCGATGAGGGAGGCAAACCGGGACAGGATGGCCGAACGCTCGTATGCCGGGAGGGCTGCGGTCATGGCAGCCCCTATCCGGGCGGTCTTCAGTACCGATTCCATCTCGGCAGGGCCGGCTGCCGAGACGTAGCCTGCCGGCCCTCCGGTCCAGGGATCGATCACCGGAATGCTCCAGGGAGTCCGGCACTCCCGGCCGCCGATGATACAGGGGAGAATATCCATACCCTACTTCAGCGCAGTCCGATATGATCCTGCCGGTCGAAACGGGATCCACTCCCGGGTCAGACCGGTGTTCAGAGGAAATACGGGGCGATACCGTGTACAATCGCCCCGCAGACAATCCCGGTAACCACGGTATACAGCGATATCATCCCGGCCGTCTTCCACCCGAGTTCCCGTGAGATCACGGCGATGGTCGAGATACAGGGGACAAAGAGGGTGCTCACGAGGGCAAAAACATAGAGTTGGACCTTTGTCATCACGAGCGGGAGGTTTGCGGTTCCGGCAAGGACGATAAGGGTCTCAAACGCCATCTCTTTTCTGAGAATCCCGAACAGGAGAGCAGTCGAGGAGAAGGAAGGAAGACCGAGGACGGTCTCAAGGGCCGGGCCGACGAGGTTCTCAAAGATAGTCGTGATCCCGTAAAATCCGAGCAGGCCAAGGAAAACGCTGCTGACCATGAGAAGCGGCATCGCGATGACGAGAAACTCCTTGATATGGATCCAGGACTTGATGAACACCTGTTTTGCCCGTGGAACACGGAGCGGCGGAACCTCGAGCACCATCCCGAGCTGGGTTCCCGGAGCGATCCTCGCAAGTAAAGCCCCGGTGATGATCACAACGAAGATGACGATCAGGTATATCGAGAGCGCCCAGGTGATGCCGATGAACGCAGCGACGATCCCGGCGATGATCACCGTCCGGGCAGAACAGGGAACCATGGTAATCAGGTAGGCGGCAATCGTCCGCTCCCGCTTCGTGCCAAGCTGGCGGATCCCCATGATTGCCGGGACATTGCAGCCGAATCCGAGCACGAGCGGGATGATTGCCTGGCCATGCAGCCCGAACCGGTGCATGATCCGGTCTGAAAGAAAGGCGATCCTCGTCAGGTATCCGGTATCCTCGATGATCGAGATGATGATGTAAAACGTCAGGATGAACGGAAACGCGATCCCGAGGCCTGCCTGGATGGCGATGAGCAGTGAGAGGAGGATCTCCTGGAGGAGCGGATCGGTAACTGCTTCCCTGACCGGGGAGATGAAGAGCGTATCAAAGAACCCGACTACGAGTTCCTCGAGGAACGACCCGATAAAAAAAACACTGATCAGCATCGCGAGGAGGACCAGGATCATGAGGGGAAGACCGGGAAACGCCCGTGTCAGGTACCGGTCGATATCGGTGGCCGGGACCGCATGAAGCGATGAGACCGCTCCTGCCAGGCGGGCGGCGGCATGGTGCCGGTTGGCCGCGATGATCTGCCTGACCGACATCTGGTGTTCATCTTCGATCTCTTTTGCGATGGTGGCTGCCATCTCGCGGGTATCAGGGTCTTCCGCACGGCCCTGGAGGGCAAGGAGGGCTGCAGGACGGGTGAGTCCGCCGAGCCGGGTGAGCGAGCGGATGGCCGCCTCAATATGGCGGTCATAAGGAACGGTGGCGGTGCCGGCGGTTGCCCGGAGGGCTCCGGGGATGATCTGGTCCATGTTCCGGCCGAGCACCGCTGATGTGACGACGACCGGGGCACCGAGTTCTGCAGCGAGAAGACGGTCATCGATGACGATACCCCGGCGTTCGGCCTCGTCGATCATGTTCAGGACCACGAGAACCGGAACACCGGACTCGATCACCTGGCCGAGGAGGTAGAGGTTGCGTTCAAGATGGCCGGCATCAACCACGACCATATAGGCATCGTACGCGTTTGAAAGGATCGTCTCTCTGACCATCTCCTCTTCAGGGCTCTCCCCGTCGAGTGAGTATATCCCGGGCAGGTCAGTAACGGAAAGCCGATCTGACCGGTGACAGACGAGCCCGCTCTTAATATCCACCGTTGTGCCGGGGAAGTTGCTGACCTCGACCCCGAGCCCGGTCAGGTGGGTAAATATGAGGGATTTACCGACGTTGGGGTTTCCGATCAGCGCAATCTGCATGGTTCACCGGTGATGATGGATCGGGCAATCTCCTCACTGATCGCAATATCGCACCCCTTGACCTGGACGATGAGGGTATGGGCCAGTTTCTGCCTGACAACTATCTCCTCGCCGGGAAGGATTCCAAGATCGGCAAGCCGGGCCGCCCGGCCGCATCCCCGGATCGCCTCGACTATCACACAGGCTCCTTCTGCATCGTCGGCAAGGGTCTGCATATTTCCCCGGCAGTGATTCCGGGTTCGTCCCTGGTGACAAGGGGGACAGTCACGAATGAACGAACGAAGCCGGTTTATCGTCTCCTCTGAGGCATGGTGCTCCATGGTACAGGCCTGTGCATGGGCAGACGGATGATCCATCCCGAGCATCTCCTGGAAAAACGTTTCGAGGGTGCGGTGACGCCGGAGGATCATCTCGGCCGTCACAGTTCCGGCCGGGGTGAGGGAGACGGTCCCGTCAGCAGAACGGTGCAGGTCACCGGACGCGACGAGACTGGCTACTCCTTCTGCAATCTGCGATGGTTCCAGTCCGGGAAGATCGGAGAGTGCCGCCATGTCGGGATCCTTCGAGAATCGTTCGATATACCGGTAAACAGCCAGTAGAACATCCTCACGGCCGGCATCATCCATATGGTCTGAAATATTGCATGCCGATGCTCATAATCAGATCGCAACAGGATCGGAAAGCCCCTTATCCGGAGAGGGAGGAATCTACAACAGGTATACCATGCTCCCCGGACAGAAGACCATGCTTCCTGCCGGCCTGCGCCGGACCCGGATCATCGCAACCCTCGGCCCGGCGTCCCAGACCCCGGACCAGATCCGGAACCTGATCCTCGCCGGAACAGACATCTTCAGGCTGAACCTCTCGCACGGAACCGTTGCCCAGCACGAGGAGACCGTCCGCCTTGTCAGGAGCATATCCCGGGAGGAGCGGATCCAGATCGGGGTGCTGGTCGATGTTCCCGGGCCGAAACTGCGCATCCGTGCCATCCGGGGAGGAATCGTCCTGCTCCGCGACGGGCAGGCGATAACCCTCGGGGGAAGCGGACAGGCTGAGGCAGATATCATCATCGGACCGGACACCTGCATCCCGGCAACGGTTCCCGGAGACCAGGTACTCATCGCCGACGGGGCGGCGACACTCAGGATCACCCGGGCTGATACCGTTATCCATGCCGTGGTCACCGGCGGCGGGACGATCCGGATCGGTGCCGGTGTCGTGATCCCGGGACGAAGACCGGATATCCCGTATACCGGGCCTGAACTCGTGCAATACATCGGGATCGCCCGTTCCCTCCAGCCTGATTTCATCGCCCTTTCGTTTGTCGGATCCGGCCGGGACGTGGCCGATGTCCGGGAGATCCTGCAGGAGCCGGCCATTCCGCTGATTGCCAAGATAGAGACCAGACAGGCCGTCGACCGACTCGACGAGATCCTGAACGAGGCCGATGCTATCATGGTGGCACGTGGTGACCTCGGGGTCGAGCTGCCCATCGAGGAGGTACCCCAGGTACAGAAGCAGATCATCCGGACCTGTAACCAGGCCGGAAAACCTGTTATCACGGCAACCGAGATGCTGGAATCGATGATCACCCATTCCCGCCCGACCCGTGCCGAGGTCACCGATGTCGCCAATGCCATTACCGACGGGACCGATGCGACGATGCTCTCGGCAGAGACCTCAGTCGGGTCGAACCCGGCTGCATCGGTGGCCATGATGGCACGGGTAGCCATCGAGACCGAACGGCACCTGCCATACAAGGCCATGCTCGAAGAGAGGAGAGGGTGGCACGAAATGAATACCGAGGGGTACATCAGTTACAGTGCCGCATCCATCGCCGACGGGATGGCGTGCCGGGCCATTGTCGCATACACCCGGTCAGGACTCACGGCTGAACGGGTCTCCCGCTGCCGGCCATACACCCCGATCCTCGCCATCACCGCCGATGAACGGGTGGCACGCCATCTGCTCCTCTCCTGGGGAATCTTCCCCTGTCTCCAGGAGCCGGTCAGGTCTGCCGACGATCTCTTCGCTGCCGCAATACGGCTTGGCAAGGCAACCGGTCTCGCCAGTCCGGGTGATCAGCTTGTCATCATCGCCGGTAATTTTGAGGGACAACAGGGACGGACAAACACCCTCAAGGTCGAGGAGATCCCGTCCTGATTTCATCCTGATCAGTCAAAGAGGTGAACCCGGTACCCGGATCCCCCGCTCTCCTGCCGGTCTGCCGGACGGGGCTGGTCCCGCGACTCTCCCCCGGATCGTCCGGGAATGGCAAATGAACAGCAGTCATATCGTGCCGACCAGACCGCACATCTCTTCTCAATACAGGGTTTTTTGTCGAACGGGCAGAGGAGCCGTGGTGCATCACCGGTTCCGGTCATCGGATCACCCCTCCACGGTTCCCGAGAAACAACCAGGAGAGTCCGAATACGAGGAGCCCGAGGATGAAAATCCCGAGCGAGACGAGGAAATACCCGCCTGCCGAGGGGACCATCCAGGTCTCGCCGTCATGGAGCATCGCAACCCCTGACCCGGTCAGGAAAAGCCCGGTAATAACCGGGCCGATCATGCCGCCGAACGTCTGGACTGACTGCATCAGCCCGGTGGTCTCGGCGGTTCTCCCCCCGGCCACGATCTGCATCGCCCCGATCAGTTGTGCCGTTGCGGCAGTGGACATACCGGCAGAGAAGATCATCCAGACGAGAACGAGGAGGAGAACCGACGGGGGGAAGATGAGGAGGAGCGCGACAGGAAAGGCAAGGAGCAGCCCGCCGATCATGCAGGGAAGGCGCACCCCGGTCCGGATCATCATCCGGCCGGTCACCGGCCCGGCGATCATGTCACAGAAGGTCCCCGGGATCATGATGAGGGCGATGTACCCCTCACTCAGCGAGAGACCAGTCGGCATCTGGATCAGGTATGGCATCATCTGGAGCAGCATGAAAAATGCGAGGATAGTGAGGAACCCGATCAGGAACAGGATCACCACCGGCCGCTGCGTCATCAGGCTGAAGTCAGCGATAGGACACGCTGCACGACGTTCCACCCTGACAAAGAGGAGAAAAAACAGGATGGCAACCGCAAGGAAGATGAGGACACTCCAGCCTGAATCGCTATCCGGTTCAAGGAGGGTAAGGGCAGACAGCCCGGAAAGGAGGGATCCGACCAGGAGGACAAACCCGGTGACATCAGGAGGGCATTCCTTCCGGTACCGGGTGGTCTCCCTGACCACCACATGTACGAGGAGGAGAATGAGCATCGTCACCGGGATGAGGAGGAAGTACGTCGCCCTCCAGGAGAAGTATTCGGTGATGAGTGAACCAACGATGACCCCGATGAATGTACCTCCGCCGTACATGGCACTGATGACCCCGATGGCCGTGTCGGCTGCCTGGAGAGGGAACTGTTCCCTGATGACCGCATACGTCAGCGGTATGGCAGCAATGCCGCCTCCCTGGAGTGCCCGGGAGAGGAGGAGCGTCCAGATATCACTGGCAAGCAGCCCACCGGCAAGGCCAGCGAGGTAGAGCACCAGACAGACCGTGAGGAGGCGTTTATGGCCATATGTATCGCCGGCGATCCCGACAAGGGGAGATGCCGCTGCCCCGATGAGCATGACCACCGGGAGGATCCAGTACTCGAACACCCCGGTCACGGGAAATTCATGCTCTATCGCGGGAAGCCCGGCGGTCAGGATCGCCTCCCCGGTCATGACAAGCACTACCACGCCGGCGAGGAGAAGAAGAACGGGGATATATTCGGCCCGGGACAGGTAATGGGATGTCATGCTCTCACGTCGAAAAAACCCGGTATACTGCGCTGATACCGGCAGGTTCCGGGTTATGTGACCGGTTATAGGTACTCTATTCGCAATGACGGGATGTAAACCCCGCTGCCAGGTGCCTGACCACCCGCATATCACCGGCGGAGACATGCCGAGCAGTATAAGAGATCGGATGCTCTATCCAATAGCATGGTAGCACTGACACCAGAGATGAAAGACGCGTTTTCCCAGGTGAAGACATTTCCGCTCGCAACTGCCTCAAAGAGCGGCGTCCCGAATGTGGCACCGATGGGTTCGGTGTTCCTGATCGATGATGAGACGATCTGGATCGGCGACAATTTTATGCTTAAAAGCCTGAAAAACGTCCAGGAAAACCCAAAAGCAGCGCTCTACATTTACGGACCGGGAGCGAAGGGATGTTTCCAGGTAAAGGGGGATATCACCGTGAAGACCGATGGGCCGGAGCATGCCAGGATGAAGGCCATGATCCATGAGAAGAAACCGAACCTTTCGGCAAAATCCCTCCTGATCCTGAAGATAACAGACGTCTTCGAGTGCATGCCGGGTGCCGACGCCGGGAAGAAACTGCTCTGAACCGGCCGGTCAAACCCTAATGACTAAAACCCAGGGAGCGTAGATCAGTACCATCGAAATGCTCGAGATAACAGATCTCCACGTGGAAGTTGGCGGAAAAGAGATCCTCCACGGCATCAGCCTTCATATAGAGCCAGGCGAAACCCACGTCCTGATGGGCCCGAACGGCTCGGGGAAGTCTACCCTGCTCATGGCCCTCATGGGCTTTGATGCATACAAGGTGACAAAAGGAAAAATCGTCTTTAACGGAACTGATGTGACCAGTCTTCCTGTTCATGAACGGGCCAGGATGGGAATGGGAATCATGTTCCAGCGGCCGCCATCGATCCCCGGCCTCAAGCTTGGAAAGATGATCCAGGTCATCTCGCAGGATGTTCCCGAGGAGGAACAGGCAACGGCGATCAACAGGATGAAGATGGAGGATTTCCTCGGCAGGGACATCAACCTCGGATTCTCCGGCGGCGAGATCAAACGGAGCGAGATCCTCCAGATGATGGTTCAGAAACCCTCGTTTGTCATGCTTGACGAACCGGAGAGCGGTGTCGATCTCGAGAATATCCATCTGATGGGAGAATCAATCGCCCAACTCCTCCAGAAACACCACCGGTTTGCGAACCGGAAAAATTCCGGGCTGGTCATCACCCACACAGGGTACATTCTCGATTACCTGGACGTCGACAAGGGACATGTCATGATAAACGGTCTCTTCAGGTGCCACGGAAACCCCCGGGAGATCCTGAAACTCGTCAAGGATAAGGGGTACAACGAGTGCCTCCGCTGCAACCAGGTGTCCTGATCAGCCGTGTCAGTCACTCCCGGTTCCGGGCCATATGACGCCTCACCGGGAGCTCGGCTGCTGACCGGGATGGCCATCGGTGATGCCTTCGGGAGACGGTTTGAGAATCTTCCCTGGTCAGAAATCCAGTTTGACCGGGCCGATTCCTATAACGGGCAGAACCGGTACACCGATGATACCCAGATGGCACTGGCGGTTGCCCGGTTCATGGTATCCGGCATACCATTTACCCCGGAAACCCTTGCCGACTCGCTGATCGCCTGTTCCCGGGCTGATCCGCGGGACGGGTACTCCCCCCTGACCAGATCGATGCTTGACCATGCCACCGATGCCCGGGCATTTCTCTCTTTTCTCCCCTCTGAAGTCATCAAAGAACGTCGGAGTGACGGATCTGCCATGCGGGCACCTCCTATCGGGTTTTACCCGGATCCTGCCGACGTTATCAGGAACGCCACAATCAGTTCGGCGATAACCCACGGTCACCCGGATGCCATCCTCGCGACCCGGGCCATCGCCCTTGTCTCCTGGTTCAGGTACCATCAGCGGGCCGCATTCAGCGAAATTCCCTCCCGGATCCTGGATCTTCTGGCCGACGAGATTACCCCCGTGCAGGCCGGGTACCTGTTCCGTGTGATCAGGTCGGCCCGGGATGGCATCGTTCCCGGGATCATCCTCTCCGACCATGCCGGGTACGGGATTCCGTACACCGAAGCGGGTATCCTCCTCGGTGCCGTCTTTGCCCTCCTGATACGGTTCGGAACCGACCCGCAGCAACTCCTCGAAGCGTCGGTCAGGCTCGGGGGCGATACCGACACCACCGCGGCGATATGCCTCGGGCTGGCACTCATCCGGCCGGAGAGACGGACCCTCGCCCCGGCTCTCTGGGATGATCTTGAAAACGGACCGTTCGGACGGGATTATCTGAAAGAGGCCGGAGATAGCCTCTCAAAAGCCTTCCCAACACTCAAACCGGCCTGATCGTGGCGATGACCACGACCAGAATAAAGAGAACAACGGCTGATAGTGCTATGGCATTCTTCTGGGTGATGGCAGCCGGCAGGATCCTGACGGGGACCTTTTTTAATATTCTTTTCCGGGGTGCACCTGAACGCCGCCACTGGTCGATATTCGGACAGGCATGATTGAAGGGAAGCCGGTGGTCCGGACAGAACGTTCCCTCGCAGTAACTGCAGGTGAATTGTGCACCCCCGGAGATCTCCCGGCCGCAGATCTCGCATTGACCCATAGCATATCAGTTGGTACTCGTGTTCATATACTATTCGGCAGTCCCGGCATCCGGGACAATCGAGGGGAGATCCGCTCCTTTAGCAAACCGGCGGCGATGGAGATGGTAACGGGCCATCACGAGATCATCTCCCCGGTTGGCATAACAATAGCGGCACCGGTGCGGACAGGTTGAATACTCCCCGATATCCTTTGA
>CAZWTX010000045.1:0-13635 GCA_964637135.1 uncultured Methanospirillum sp. | reverse complement strand
GGTGTTTCTTTTCTCTGCGGTGCTGTTATAAATCGGGAAGGAACTCCCTGAGATCTTCGGGAACCGCGTTCCGGTCGGCACCGAGGAGGGCGACAGCGTAGACATCCTCCCAGTTTACCGACGTCTCGACACATCCGTCCTTTGTCGTCACGACCCCCATGGTGACGATATTCATCTGGCTGCCCATCTCGAGCCCTTCCTTCACCTCGATCAGGCAGCCGATGCCGATCAGTGCCTTCGGGTGGTACCGTTTCACCATCCGCTTGATAAACGAGGAGCCCGGAACGATGAACACCCGGTATCCGAGCGCTTCAAGGATCTGCTTTCCGGTCCCGATCCCGCACAACCCGCAGGCACGACACTTGAGTCCTTCCTCGTGGAGATGGGCCGGACAGGCGGCTGCCCGCAGACACTGGGGAAGGAAGACGGCCCGTTCTGAGGGCGGGGTTGCCGTGAAGGCTTTGCGGTTCAGGGTATTCTGGAGAGTGACGATAAGCCTGAGCATCTCTTCGTCCTCTATACCAAACAACCTGAACAGTCCCCGCATGAGCCCTTCCAGGAAAATCAGGCCGGCCCTCATGAACTGGGGGAAGATCAGGTTCCCGGTCTTGATGACGTACATCGTCATGATTAGGAGGATGAACCCGAAGAGGAGGATGAACAGGACAAAGAGCACGGCAAGCTCCCCGATGAGCGTGATGAACGGAGTAAGAGGCTCAAGAAACCAGATGACCATCAGGTTCCCCCGTTGTTCCTGCTCCGGGCCATGCAGATCGCCGGAAGATCCTCCGGCAGCCGGAATATCCCGTGCTCGGTGATAATCCCGGTGACGAGACCGGCAGGGGTTGCATCAAAGGCCGGGTTGTATACCGGTATCCCGTCTGCGATGAACACCCGGTCCCCGCACCGGGCAATCTCATCGCGATTTCGCTCCTCAACGATGATCTCACTCATCGTTGACATCTCATCAAAGGTAGAGAGGGGGGCGGCAACATAGAACGGAATATCGTGGTACCGGGCACAGACGGCATGCATATATGTCCCGATCTTGTTGAAAACCCCGTCTGACACGACCCGGTCTGCCCCGACTACCACGAGATCGATCTTTTTCTGTTGCATCAGGTACGCGGCCATCGAGTCGGTGATCACCGTGACATCGATTCCGTCCCGTGCGAGTTCCCAGGAGGTGAGCCGTGCTCCCTGGAGGAGCGGCCGGGTTTCACAGGCATACACCCGTATTTTTCTCCCTTCAAAGACTGCCGTCCGGATCACCCCGAGAGCTGTTCCCCATTCGGCACAGGCAAGGGCTCCCGCATTGCAATGGGTCAGGATGACTGCCGTATCAGGAATGACCGGGAGAGCATTTCTCCCGATGGCATGACAGGTCTCCCGGTCTTCTTCTGCGATCCGGACCGCCTCGGTGCATGCCGATTCGACTGCCTCCTTCCGTGTCCCGGCACGCAGTATCGCGGCAAGGACCTGGTCAATCCCGTAAAAGAGATTGACCGCGGTTGGCCGGGTTGAACGGAGGACCGCCGCGGTCTCTTCCATCTCACGAAGGAATGCCTGGTGATCGCTGGTCGTGCTGATCCGGGCGGCAAGCGCCATCCCGCTCGCCCCGGCAATGCCGAGGGCCGGTGCACCCCGTACCACGAGTTTTAGGATTGCATCTGCAAGGGTTCCAATGTCGGTAACCGTGATCTCATGGAACGAGCCCGGGAGTGCGGTCTGATCGATGAGAACGATCTCCGGAACCCCGGGGTGGAAGATGATCGGTCTAAGAGGCTGCATTCCTTCCCTTCATACAACTGATAACCGCATGCATCGCTGCTGCCCCTCCTTCTGCAACGGCGTCAGGAATATCCATCGGACGCCTGCAGGTACCTGCAACGTAGATCCCCGGCCTGATGGTCATAACCGGACCGCCATCAGGCTGTGGGCTCTCATAAAACCCGGTATCGTCAGTCGAAATCCCGAGTGTTTCGGCAATCTGCCCGGCATCACAGACCGGCCTGAGCCCGACTGACAGGACGAGAAGATCGGTCTCGATCTTCATCAGTTCTCTGGTCTCAGTGTTTTCCACCATGACGGTGATATTCGTGCCGTTCCCATACACCTCTCCGGGCATTCCCCTGATAAACCTCACCCCGAGATTTTTTGCCCGTTCGGTGTATTCCTCATATCCCTTCCCGTATGCCCGGATGTCCATATAGAGAATGAAAACTTCGCAGTCAGGGTATTTTTCCCGGATCAGCATCGCGTTCTTGGCGGCATACATGCAGCAGACACAGGAGCAGGATGTCATTCCGGCTGCATTGTCACGCGACCCGACACACTGGACGAAGACGACCCGTTTCGGACTGGCTCCGTTTGAAAGCCGTCTGACCGACCCGCCCGTCGGCCCGCTTGCATTGATCATCCGCTCAAACTCGATGCTCGTGATGACGTCAGGTATCGTAAGATATTTCAGGGAACGCTTGTCGGTTGCATCAAAGACCTCGTATCCCGTGGCAACAACGACGGCAGCCACGTGAAGGGTGAATTCCCGGTCTGTATCCTCGTTGTCATGAAGGATCGCGTGTTTTCCGCAGACTGAATAGCAGAGCCCGCAATCGATGCAGTGCACCGGGTCGCGGATCATCTTGTCTGGAACAGCCTGGGGATGGACCTTGTAAATTGCCTTCCTGACACCGATCCCGGCATCGAACCGGTTGTAAACCTCAACCGGGCAGACCTCGACACAGTCCCCGCAACCGGTACACTCCGATTCGATCACGTACCGCGGGTGCCTGACCAGGCTGACGGTGAAATTTCCCTCTTCTCCTTCAATCCGTGTCAGTTCGGTGCAGGTATGAAGCGTGACAAGCGGATGCCTGGCTGCCTCCACCATCTTCGGGCTGAGAATACACATCGAACAGTCGTTGGTCGGAAAGGTCTTGTCAAGCATGGCCATGTGGCCGCCGATGGTCGGCTCCCGTTCGATGAGATGGACATGGATCCCGTGATTGGCGATATCGAGGGCAGCCGCAATCCCGGCAATGCCGCTCCCCAGAACGACGGCTTCACTCACCGGCATGTCTCCGTGCCAGTTCAACGTAACTGGTCGCATTCTGCAGGACCCCCTGGAGATCCTCATCAGAGACCTCACGGACAATCTTACCCGGAAGGCCGATGACCAGAGACCGGGGAGGGATCTTTTTTCCTTCTGAAACGAGGGCCCCTGCACCGATGATGCATCCGTCGCCGATCTCTGCCCCGTTCAGGACGATTGCTCCCATTCCCACGAGAACCTGGTTTCCGATGGTGCATCCGTGAAGGATTGCACCGTGCCCGACCGATACGTCAGTTCCGACCCGGATCGGGTGGCCGGCTGACGTATGGACGACGCAGTTGTCCTGGATATTTGAACGCTCGCCGATTGATATCGTATCCTTATCTGCCCGTATTACTGCCCCATACCAGACGCTGGTGTCTGCACCGAGAGATATGTCTCCGTATAGCGTTATATTCGGTGCAAGGAATGCAGCCTCGGGAAAATCTGTATGTACATGGATCATGAGTAATACCTGTCCTGGATTCGGCTGGTAACCTTCTCGTACATATAAATCATGAACTCTGATGAGCGTTTGGGATGATCATCAGGCCTCCCGGCATCGGGTCGCCGCCGGGTTTAGATGGCTCCCTCTTTCCATGGGGTTAAAACCGGGCGGATCCAATCATAAGCCATGAAGGTTATGGTGGGAGGAACATTCGATCCGCTCCATGACGGGCATCGCCTCCTGATAACCCGTGCCTTTGAGATCGCCGGTTCAGACGGGCTTGTGACCGTCGGCCTTACCAGCGACACGTTCGCGAACCGGAAGGTGCATCCGATCCACTCCTACCATGAACGAAAGGCTGAACTGGTCAGGGTTCTCGGGGAACTTGCCGGCACGACCCGGTATGAGATCGAGGAGCTCCATGATCCCTACGGCTCCACCCTTGAGACTGATTTCGATGCGATTGTCGTCAGTGAAGAGACATTCGAGGTTGCCCGCCGGATAAACCGGGAACGGCACCAGAGAAACCGTCCCTGTGTCGAGATTCACATGATACGGTGTGTTCTTGCAGAGGATGGCAAATGGATCTCCTCGACCCGGATCTGGCGGGGGGAGATTGATATCCACGGAAAAGTGATCCCTTCCGATACCGGTCAGTAACCGCCCGTCAGGGTCTGGTCAGCAGATATGCGACTGGATATCAGTTGATATGACCGCATCGCAGTATCCGCATACCGCACGGGTTCCCTGCATCTCAAACCGGGTTTTCACCGGTTCATTGGAATTCGTGATACAGCACGGGTTCGGGCATTTCAAAACTCCGATGAGAATTTTCGGGGTGGAGACTCCCTTTTTCTCAACGACAAGGCAGTTCCTGATGATATTGATCGTAGCATGGGGTGCCACGAGGGAGATCCGGTCTACTTCAGCATTCTTCAGTTCCCGGTTCTCGATCTTCACCACGTCCTTCCGGGTATGGGCACGGCTCTCGACATTTGTTGCAACACTCACGCATTCATCCGTTCTCCCGGTTATCCCGAGAATACGAAGAACGGTGAGTGCTTCCCCGGCGGTGATATGATCGATCACCGTACCGTTCCTGATGGGACTTATCACCAGTCCCGGTTCTCCTCCGCTCATTTCATCACCTCAAGGAGCATCGCCATACGCATTGGAACCCCGTTCCGCGCCTGCTGGAAGTACCGGGCACAGGGAAGGTCATCGACTGCCGGATCGATCTCGTCCACCCGGGGGAGGGGATGGAGAATGATCAGGTTTTCTTTTGCATTCTCAAGGACCTGGGGCGTTACCCGGTAACTGGACGCCACGTCAAAATACGAGGCGGGGTCGGGGAAGCGTTCCCGCTGGATCCGGGTGACATACAGGACGTCAAGTTCGTCGATCACCTCTTCAACGGATCCGTGTTCGACGATCTCACACCCGAGACTGGTCAGTTCCTCCTGGAATGATGGGGGCAGACCGATTCCTTTCTGTGCAATTGCATGGATGGTGGCATGGTAATGGGTGAGGGCAGATGCGAGCGAATGGGTGGTCCGTCCGTACATGAGATCCCCGAGAAGCCCGACATTGATCCCGTCAAGCGGCATGGACTCGTGGATCGTGTACAGGTCAATCAGGGTCTGTGACGGGTGCTGACCGGCCCCGTCTCCCCCGTTGATGATCGGGACGGAAGATATTTCGCTGGCGAGCCGGGCAGCTCCAACCCGGGGATGCCTGAGCACGATGGTATCGGCATACCCGCTTACGACCCGGATCGTGTCTGAGAGCGTCTCTCCTTTCGCCATCGAACTCACCTCGACGCCCCCGATATTGATACAGGAACCGCCGAGACGGAGCATGGCCGATTCGAATGACATCCGTGTCCGGGTACTGGGTTCAAAAAAGAGAAGACCGAGGATTTTTCCGTCGAGGGGGGCAGTTCCTGCGCCGTTTGACGCAATCTCGCTCGCACGTTCAATCAGGTGATCTATCTGGCTGCGGCCGAGATCGCGTGATGAGATGATGTGGTTCATGGAATAGCACGGTGATACTGGTTTCTTCACCGTTGGGTGTAAAAGAAGATGAATCTGTGGAAGGGGGGGTCAGACCGGAAGGGTTGACCGGATCCGGGAGAGTGCATCCCGGGCGGCATCCCTGATCTCCCCGTCATCGTCGTGAAGCCCCCGGGCCAGGATATCGACACTGGGCGGTCCGATTGAGACCAGTGTTTCCCAGTCCTCCTGTGCATACAGGTAACTGAGCCGATCGGTGGTATACTTCGGTTTCCAGTTCATCGAGTCAAGAAGTCTGACTACATCCTGCCTGACCCGGCGATCGGGATCGTCGAGTGCCTGGACCAGCATGAACTGAGCCGGCTCACCGGTCTTTGCGATCCCGGCGATGGCTGCCGCACGGATTCGTCCGTCCTCATCCTTGAGGGCGTTGAGGAGCTGGTCGAGCACGGGAAGACCGATGTTGCCCATCGATTCTGCCGCGGCAACCCGCACCTCGGGATCGCGATCCTCCATCGCCTGGGTGAGCGGATCGAGCGCTTCACGCCCGAATTTGCCAAGTTCCTTCACCGCCGCGATCCGGATCTTCTTCTCGTCCGAGTGGATGGAAGAGAAGATGACGGCTGCCGAGGACGGGTCACCCAGTGCCCCAAGGAGATGGATGAGAGGAATGCGCTGCTTGTCTGCCTCGTCCATGCTGTCGAGTTTCTCCCCTATTCGTGCCAGGGCCTGCTTTCTCATCGGCTGCAGGACACTGACTGCCATCTTTGGGACCGGCTTTTTCCAGGTGAGCATGGCGTCGATCACCGGGGTGATGATGATCTCTCCCCGGCTGACGAGCATGTTTGTGAGCATCCGGGAGAGTTCCTCATCCTCAAGGGAGAAGAGGATCTGCATCTGATCAGTGCTGGAGATGGCGATCTCCAGGATCATGCTCATCAGGGCGATTCCCCGCGTGCTTCCTCCCTCGCCCCGTTCAGAGAGTTCCATAAACTCCCCGAGCAGTTCGGGAAGTGCCGCCCCTCCCATCTCTGCAAGAATCCGGGATAAGACCGGCACCATGGCCTCGTCGCTATCCAGGATCGGCATGATCGCGGCGGCGGCCGGTTTTCCTATCCTGGTCAGGGTCAGACCGGCATACCTCGCCACCTGTGGATCGCTGTCTTTTAAGAGGGCGATAAGCGGCTCGACTGCCGGTTCTCCGATTGATCCGAGGGCTGCAACGCCGTATATTGCCTTGTCTGGTTCACGAAGCAGATCGAGGAGAGCCGGAACGGCTCCCGCTCCAGCCTTGATGAGATAGGTTGTGATGAGCAGCTGCCGGTCTTCATCCTCTTCATCCCTGAGTGTCTCGATGAGGGCCGGGATTGCCTCGTCGCCGAACCGGTTGAAGAGTTCACCTGATGTCTTCGCCTCTTCATCGGTTCCCTCGTGCATCATCATGGCAAGGTGCGGGATCACGTCATCGGGATGCGCACTGAGCATTTCCCAGACCGATTCTTCCTGGATGTCTGACGCCGAGAGGATGCTGCTGATGAAGAGTTCGGTGTCTGCATCGTACAGGCCGGAGAGGATCTCCATAATAGCGTTCTTCTGGTCTTTTCCTGCCGTTGGAATCGCTTCAAGGAGGGGTGAAATGGCAATCGTCCCCATGTCCATGAGGATCGTGGATGCCTCCCGGTATCCGGGTTTTCCAGGAGAGAGGATGGTGATCAGGTATGGCATCACCGGACGGCCAATCATCCTGATGATATCGCTGATCTCGCTGCCGTCACCGCTCATCGGGTTGGTCAGGGCATCGACGAGATGTGGTGCAGCATCATCGCCTGCCGAAATGAGTGCTTCCCTGGCGAGACTTGCTGCGGATTCGTTCCCCGACGAGAGGACGTTGATGAGACGGGGCATTGCCATGTCGCCGGAATCTTTCAGTTCGGCGATGGCTGCCTCCCTGACCGGGGCGTCATGATGATAGAGGGCAGTGATGAGCGGTTCAACGGCCCTGACCGGATCGATGTCCCTGAGCATCCGTATCGCAAAGACGGCCCGGTCTCCTTCCTCGTCTTCGACTTCCTCTTCGAGAAGGGGGAAGGCTATTCGTCCCATCTCCCTGAATACCCGTTCGACCGGTGTGGTGTCATCTCTCACCCCGATGACGCTCATAAGGTACGGCACCGATACTGCCCCGGTCCGGGGCATCACCGTTATCATTGCCTTTGCTATCTCGGCTGAGGTATCATAGAGTGCTGCGACCATGTCGGGGATGGCCGGTTCGCCGATCCTGACGAGGAGGGCAAGGATCTGGTCCCGTTCCCGCTCCTTGTGGAGGGGAATCTCCCTGATCAGGTTCGGGACAACCGGTGCTCCGATCCTCAGCAGGGCGTTCTCGGCGACCTGCCTGAGATCCGGTTCAGGATCAAACAGCCCGGTGATCAGGGGGACGATTGCCGATTCCCCGAACTCCAGGAATATCTTCAGGGCCATCGAGGAAGTGACCGGATTCGGGTCGCGGAGCGCCTGGTAGAGCGGATCGAGAGCCGGGGTTCCAATCTCACTGATGATGTAGAATTTCAGGGTCCGGGTCTCTTCCGTATCTGTTCCGCATGAGGCAAGGAGATCGGTCACCACGCTCTCTCCGATTACGATTAGGAGGGCCGCTATTCGTGCCTTCACCTCTTCGTCGTGACTCTGCAGTCCTTCGATGAGATAGTGGAGGGCCTCTTTACCCATCGTCTCGAGGATTGCCTGGGAGAAGTCAGCGACCTTTTTATCGTCTGAACCGAGTGCCCTGATAAGATACGGAGCAGCCGGTTCCCCGATGGCATACGTGGTGTATGCTGCCCGCTCCTCGCCGAGCGGCGTCATCCGGGATACCGAACCAAGAATGACCGGAACCGTATCCTGGCCTATCGAGGTCAGAACCTCGTGGACCCGGCGGACCGTTTCGTCACCGTGTGTTTCATAGGTACCAAGAAGCAGTGGTACCCCGTTTTTTCCGTACTGTTCTAGGGCTTCGGCTGCAGCTGTCCTGACCCCGTGATCGGTATCGGTCAGCAGTCGGACCAGGTCCTGAAGGGAACCGGGTGACTGCATCCGTCCGAGGGCAAGTACTGCCTCCCGCCGGATTCCCGGTTCCTTTCCTGCCTGGGTTAGCCTGATTAATCCCTTAAGGTCTCCTTTCAGGCGCATCCTCTCTGGATCCGGCCTGAGCAATGCTCGCATATGTTACCCCCCACCGTTCTATACTAATTGATATCCTGCATCAGGAATATAGGATTCTATTCATATTTTCCCCGGGGATTATTCCACCCGGTATATCCGCAGTACAGGCATCCGACTCCCTCGCAATGCCTGCATTTCTGGGCCGGTTTCCTGACTTCAACAACGCCGGTCGTGTTACAGAAACAACACCCTGCCCCTTCACAGTGCTGACAGGTAACCTTCTCATATTCGGTTTTTGTATCTGTCATCTTTTTTCAGTCGCATTCCGGGATGATAAATACTGGTGTCATGACTGATAAGAAATGCCGCGGCAGGATTTCCGCGCAAAAAAAAATTAACAACGGTAGCGGGCCTGAAGGGACTCGAACCCCTGGCCTGCGGATTAAGAGTCCGCCGCTCTACCGACTAAGCTACAGACCCGTTGTGCCATAACATATTAACAGGAAATTAATTTAAACATTTCGCGGCCGTCTTTATCAGTACACAATCCAACCTACTAAGTAACCTATGCGGGATTATCGCCTTTCCGAAGTTTCAGGGCCGAGGAAATATCTGATCTGTGGGTGTGGAAGTGTGGGGTACCTCATCCTGGAAGAACTGAAGAAAGAGGCCGGGCAGCTTCTCTGCATGGATAATAACCCGGAACGGGTCCAGGAACTCCGGGAACAGAAATACGAGACATTTCTTCGGGATCTGAGCAATCCAGATATGCTTGACGGGATCCCTCCCTTTGATATTGCGTTTGTTGTCAGTGATCGCGATGAAGCAAACAGCCAGGGTGTCAGGACGATCCGGAGCCGGTTCCCGCACATGTATATCGTTGCCCGCGCAGCCGATCCCATCAGTGAACAGACATTGATTGAGGACGGGGCCGATCTCGTCCTCTATCCGCAACAGGTCGTTGCCCGGACTGCCATAGACCACCTGAAAAAGTTCGAACGTCGTCATATCTCTCAGGAACTTTATGACCTGCTTGCATCCATGACCGGAACCCTGGCGATTATCACCCACACGAATCCGGATCCTGATGCAATCTCCAGTGCCATGGCCCTTGCGACCATCGCCCGAAAGGCAAATCCCGCACTCAATACCCAGATTTTTTACGACGGGATCATCGGTCACCAGGAGAACCGGACCCTCGTAAACCTTCTTGACATCAGGATGGAGAAGATTCGGCCTGACGCACTTGCGTTATGCCAGCATGTGGCCGTGGTGGACAGCACGGGACCGGGTATCAATAACGGACTGGTGCATCAGATGGCCGTCGATATCATCATCGATCACCATAACGAGTCTGTCCAGGAGATTGTTCCGGCAACCTTTACCGATATCAGGCAGAATGCCGGTGCCTGTGCAACGATCCTGACCGAATATCTCAAGGAACTCTCGATAGAACCTGATCAGAATGTTGCTACCGCTCTTCTATACGGTATCCGGGCAGATACCAAACAGTTCCGCAGGAATGTAACCCCTGATGATTTCCTGTATGCAGCCTTTCTCCTCCAGTTCAGCGACCTGGATCTCCTTGAAAAGATCATGTCCCCGCAGTATGCCCACGAGACCGTTGACGTGATCGGGAATGCCATCCGGAACCGGAAGACAAAGAACGGGTACCTCTTCTCAAACGTCGGGTATATCCGGAACCGCGATGCCCTTCCCCAGGCGGCAGATCTCCTCATCAACCTTGAGGGGATCAGTACGGCACTCGTGTACGGGATAACCGAGGATGCCATCATCATGTCAGGGAGAAACCGGGATCTCAGACTGAATCTCGGGAATGTCATGAACGATGCGTTCGGTGAACTCGGCGATGCCGGTGGCCATGCAACCATGGCAGCGGCGAGCATTCCGCTGCATGTGTTCTCGTTTGTCAGGGACAAGGAAGAACTGCTGGATCTCGTGATCGACCCGATCCTCCAGAACTTTTCACGCCTCGTCGGACTTCTCGAGGACGAATCGGATGAAGTTTGAGGAGTGGGAGCCGTTATACCGGGAGATCTGCGAGTACTTCTCGTTCGATCCCGGTGAAGACGAGCGGGCCGCCCGCATCCTTGAGGAACTGACCGGCCGGGATGCATATCCTGAGCTCTGTTCTCTGCTCAGCGGCAGGGAGGTCACGGTCTGCGGGAATGCCCCCTGTCTCGTGGATGAACTCAATACCATTTCAGGCGTTGTTATCGCTGCCGATGCCGCGGCCGGTGTTCTGATCCGGAAGGGAATTGAACCGGCGGTGATCGTCACCGATCTTGACGGGATCGACGAGTACGCGGTGGCGCTCAATCTCCGTGGAACGATCATGGTGGTCCATGCACACGGGGATAATATCTGCCGGCTTAAGTCCTGGGTGCCCTGGTTTGCTGGCCCGGTTGTCTGCACCACCCAGGGAAAGCCCTTTGGCCGGCTCCATAATGACGGGGGATTCACCGATGGCGACCGTGCGGTATTCATGGCGCTTACCTGCGGGGCAAAACCGGTTCGTCTTGTAGGATTTGATCTCGACGATCCTGAAGTCACCCCGATGAAAAAAGGAAAACTGATCTGGGCACGCCGTCTTCTTGCCCTCGCCGGGTATGACTGCTGAAGCCTGGATCCTTGACGGGTACGTGGATGAACCCGCCTGTCTCGGGGTTCCTCCCTATATCTCCCCGTATATCCGGACTATTGCCGGTGTTTTCAGGGATCATGATTTTTCCGTCAGGTACGTGACGATTGACGAAGTCAGGTCAGATCCCCGGCTGATCCCGGCCATGAACCAGGCGGCATGGGTGGTGATGATCGCCGGGGTAACCGTTCCCGGCAAGTATCTCGGCGGAACCCCGGCAGATCAGCGGGAGATCCGCCAGATCGGAGATGCCCTTACCGGTCCGGTGACCGGTCTGGGCGGACCGGTCCAGTTCGGGTTTTCCGGCCAGGGAGGCCGGCCGGCTGAATATCTCCGTGAGTCAGGGTTTGATCACCTCCTTACCGGTTCGCCGGCCGCTGCCCTTGACTCGGTCCTTCTCGGGGGGGATCCCTCCGGTGATTTTTCGTATTCCCGTGAGAACGGCTGGGCGGTCAGCGGGGCTTCGGTGATCCGGGACCATCCCCGGTTCCCGCAGGTCATCTGCGAACTGGAGACCGCCCGCGGATGTGCGAGGTCGGTATCAGGGGGATGTTCATTCTGCACCGAACCGTTGTACGGAGAGCCGGTGCACCGCGATCAGGTCTCCGTCCGGGACGAGGTTTTTGCCCTCTATACGGCCGGTGCCCGGCATTTCCGGCTCGGCCGTCAGCCTGATCTCCTTGCATACCGGGCCGGGGGAGGCGAATACCCCCGGCCTGACCCGGAGGCCCTCCGGGAGCTCTTCACCCTGGTACGGACGGCAGCGCCTGATCTCAAAACCCTCCATATCGACAACATCAATCCGGGAACCATCGCCTGTCACCCGGAGGCCGCGGCCGAGGCGCTCGTGGTCATCGTGGAGGGCCATACCCCCGGTGACGTGGCCGCCTTCGGCATGGAGACCGCCGATCCAGCCGTGATTGCGGCAAGCAATCTGAAAGCCTCTCCTGAGATGGTCATGGACGCCATCCGGATCGTCAACGAAGTGGGAGCAGGTCGCCGGGCCGGAGTCCCCGACCTCCTTCCCGGCCTGAACTTTATCGGCGGACTGGCAGGAGAGACGAAAGAAACGTACCGCCTCAACCGGGAGTTCCTTACAGATGTACTCGCCAGCGGGTATCTCGTCAGGAGGATCAATATCAGGCAGCTGATGCCTTTTCAGGGAACCCGTGCCTGGGACGAAAACACCCTCCCGGTAAGCCGTGAGTTCGCGTCGTTCAAGGAATGGGCCCGGAAAACCATCGACCTCCCGATGCTCAGGAAGGTCTTCCCGGTGGGAACCGTGCTCAGGGATGTCGTCGTGGAACAGACCGGCGATCTCTCATTCGGCCGTCAGCTTGGTTCCTACCCGATCCTCGCCGGCATTCCCGTTCCCCTTCCGGTGGGGATGGTCACCGACATCGTCATCGTGGATCACGGGATGCGGTCGGTTACCGGTCTTCCCTACCCGGTACCGGTTAATCTTCTCCCTGCGAAGAGCGTGAAGTGGATACCTGGTTTATCGAAGAAAGGGGCGGTTCAGGTGCTCGCAAAGCGGCCCTTCACTGATATGAAGACGTTTCTTCGCATCTCGGGAACGAGCCTTCCGGCGGATGCCTTCTCCCTCTCCCTCACATCTCCCGAAGTTCCATCACCTTGAAGATGTCTGTTTTAGAGATGATGCCGAGGATTTCCCCGTTCTGAACGATGGGGATCCGGCCGATGTCCTGGCTGGTCATGATCCTGAGTGCATCCATGACCGGGGATCCCGGCGGGAGGGTGATCACGTCGCGGGTCATGATATCCCGTGCCTGCAGGGCATCCCGGTCGATGGCGTTCGTACGGGAGAGATCGGTAAGGGTGACGATCCCGATCAGGGTCGACCGGTCGACCACCGGGAATCCGAGGTGTTTTGTCCGGTACATGAGGCTGATGATCTCAGGGACCGGCATCGTCTGGGGGATCGCCGTCACCGGCCGGGACATGATGTCCCCGACCATGACATCGCGGAGGAGAAAGTTGTAATGGATCACCGTGGATTCCTGCCCGGCCCCGATATAGATAAAGAACGCGATGAGGATGAGCAGTGGGGAGAAGATGATGATTCCAAGGAGGCCAAAGACCACGGCGAATCCTTTCCCTATGGTGGAAGCGATACCGGTTGCCCGGTGGAGCGGCATCCGTGAGGCGAGGTACGCCCGCAGCACCCTCCCGCCATCCATCGGAAAAGCCGGAAGGAGGTTGAACGCGAAGAGCAGCACGTTCAGGATCGCCAGGTACCCGA
>CAZWTX010000044.1:4086-13744 GCA_964637135.1 uncultured Methanospirillum sp. | reverse complement strand
ATCCAGGATTCGTGCCACGACGGCATCCACGAGATCGACAATACCCTCCGGCTTATGATAAAACGGAGGGTTTGCCATCATGACTGTCGCTCCGGCATCATGGGCTGCGAGCATGTTCGTGATATGGATCCGGGAGAGGGGATTCTCCCTGAGCAGGAGGATACACGGTCTTCGCTCCTTCAGGGTGACATCGGCCGCTCTCGTCAGGAGATTCGGGGTGAAGCCGTGGGCAATGGCAGATAATGTCTTCATGCTGCACGGGGCGATCACCATACCGTCATGCCGGAATGATCCGCTGGCGACAACCGCCGCGAGATCTTCGTTCGGATGGACGATCACCTCCCGGCCGGTCAGGGATATCCCTTCGTGGGCCGCGATCGCGGTCGCAACCGGGGTGATGATGAGGTGTATCTCTCCCTTCCCGGCAAGATGGGTGATGAGCCGGTCGGCGTATATCATCCCGCTTGCCCCGGAGATACCGACGACGATCCGAACAGGCCGGTTACTCACAGGGTTCTCTCCTTCCCGGGTTCATCCTGTCGGACGGGCGCAGGCAGGTAGAACTTGAACGCAAACTTCTCCCGGTCAAAACGCTTTATGTCGCCCGTTTTCATCTCCCGGCGCATGGCTCTGACCAGTTTCTGAAGCACGGCATGCTCCTTCGCAGGATTGCGTTCGCCTCCTGCGGTCCGGTTCTGGAGTTCTAGGAGAGCATTCAGGTGAACAAGAACCTCGTACCCGGCGGTGAGGTTCATCCGGTGTACCTGGTCTGCAAGAGCAAGCCGGGTCTGGGCGAGAGCCGGTTCTTCATCACCGGCGAGATGCACCCGGGTGATGGCAGAGAGGAGCCTGCTGTACTCCTCCTGGCGAATCTGGTTCTCTCTGTTCCGGCATTCGCGACCCTTTATTGCGATACATGCTCCTGCGGCCACGCCGATGATGATTATGGCTACAAGGCCGATGGGGATCCAGGGATCAAACATTCAGATCAGGTATAGATCCGTCTTTGATGATGATGATAATATCAGCCTGATGCATCTTCATGGTGGCCATACCCGGTTCCCGGATCCCTCGCGCAGATCCCCTGAATATTGCGCGCCTTCAGGATCAGAAAAATGTCAGGATTTATCCTGACCAATATATTGTTTAGAAAACGAATTAAAACCAGTGCACCCCGTTTCTCTCTTCTGACACAATTCGGGGCCCTGTGGAAGAATGATAGTATTTAATAGAGGTTAGCGTACAGATTAGCACATATATCATGTACCTGGCCTTGCTGTGGATTTCAGGAAGGCCATACGGATGGGAGGTGTAATGATGAAGATAGGGAGATATCTGCCAGCAATTATGCTGATTCTCCTGTTCAGTGTCTCACTCGTCGCTGCACAGGAGTTTTCACTTGCAACCACTGAAGGAACGTCTCCGGAGACCGGAACTGCAGAGATAAACTTTGCATCCGCATCTTCGGATTCCGGTATCGGAATGATGATCGCGTGCTCGGATCCTGACACGTACACGATGCAGCATACGCTCACGTTTGATTCAAACGCATTCGGGCTTTCAACTGAAGGTTGTGGCGGTGCCGAGAAACAGATAACCTTTGGAAGCCTGAACCACGTCAATCCACGGGTTTCCGATACCAAGATCGTCTTCGAGGAATGGAACAATGGTGTTTCATCAATCGGCATGTACGATATCGCCAACGGAGGACTCTTCCCGATCTACCCGGGTGTCCAGCAGCAGTCCTACCCTGACATTGGCGGGAAGTACATCGTCTATGAACAGGCCGGGACCAAAAACAACCAGGTAACGAATATCAATGTCTATGATCTCCAGTCACAGACATCAAAACCGGTAGCCGAATCTACTTCCAACCAGAACCGGCCTGCCGTTTCCGGGCGGTTCGTCGTGTATGAGGACTGGAAATCCGGTGATTCCAATATCTACCTCGCAGACCTGAATTCTGATACCACCAAGGCACTACAAACGAGTCTTGGTGACCAGAAACGACCGGACATATCCGGGAATTATGTTGTATGGGAAGACTGGAGAAACGGCAATGCCGATATCTACCTGTATGATATCAGCACCGAAACAGAGAAGCAACTGACCTCAAACTCGTACAACCAGAAAAATCCGCGGATCAGCGGGAATGTTGTTGTCTTCCAGGATGACCGGAACGGAGCGTCCGATATCTTTGCAATCTTCCTTGATACCGGCAAAGAAGTCCAGCTCACCTTTGATAATACGAATGAGATCAACCCCGATGTATCCGGGCCGCTGGTGGTCTGGGAAGATGACCGGAAGGGCAATGCCGATATCTATCTCCTCGATCTCGTGAGCGGAAGGATCTATGCCCTCACGAGTGACACTGCAGACCAGAAGAATCCGTCAATCTACGCCGGTCGCGTTGCCTGGCAGGATTACCGGACCGGCAGTGCGAACATCTTCATGTATACCTTCTCTTCCTCGTCGACCCCCTCTGTCCCGACATCGGGATCCTACCAGATATCCGGGGCAGCAGTTCTGAACAACCAGAATCTCCCATCCGGAGCCGTTATCACGGCCTACGTCGGCCAGGAATCCCGTGCACAGGCGACCGTTACCACTTCAGGCCAGTATTCAATGACGATCCCGGTGTACCAGGCTGACAATGGGAAGATAATCACCTTCAGTGCCGTCACCGGCGGTTCAGGGTACCAGGCATCCCAGCAGATCACCGTCGGCCAGCAGGTCTCCGGCAGATATGATCTCACCTTTGGATCCACCTCCACCCTGCCATACACCATCTACACCTACTCGGGTAGTGCGAGTTTCGATACCCAGTATGCCCCTGCCGGTTCAATCATCTCAGCCCGTATCGACAACCAGATCCGTGGCCAGGTAACGATCACCACTCCAGGTTCCTACAGCGGCCTGAACATCCCGGTGTACCAGAGTGACAACGGCAAGGTGATCACCTTCGCGGGAACCCTGAACGGTGTTACGTACACGGCATCCCAGCAGGTATATATCGGCAGCAGTGCCCAGAGCAGCAGTGATATCACGATGATGTCCTCTGAGACGGTCGAGGCCGCTTCCTCTGCACAGGGCATCAGCAAGCGTCTTGATCTCACCTTCCCGCTCAGTACCCAGCCGTATAACACCTATACCTATTCGGGCAGTGCCAGTTTTGATACCCAGCGTGCCCCTGCCGGTTCAGTCATCTCAGCCCGCATTGACAACCAGATCCGTGGCCAGGTAACGGTTACCTCCCCCGGTTCCTACAGCGGGCTGACCATCCCGGTGTACAAGAGTGATAACGGCAAGGTGATCAGCTTCACGGGAACCCTGAACGGTGTTACGTACACGGCATCCCAACAGGTGTATATCGGCAGCAGTGCCCAGAGCAGCAGCGACATCACGATGATGTCCTCTGAGACGGTCGAGGCCGCCTCCTCTGCACAGGGCATCAGCAAGCGTCTTGATCTCACCTTCCCGCTGACTGCCCAGACCATGTACCGGTTCTATGGTCAGGCAGTCGTTGACGGTCTTCCGGCTTCTGCCGGCACGATCATCAACGCCGTCATCGACGGGCAGATCCGCGGCCAGATAACGGTCACGACCACAGGCAGGTATGGTTCTGAAGTCGGCCCGTATCTCGAGGTTCAGATTTACCCTGCTGATATCGGCAAGACAATCCGGTTTGAGACAAGTACCGGGGCCGGGGGCGACCAGTCCCAGCTCATCGTGAGCGGCCTGACCGTCAAGAAGAACATCAATTTCAGTTCCCAGTCCGTGGCCGGGGTTGACTTCACCGCGTCTCCGGTCCAGGGAGCGGTTCCCCTCAGTGTGAAGTTCACCGACAAGTCAAGCGGAAGCCCGAGAGCATACTTCTGGGATTTCGGTGACGGTGCAACGTCCACTGACAAGAACCCGACCCATAAGTACACCCGTAACGGCATCTACTCGGTCGGTCTCCAGGTGACCTACTGGAACGGCCAGGTTAAATCGGCAGTCAAATCAAATCTCGTCACTGCCGGGGTTGTCACTCCTGCAAATGCCCGTATCGGCCTGAACCCGGGATGGAACTTCATCTCCATTCCGAAGATGCTTGCAGACGGACAGAATAATGCAAAGGCCCTCTTCGGGCACGTCGATGTCGGTGGACACAGCATCTTTGCATACAATCCGAAGACAAAATCCTGGACTACGGTAACAGCAACCACGATCATCAATCCGCTTGATGCGGTCTGGATCTACTCACAGCAGGCAGACACCGTATATCTCTACTTCGCGAACGATGCCCTCCAGATCCCGCCGACAAAGAAACTCGTGAAGGGATGGAACACCTTCGGTGTTACAAGCCTGAACTCTGTTCCGGCAAGCAATGCTCTCCTCTCGGTGAAAGACCAGTGGATTTATGTCATCGGATTTGAATCGACGACCCAGCGGTACCAGAGTACGATCATGAACGTGCCGGAAAGTAACAAGAACACGCTCTATCCGGGTTATGGATACTGGATTTACATGAGCGAGGAAGGAGAACTGGCGGCCCTCGGGCTCTGATACCTCCCCCTTTTCAGGAGTTACATCCATCGAGGCTGAAATGATGAAACTATTAACCCCCTGTCTTTCGCTGCTTCTTCTGCTTCTCCTTTTTGCACCGGTATACGCAGCATCCGATGCAGCGATTGAGTATGAACCCCTCGCAGACTTTTCTGCTGAAGGAATGATGATTGCCCAGGCTCCGGGTGAAGAGGAGCAGTTGACCTTTGACTCGGTTTTCGACTGGAACCCCCGGGTGGATGATTCCTGTATCACCTGGGTCCAGTATAGTGGTGAAGGGAAGGTATGGTACTACGATACCGTGTCCGGAAACCGGAACATGGTTTCAAACACCCCGGGTGACCAGAGCGATCCTGACCTGTCAGGCGGCATCATCGTATGGAGTGATTCAAGAAACGGATTCTCTGACATCTACTCCTATAACGTCCAGATGCGCAAGGAAGAGGTTGTTTACCGCTCCTCTGCAAACAAGTTCAAGCCGGCGATCTCAGGAGACTATGTCGTCTTTGAAGACTTCGGAACTGATGACATCAGGGACATCGGACTTATGAAACTGGGATCAACCGCTGCTCCCACGTACATCAACCCCGGTGCACAGGACAAGGCAAATCCTGATATCGACGGTGACTGGGTCGTCTACCAGCAGCTTGATGACGGGAAGGAAGACTGGAACATTTACCTCTACAATCTCCAGACGCGGGAGACGGTCCAGGTAACAAGGGATGCCTCCACCCAGCAGAACCCCCGCATCAACGGAGAATCTGTCGTCTGGGAGGACAACCGGAACGGGAAGTGGGATATTTTCATGTACAACATCAAGAAGGACATGACCACCGCGGTCACCTTCGATGATGTAGATGACAAGGAACCTGCAATCTCCGGATCCATCATTGTCTGGACACGGTATGGCCAGGATGAAACCAGCGATATCTATATGATCAACCTCCAGATCCCGAAGACCTACACCGTCTGTGCAGGTCCGGGTAACCAGGTGAATCCGGATATCTCTGTTGACAAGGTGGTATGGCAGGACGACCGGTTCGGCGGATGGGATATCCTCATGTACACCCTTCAGCCTGACACCCCCTTCCGTCCGTACCAGTTCTATGGTCCGGCCACGGTGAACCGACTCCCCGCCTCCGTCGGGACTGAAATCCTTGCAAAGATCGGTGGAGTGACGAAGGATTCCATAACGGTCACACAGGAAGGATATTACGGCGGAGCCGGTTCCATGGCCGATCAACTGACGGTTGAGGTAAACCAGGCCGATATCGGGAAGTACATCACGTTCTGGAGTAACGGAATCCAGGGAACACCGTCTGTCCAGATCAATGGAGACGGAGCCCTGACAGAACAGGCTATCGATTTCACCTATGCCGCTCCGCTTCCTGATCTTGAATTCTATGGCTCGGTCTTCATTGATGGACAACCGGCAGTAAAGGGAACGGTTCTGACCGCAAAGATCGATGATGTTGCCAGGGGAACCTGTACGGTGACTCAGAACGGGCAGTACGGCGGCCAGGGAACGATAGATCCGGCCCTTAAAATTCCGATCACGGAACTTGATCTCGGAAAACGCGTGACGTTCTGGGATGGCGATTACATGGCCGCAGAGTCGTTCCAGATCACCTGTGGCGGTCGCTTCAGGCAGGATCTGACCGTTGTCACGATCCCGGTCAGCAGCCCGTATGAATTCTACGGGTACATCATGGCAGGAGGGAAGGCAGCCCCTGCAGGAACATCGATTGTCGCAAAGATCGATGACCTGGTCGCAACCACCTACACGACAAAATATGCCGGATCCTATGGCGGACCGGGCATCAATCCCGAAGATCCACGGCTCATTGTTCAGGTGAAAGAGGAGGATACCGGAAAGACGATCACCTTCTGGAGCGGGTCACAGCGTGCTTCTGCAACCCAGGTGATCTCCCGTTCCGGCGAGCGGATAATCCGCAAGGATCTTGATTTCAGTACGAGTCCGTCTCCGGGGATCAACGCTGACTTTTCCGCGAGCCCGAGATCGGGTAACTCCCCGCTGACGGTGCAGTTCACTGACCTTTCAACCGGGACTCCGACTATGTGGGCCTGGGATTTCGGTGACGGGGTTATACCGATGGATGCAAATGCATCATGTTCCGGTGATGGATGCGGTATGGTTGCCAATCCGGTCCACACGTACCGTGAGCCGGGGACGTACACAGTGACGCTTACCGCTTCCAACCAGTATGGCCAGGGCGACACCGAGATAAAACAGGGCTACATCACGGTCGGGAGCACTTCCGGTCTCTCCGCTGACTTTTCCGCGAGCCCGAGATCGGGTAACTCCCCGCTGACGGTGCAGTTCACTGACCTTTCAACCGGGACTCCTACAATGTGGGCCTGGGATTTCGGTGACGGGGCTGTGCCGATGGATGCGAATGCATCATGTTCCGGTGCTGGTTGCGGTATGGTTGCCAATCCGGTACACACGTACCGTGAACCGGGGACGTACACGGTGACGCTTACCGCCTCCAACCAGTATGGCCAGAGTGACACCGAGATTAAACAGGGGTACATTACCGTCGGCAGTTCCTCCGGGTTTAATGCTGATTTCGTAGCATCCCCGACCTCCGGGCAGGCTCCCCTCACGGTGCAGTTCACCGATCTCACTGCCGGAACTCCGACAATGTGGTCCTGGCAGTTTGGTGACGGAACGAGCGAGGGCATGCTTGCCAGCCCGAAGCATACCTACACCCAGGCAGGGACGTATACGGTGACGCTTACCGCTTCCAACCAGTATGGCCAGAGTGACACCGAAAGCAAGACCAACTATATCACGGTCTCTTCCGGACCGGCGCCGACAGACTCCATACCGGTCTATCCGGGCTGGAACTTCATCTCGGTCCCGAAGAAACTGGCTCCCGGGTCTGACACAGCCACGATATTTGCGAATATCGATGTGGATGGTCACTCCATCTTCCAGTTTGACTCGCTCTCCGGGCAGTGGAAGACCATGAACCCCGCTTCACCGGTCAAACCCCTTGAAGCAGTCTGGATCTATTCACGCAAGGCAGACCAGGTACCGCTGACCTTTGATACCGATCCCCTGCAGACCCCGCCAACCCGCGATCTCAGGAAGGGATGGAATGGCATCGGCTTTACCGGGCTGCAGCCTCTTGAAGCAAAGTTCACGTTCCTTTCCATCCAGGACAAGTGGGTGAACTGCCTTGGATATAACGAGGAGAAACAGCAGTATGACCAAATGATCATCAAGGGGCGCGATGACACCACGCTCCTGTACCCGTATAATGGGTACTGGGTATTCATGTCAGAAGACGGCACAATTGCTGCCGTATCGGCATAAACACTTTTTTAAAGATTTAGTGAATCATTTTCATATTTTTCTTTTTATCAGATCCGTATGGATACTATTATGCGTCTCCACGATGAGTAGGATTTACGTGGGTGTGTCTGGTACACATTTCACAATTGCTGGTGGTGGGAGTTATGACGAAAATCTCTTCAATAATGCTCCTTCTGCTCGCGGGATCACTCCTTTTGGTGAGTGCCTGCATCGCAGATGATCAGGGAGCAGTCAACAGTAGCAGCGGGTTCAAGAGCGAATGCACTGGGCCTGGCGGCGCATGTATCATTGCAGACTTTATTGCCAGTCCGACAACCGGAACGGCGCCCTTCAAAGTTGAGTTCATGGATACTTCAACCGGGTATCCGACGAGCTGGCACTGGGATTTCGGTGATGGAACCTCGGCAAACGGGATGGCGCAGCCATCGCATACGTACGAGAAGCCGGGATTCTATACCGTGACCCTGACGACCGGCAGCCTGAGCGGCGGTACGGACACCCGGATCAGGACGGATTACATTGCTGTCATGGACAAGAACAAGCTGCAGGCCGATTTCCTCGCCAATCCAACCAACGGAGATGCTCCTCTGACGGTCAGGTTTACCGACTGTTCCGTTGGAATCGTTGAGACCTGGCACTGGGACTTTGGTGATGGTATCACGGCAGACACTGCAGCGCCCATCCATACCTATGCGAAGCCGGGGAAGTACACCGTTACCCTGACAGTAAGCAGCAGGACGGCGGGAACGAGTACAAAGGTCAAGGAGAACTACATCCTCGTTGAACCGACCTGTGTCATAGAGGCACATTTCAACGCCGACCCATCCTCGGGACCTGCACCGCTGACGGTAACGTTCAGTGACTGTTCGGTTGGCAATCCGACGATGTGGTCGTGGGACTTTGGTGACGGGACGGTTACCCCGATGGCTGAGGCTGAGTCCTCATGTACCGGGGAGGGTTGTCACGGGTCTGTGGTAAAGCATACCTACACGACCCCGGGAACCTACACGGTGACGATGACCGCAGAAAGCAAGTACTGTGCTCCGGGAACGGCAACCCGGACCATCACGGTCACCGGACCCTCAGCAAAGATTCATGCCGATTTTACCGGTGTTCCGACCTCTGGAAAGGCCCCTCTGACGGTGAAGTTCACCGACTGTTCCACCGGCGGCCCGACGATGTGGCACTGGGACTTTGGTGATGAGAGCGTCATCCCGATGGATACCGGCGACAGCGATGTATCGTGTTCCGGTGGAAATTGTCCTCCGTCGATGATCGCAAATCCAACCCATACCTACACAAAACCGGGTGTTTACACGGTGACCCTGACCGCTTCCAACCAGTATGGCGGCAGTGACAAGAAGGTAAAAACCGGGTATATCCGGGTTGAAAAGGCATCAGAGCCTATTAATGCTGATTTCACGGGAGTCCCGGCCTCAGGGCAGGCTCCGCTGGCAGTCCAGTTCACTGACTGTTCCACCGGTGGCCCGACGATGTGGTACTGGGATTTCGGCGACGGTACCAATGAGATCGTTGCAAACCCGGCACACACGTATACCCAGCCGGGAACGTACACGGTTACACTGACAGCATCAAACCAGTTCGGGGCAACCGATACCGAGATGAAGAACGGCTACATCACGGTCGGAGAAAAATGTCAGATCACTGCCCGTTTTGACGCGGTTCCCGAGAGCGGCCCTGCTCCTCTGACGGTGCAGTTCACTGACCGTTCGGTTGGAAACCCGACGATGTGGCACTGGGACTTTG
>CAZWTX010000044.1:0-3986 GCA_964637135.1 uncultured Methanospirillum sp. | reverse complement strand
ATGCCGGTGACAATGAGGTCTCATGTTCTGGTGGAAATTGTCCTCCGTCGATGATTGCTAACCCGACCCATACCTACACGAAGCCTGGCACGTACACGGTTACCCTGACGGCCAGCAGTCAGAATTGTGCCCCGGGAACGTACACCAAGACGATTACAGTCGGTGAAAAATGTCAGATCACTGCCCAGTTTGACGCGGTTCCCGAGAACGGCCCTGCTCCTCTGACAGTGCAGTTCACTGACCGTTCGGTTGGAAACCCGACGATGTGGCACTGGGACTTTGGTGATGAGAGCGTCATCCCAATGGATGCCGGTGACAATGAGGTCTCATGTTCTGGTGGAAATTGTCCTCCGTCGATGATTGCTAACCCGACCCATACCTACACGAAGCCTGGCACGTACACGGTTACCCTGACGGCCAGCAGCCAGACATGTGCCCCGGGAACCTTCAGCAAGACGATCACGGTGAGTGACAAGTGCCAGATCACTGCCCAGTTTGATGCGGTTCCCGAGAAGGGCGAGGCCCCGCTGACAGTGCAGTTCACTGACCGTTCGGTTGGTAACCCGACGATGTGGTACTGGGACTTTGGCGACGGTGTTATCCCAATGGATGCCGGTGACAATGAGGTCTCATGTTCTGGTGGAAATTGTCCTCCGTCGATGATCGCAAACCCGGTTCATACCTACACCGAGCCGGGGATCTATTCGGTTACCCTGACAGCAAGCAGCCAGACCTGTGCTCCGGGAACAGCAACAAAAGTTATCGAGGTTCTTGGCGGGCCTGTCGGGGAGGGTATCCCGTTCTCTCCCGGATGGAACTTCGTTTCAGTCCCGAAGAAACTTGCTCCCGGGTCTGACACCGCCTCAATCTTTAAGAAGATAGATGCCGGGGGACACAGCATGTTCCAGTACGATGCCGTGAAGCATATCTGGACCACGATGACGGCATCGAGCCCGGTCAGGCCACTTGAAGGGTACTGGATCTACTCAACAAAGGCAGACACCGTACCTCTGACGTATGATACCAACCCGGTCCAGACCCCTCCCACCATAGACGTGAAGAAAGGGTGGAATGCTATCGGGTTTACCGGGATGACTCCCATAGAAGCCAAGTACACGCTTCTCTCCGTTGAAAACAAATGGGTGAACTGTGTCGGGTTCAATGCCGTATCCCAGCAGTATGAGCAGATGATCATCAAGGGGAGCAACGATCAGACCCTGATGAAGCCGTACATGGGATACTGGCTGTATATGTCCGGCGACGGGATCCTAGCAGCAAATGCTGCCTGAAACACCCTTATTTTTTAAAGCAGCCGTTCCTGCCGGGTTGGCAGCCTGAGCTGCAATACTTCCCGGGCCGCTTCGAGAACGACATCTTTCAGGTGTTCAGGGGCATAGACACCGATCCGCCATTGTCGTCTCCGGGTTTCGTTCAGGGTCGTGACGAGTGGTGAGACGTCTTCAAGCGAAACAAGGTGATTTTTGTCCTGTACCTGGACTCCCACCCACATATCTTTTGGAAACGCGGGAATGTCGACGAGGACCTCGGAAGGCATGACCCCGGCCTCCCCGGCAATCCTGGCGGCAATATCCCGTTCGCGCCTGAGGGAGTCATCAGCCTGTCGCAAGGTGGTTACAGCCTCTTCACTGCCTGCATACAGGACGCGTTTGTAGAGGTTGCGGCGGTAGAGATCTCTGGCAAAGGTCCGGGCAGTGGTGCTTCCGGAGTGGAGCAGGCCCTGCATGCAGGCAGCATCGTCTGCCCTGATGATATCTTCCATGAGGCGGGCGGGATCAGGACTGATATGAGCGTACAGGGATGCTGCAAACATCTTCTCGGCGATCCTGCTCACGTGGTGGTAGTACACCGCCGGACGCATCAGGGTCCGGGCGATCAGGAGGGATTCGGCTGCCTGGATCCCGCTTTCATCGAGGGTTATCTTTCCGTCAACGATGAGGGTTGACCTGATGAGCCGCATTGCATCGACGGTCCCGTACGGGGCACCAGTGTAATGGGCATCACGGAGAAGGTAGTCCATCCTGTCCACATCGAGGTCGCCATGAATAATACTCGCAAGCGGGTGGGTACCCTGGATCATCGTTTCGATATCTGCCGGATCAAGACCAATCTCTTCGATGACCGGTTTCAGACCGGGCTCCTGAAGGAGATCCATGACGTCAGTATGCTCACGGCCGAGGATCTCCCTGGTCAGTCCCTCGGTTGCATGGGAGAACGGGCCGTGACCGATATCATGGAGGAGGGCCGATGCAGAGACGAGAAGGTGGTCTTCCGGGGAAAGGCCGACCTGTCGGGAGAGGACCGATGCCAGGTGCATCGTGCCGAGTGAATGCTCAAACCGCGTGTGATGGGCACCCGGATAAACGAGATATGAAAACCCGAGCTGCCTGATATGCCTGAGCCGCTGGACATGGGGGGTATCAAGCAGGAGCAAAAGGTCGGGTTCAACCATGATGTACCCGTGCACCGGGTCTTTTATCGTCTTCATCTGCCCTGCATCTCATATGGCCCGGTGTACATAATAAGGGAATATGTACACGTTCCTGTCCGGGGGAACCGGGACGCCGAAACTCCTTGAGGGAGCCCGGGAAGTTCTTCCTGATACGGATATTGCCGTGGTCGTGAACACCGGTGAGGATATCTGGTACCAGGGCGGCCATATCTCGCCTGATGTTGATACGGTCCTGTATCTCTTTGCAGGCATGCTGAATACCGGCACCTGGTGGGGGATCAGGGATGACACGTTCGTCACGCATGAGATGCTGAAGAACCTGCAGGCTGACTCGTATATCGCCATCGGGGATCAGGACCGGGCAGTCCAGCTGGCCAGGGCCATGATGCTTCAGGAGGGAAAGACCCTGACCGAGACGACCCGGTTCTTTGCAGACCGGTTCTCTGTCCGGGCATTGGTGCTGCCGATGGCTGATCACCCGTATACCACGATGATTCTTACCGGTCAGGGCGAGGTTCTCCATTTCCAGGAGTACTGGGTGAGGTACCGGGGGTCGGTCCCGATCAGGGAGGTTCTCCGCGAACCTGCACAGCCTCCACAGGCGACCCCGGAGGTGTTGGACGCCATCAGGAAAAGCCGGGCCGTGATCATCGGGCCGAGCAACCCGGTCACAAGTATCCTCCCCATCCTGGAGTGCCGGGGAGTCCGGGAAGCGTTACAGGAAAAATTCGTGGTATCAGTCAGCCCCTTCATCAATGACCAGCCGGTGAGCGGGCCGGCCGGTGCCCTGATGACAGCGAAGGGATTTCAACCGTGCTCGTCCGGCCTTGCCAAACTGTACGGGGATCTCGTGGATTTATATGTTCAGGATGAACGCGACAGGGATGATATTCCCGGCTCGCTCAGGTGTGATACCCTGATGAAGAATCCCGCGGTTGCTGCCAGCATAATGCACCGGATCCTCTCCTGTCTCCCCTGATCAGGGAGCTTTTTACCCGGAAGCGGCCCGCTGTACGAGGGATACGGCAACATCTGCCGCTTTTTTCACCGTCTCCGCTTCTCCCGGGATGAACCTTTCACTCATGAGGATTCGTCCGGCACACAGAACCGTATCTACTGCCCCGCCATGAGCGGCATAGACGATATTTGAGACCGGGTTGTGGAGCGGCACCATCGACGGGTGGATGAGATCGATCAGCACGAGATCTGCCGGATTGCCTGCCATGATAACTCCACCCGGGATCCCGAGAGCCCGTGACCCGTTCACGGTACCCATGGCAAGGGCCTCGTGTGCCGGAAGGAGCGTGTCCTGGTTCCAGAAGAACTTCTGACCGATAGCGGCGGTTTTCATCTCCTCAAGCATGTCAAGGTTGTTATTCGAGGAGCATCCGTCCGTGCCGAGGGTTACATTGACCCCTGTTTTCTTCAGCCAGTGGTACGGCATCATCCGCCCGGTGGCAAGTTTCATGTTGCTCACCGGGTTGTGGGCGATATGAACCCCGCGTTCACCGAGAAT
>CAZWTX010000043.1:0-14588 GCA_964637135.1 uncultured Methanospirillum sp. | reverse complement strand
TCTCCTCTTCCACGGTGTCGGTATGGCCCCTGGAAAACCTGTTTCTCTTGCATGGGTGAGCGGGAAACCGGTATTCGGGATGCCCGGCCCGGCGATCGGATCCCTGATTGTACTCTATGAACTGATTCAACCCCTGCTCCGGTCATGGAGCCTGCCTGTTCCCCGGGATATCAGTATACAGGGTGAACTCACCGAGACAATCGAGGGGTTTCCTGGTTTCGATCTCTTCCTCATGATGGAGACATCATTATATGGTGGAAAAACGCTGATATCCCCAGTCCCCCGGACATTTGGACATATGTCAGGTGTACGGGCTGACGGAATCCTTCATGTAAAAGATGGATCCGGACCGTTACACAAGGGTTCCGAGGTCTCCCTCAGGCTGATCCGGCCGGTTGCCACCTGATGATGCGAAACGGGTGTATTTGCTGGATATCACGAAACCTGTTGATCCTGTTCTCCTGGTTTGGAACGTTCGATCCGCCATCCGTCATTTGGGACTGATATCTCAAATCTCGCCCCCGTTCCCGTATCGCCGGTCTCAGTTATGGTTATCCCGGTTATCTCGAGGATTTCGCGGGAGAGATTGAGCCCGAATCCGGTATGTTTGAAGTACTCCCGGTTGAAGATCTTCTTCTTGAACTCTGTCGGAATTCCCACCCCGTCATCAGCACAGATAATGGTGTACCTATCCGCTTGCCCCTCTCCGCTAAACCGGATCATGGTGATCTTCTCTCCGTATCGTTTCGCATTATCGATCAGGTTATAAAATACCCGTCCGAGAAGGGGATCGGCATAAATGAACAGCCCGGGAAGATCGATATCGATATGGATTCTCCCGAGATCCTGGAGAAGAGCTGCATGCCGTATCACATCCTCCACCCTTTGCCAGACCGGGGTATTCACCCCGATATCCTGATAGTCACGGGTGAAGGAGATCTGACGCTCGATGTTATGGGCATACGTGTCCGCCTTTGCAATCTCCTCCCGTGATGCCGGTTCAGGGAACTGCACGGCTGCCATATACAGGGAGAAGAATAATCCCTGGAGTTGGTTGGCAATGTCATGCCGTGTGATGCTGGACATCAGGTTGAGTTTCTTGTTGGCAAGGGTGATCGCATCTTTCGCCATCTTCCGCTCGGTGACATCCGTGCAGACCACGAGGATCCCGATGACTGTTCCGCCATCCACGAGGAGCGGGATCTTGTCGGTCTGGACCCAGAGGTGCTCCCCCTCTGCTGTGATGAGGGGCTCTATTATCCCTACGCGGGGGACTTTTCCGTTGATAACCGCAATATCGTCGTCATAATACCGGTCCCTGCGCCCGGGAAAGAGTTCTGCAAAGGTCTTACCCTCGATCTCGGCAGCCGGACGACCGAAGACGGCCGCAGCCGCCGGATTGACCTTGATAAACCGGTTCTCTGTATCCTTGTACCAGATCATCGCCTGTACATTTTCGAGGATGGTCTGTAGTTCAGCAACGATCTTCTCAAGACTTGCTTCTGCCTTTTTACGCCGGGTAATGTCCTCGAATACGGCAACGAAATGACCCACCTCTGGCCGGTACACCGAAACTTTCATCCATGTTCTGGTCGGGGTGAAGTTGATCTCAAATGTTTCTGGGATACCTGATTTCACAACCCGGTCATATATTCCGAAGAGTTCGGGGGTTTCTTCACGGATGGCGGGAATTGCTGCGCTTACCCGTTTTCCGGCGATATCTGACAGACCGGTAATCTGCATGAACGCGTCGTTCACCTCCAGGTATACCCAGTCAACCGGGGTGCCTGATTCATCATACTCCATCCGGCAGTATGCAAATCCTTCGAGCATGTTTTCAAAAAGGGACCGGTAATGCTCTTCACTACGCCGGAGGGCATCCTCAATCCGCTTGCGTTCTGATATATCCCGGATCGTTCCCTCGATCATGACCGGAGTGCCGGATTCGTCCCTGATAAGATGGCAGTTCATGGACACCGGCACGGGAATGCCTGACCGGTTGGTCATCTGCGTCTTAAAATCGTTCACGAACCCGTCCCTGAGAAGGTGTTCGATGAGGAGATCCCGGTCGCCCGGGACCGGGTATAGCATGAGGGCCGGGTTGCCGATCAACTCATCAACCTCCCAGCCGGTAAGCCGTTTGCAGGAAGGGGAGAGCATGATGATGATTCCGTCCATTCCGGTCTGGAAGAAGAGATCAATATAATTCTCGAAGATTGATCGAAATTTTGCCTCACTATCAGCAAGGTTCTCTTCTGCCTGTTTCCGCGTTGTAATATCGATCCCGGTGATCAGGCCGGCATGTTTTCCCCCGACCGTGATGGAACTGCCGACAAGGTCTATCCATCTTTCTTCCCCGTCTTTTCGTTTGATCCTGACCTCAATATGGCAGGAAGGCACTGTTTCACCCTTCTGGCGTGCTTTTCCAAGAGCAATGAGTCTGTCCTGGTACTCGGGAAGAAGAAGATCCCAGAACTGCATTGAAAGGAGTTCTTCCTGTGAGTACCCAGTGATTGCCTCAGCAGCCGGATTTGCATAGGTCCACTGGTCATTCATGTAGAGGAGGATCCCTGCCGTTGTCGACGCGGCGAGAGCACGAAACTTCTCTTCGCTCTCCCTGAGTGCGATCTCGGTCTCATACTGAGGAGTGATGTCATCAATGGCAACAATGATGTATTCATCCCCTCCGATTTCAACCGGTTCGGCACTGACGGTAAACCACCGAAGTACCGGTTTTCCCTCGATTAGAAGGGTAAAGGGCATAATCTCTCCCAAAAAACGTGTTCCGTCTCTGATAACAGATTCGATTCCGTTTCTGAGCGGACAGACCGGACATGAGGATGAAAAACCGCAACCCCGGGAATCTTCCCTGCTGTGTAAACAGCCAAGTCCTCCTCCTCCGATCTCGTGGATGATATGGGAAGGATCGCGAAGAACCATGGTGGAGACTGCCTCGTTTGCCTGGACAATCTCGATATCCCGGTTCAGGAGGAGAAGGCCCACCGGGGCGGCACGGAATACTTTCAGGAAGTTATCCCGTTCTCTGAGCAGGAATTCCTCGGTTCGTTTCTTCCCGGTGATCTCCCGGTTACTGATGCGTCTTCCGGTATACCGGTCCTTGTGTGTAACCGGGTGACATACATGGCTGATCCATCTCTCTTCCCCGTTCTTGTGGATAAATCGCAGTTCCATGGCAATAGGGCCGGTGTCCGGGCCACAGATCTCCTGGTGCCTGGCCCAGCGGTCCTGGTCATCCGGGTGAATAATCCGATCAACCAGATTTGGATCACGGGAAAACTCCTCAGGGGTATACCCGGTGACATCCTCACATGAAGGAGTAGTATAAAGAACAGTTCCGTTCTGATCGATCCAGTATATCCATTCGTGGGAGTAATCCACGATGGTATGGAACTTCTCCTCAGTCCGGATCAGGGATTCCTCAGAGATGATTCGTGACAGGGAGAACCGAATAATCTGGTTCAGTTCAAAAACCTGGTTGCGGATATCACTGCTCTTCGTGATGAAAAAGTCGGCTCCCTCCTTCATGGACTCATCGCGATCCGTCTCTTCCCCGGATTTAGTGAAGAAGATGAAAAGGATGTTAAAACTCTGTGTTCTGACTTTCCTGAGGACAGCCATCCCATCCATATCGGGGAGATCCCATTCTGATACAACTACCTGGTACCCGTATGATCCGAGAAGATCAAGTGCCTCTTTTGCTGACCGGGCGGTATCAACGGTGCATATATCCCGGCCCTCCTGGAGCAACCGGACCTGGCGTGCCACATCAGGATCTGGTTCGACATGAAGAATCCGGATCATCTTGCCTCTGATGAATACTGTAGACGCATGCCCTGATAAGGGCATTGAGCACTGGCTATCACGACCGGCAGGTGGAGGAAGCAGGATCAGATAAGGGTCTGCTGGATACTCCGGGTGACCGGGACGATCAACCCGGGATCATCCGGGCCCGGACGGTTGACCCGGTCTGATACCGGGTGCATACGGAGCGAATCGGAAAGAACCAGGTCAACGGATGCAGGATCTTCTCCAGATAGGTACCGGTTCTCAAATCGCCGTGAGAGGATCACCGGCATCCGGTCATGAATCGTGGCCACATCACCGTCAGAAGGCATCGTGAGGATGACCACCTCATGCTGGCCGTGATGATCACGTACCAGGCCGGCAAAAGAGAAGAGACGGCCCGGGGTTATGTACCATGGATGGTGCCGGCTCCCGTCCCGGCTCCATTCGTAATAACCAGTTGCCGGGATCAGAACTCTCGCCCCGGGGAGAAGGGATTGAAAAAGGGGCTTCTCATGGACACTCTCTGTTCGGGCATTGATAACCCGCCCGGAAGGGGTCTGAAACCCCCAGGTCCTCATGAACACTACATGATCAGGGAGCCCGGAAACTGACAGGATAGAAGAGCCGGGTGCCCGGTTGTATGACGGATGGTACGAAACCGAAACCTCAACCCCGTATCGTTCTGCCACTTCGCCGGGATCTGCTGCGATACAAAACCTCCCGCACACAATTCTTGTTTTCCCTCTCAGGCGGGATGAATGTTGTGAAAGTTCCGTCCTCTTTTTCATATCGCTGATACGGGATCAGATCGGGAAAACCGGTGGTTACCGGATCCTGCACCTATTATGCCTCACAGTCGCGACCGGGGCGCCAGCAGCCGGGAGGAATCGTGATGACAAACCGTGCTCCCTCCCCGAATTTTCCGTCCTCATGTATGGAAAGACCGGTAATGGAGAGGATCTCCTTCACCAGGAAAAGCCCGAGTCCGGTATGTGAGCCATATCCCTTCTCAAAGATCTCCCTTTTCTCGGCAGGGTCAATACCGGTTCCGTTATCGGTAATGATCAGGTACCCGGTCATATCACTCTCTTTCCAGGTGATGGAGATCCGGGTGACATGATCCCCGTGCCTCGCGGCATTTTCATAGAGATTATGAAAGGCCAGCATGAACATCGGATCGGCAAACAATTCACGGTTCATGACCATCACGTCAAGCAGGATCCCGTCAGACAGGAGGCTGGTTGCCGCCATTCGTGCAGTTATTGCAACATCCTGCCAGACCGGCATGTTCTCTCCGAGGTCCTGGTAATCCTTGGCAAAACTAATCTGCTGCCTGATCTTCTCGGTTGCCTGACAGAGATACCCGAGGTACCCGGTCCCGGTCTTATCACCGGCGAGCCGGTCTTCCAGGAGAAAACAGAACGTCTCTACCGCCTGGAGCTGGTTCATCACATCATGTCTTGTGATACTGGACAGGATGGAGATCTTTTCCTGTGCCTTACGGAGGGTATTCTCCATTTCCACCCGTCCGGATACATCACGGCTGCTGATAATACACATACTGCCTCTCCCCTCGTGTTCAGGTATGACCTTGCCAGTCGTCTCGATCCAGCGGTATCTTCCATCCCTGTGCATGTGTCGGAAGAGGATGGTGTTTCTCTTTCCATTCAGCAGATCGAAGAATTCGTGATCGATCAGCCGGGGGAGATCATCAGGATGAACCCGGTCATACGTGGATGTTCCTTCCAGTTCTTCAGGGGAGTACCCGAGAACCCGCTTATATGAAGGCGAGACGTACTGGTAGGTACTGTCAAGGCGGCATACTGCGATCATGTCAGCCATGTTCTCCGTGATCTGTCTGTACCGCTCTTTTTCTTCTCGGAGTTCGATCTCCATGGCTTTCCGGCCGGTGATGTCCCGGATTCCGATCAGGATCGCTTCCTGACCCTGGAAGGGAATCACGATCCACTGGGCACCGATCCAGGGCTCTCTTCCATCAGGAGTCAGGAGCTGGTAATCAGACGATTTCAATCCGTGTTCTGATCGTCTGCCTGCAATATCTTCCCAAACTGTATCACGGAAATCAGGATGCATAAACAAGAAGACGGATTTGCCGGTGAGGTCCCGCTCCGGGCACCCGAGGATCACCCCGAGGGCATGATTGGCAAAGAGCAGTACCCCGTTCCAGTCAATGATGGCAATGGCGTCAGGCATTGTATCCATCAGCACCCGGAGGGTCTCCTCGCTCTTACGCAGGGCTTCTTCGGCTCTTTTCAGTTCGGTGATATCATGTGCAATTCCGAGAACCCGCGGAATCGATCCGTCAGGATCCGGCAGCGGGATAAAATAGGAGAAGAGGTGATAAAACTGGTCATTAATCGGGATCCTGACATGTTCAGTGAGTTCCCTGCCGGTGGAAAAAGCTGCCGACAGTTTCTCCCTGACCTGCTCCGCGATCTCCCTGTTGAAGAAATCATCCGGTTTCTTACCGGATACCTCTTCAGGGAGGCATCCGAGGTTTAACGCAGCCCGGGTGTTGACATACCGGTACCGTCCCTCAGTATCCATGGTGTATATTGCATCAGGAGAATTTTCCGCGATGGTCCGGTACAGCAGTTCGCTCTCGTACATCGCTTTTTCAGTGGCTATGCGGTCAGATATATCCCGGATGACACAGACCAGATCAATGTTCTCTCCTCCCCTGATTCGGCTTGCGGTTCCGTTCACCTCTCCGAAAAAAACCGTTCCATCTTCACGCAAAAACCGGAAGGTGATCTGGTCCATCACCCCGGTTGCCAGAAATGAGGCAAAGTGCCGGGATGCTGTCTCCCGGTCCTCCGGAACGATCCATTCGGTAAAGTGGGTTCCGGTTGACGGGCGGTCTCCTGAGAGCCGGAAAAAATGAGCACCACGGGGAGAGTAATACCTGATAATCCCCGCTTTGTCAACGATTATGATCGTGTCCGGTGAAGCGAGGATCATGGCCCGGTAGAGTTCGGTTGACCTGCGGGAGATACGCTCTGCCTGTTGTCGCCTGAGCGAAACCGCGATCAAGTGGGCAGAGGCTTCCAGGAGTGGAATGGATGGATCCTGCTGGCCGGGTTTCAACCCGATGATAGAAGTTCCGTAGAGTTCACCGGCAACAACATACCCAATCCTGATGAACCGGTCAAATCCGGTGAGTTGCTTGATTATTTTGTCTTTTTCGGGCGGGACGAGTCCGAAGGTAACCGCGGTGAGTGAATCCTGCCTCCGGACGATCTGGTCCAAGATAGCGGTATAGCTGTCCTGGTCAAGTACTGCCACCATCTCTTCCGGTTTTCTTTGGAGAATCTGGATGAGCCTGTCAGACAGGCCGGGTTCGATCTCCAGCCGGGTGGGGGTGAGGGTTTGTGTCTCAGCGTTGTACTCCAGGAACAGGGCCCCTTTTGCACCGGTCACCGTCATAAGGTGTCTGATGGCAAAGGTCTGCAGCTGTTCGTTAGGGGGGATTGATGCGAGTTCAAGCGCAGTGGCATGGAGAACCTCAAGCGCCCGGTTGCCTCCGCCAGGGTCCCGGTCGGAAGTATCGGAGATGGTGATGAGTTCCATGACCAGGCATCCCGGTCCTCCCCGGGAGACGGTTGCAAACAGGGAGGATCCGGCATCGTCTCCGGATGGAATTGCAAATGATTGTGCCGGTATCTTCCCTTCAATGACTGATGAACAGATTTCCGGGTACCCGGTGTTGGAGAGGGCAGGAAATACCGCCTCAATCCCCATTCCCGGCTGACAGGAAAATGAATCTCCTGCAAATTTTTCTGCAGCCGGGTTCATGTCAGAGAGAATGAGTGACTGTCCGGGGATGAACCGGAAGACGAGGACCGGGGCCCGGGTGGCGGAAAAAAAATCCAGGGGAATCGGGTTCTCCCACTGCCCGGTGATCAGGAAAACGGCGTGGGCTAGTTCATCCGGGGATACCGTTCCGTCTGTATGCCTGAACAGAATTCCATCCTGACCGGGTAACTGGTCATCCGGATGATCTCCTCCGGGCGACAGGATCCTGAGGAGTGGTGTTCCCGGTGAGCATCTCTTCATCTCGCCGGCAATACCGGAACCGGTCATATCCAAAACATCCCCGGTGATTATCAGGCTGAAAGAGGCGTTTGTTGCCATACTGATGGCTTCGCTGCCTGTTGTCGCGGTCGTGACCGCATGCCCTGCAGCCTTCAGGATCTCTTCTACAACATCTGAAGGCCTCTGCCGGCTGTCAACATACAGAACCGTGCATGGGGGCACCTCATCTGAAAAAAAGTGGTATGGTGATCAAAAAAAAGCAGCTCATCTTATATCTGCCCGGCATAAGGACCGGTCGTGCTCGTTGGGAAGGTCCAGATCTCTTCCGGAGTTATGGCGGCAGTATCGTCCGCCATGCCACCTGAACCAAAAACCAGGATGACAGCGGTATCCGATCTGGTCACTCTGGATTCTCCCGCGGAACCTTTCCCGGCCGTAAGAATGGCCGGGAATTCGTATTAATCCGCGTAATCAGGCAAATACTTTTTATCTCCAATTGCCTATAAATTGCAATGGTTCATCGCCACCGTCACGCCCTCTATATCCTTTTTTTTGGCCTGATAGCATGTGGATCCGGTATCCTTGCCCTCACACTCCCCGAAGAGAGTATCGGATCTGATTTCCTGACCACCGGGCTTGAGATGATCCCCTTTCTCCTCCTGATCGTACTTGCCCGCGGTTCTTCCCGGTACCACGCTCTCGGAACGGTTGCCCTCGTTGGAGCCATTCTGATCGTGTGGCTGCTCGCCATTATTACCTGGGCGATGATGATCATCCCGGCCTTTGGCGGACTTGAAGGAACATTCCCGGATCCGGAGGATATGACTCCCGGCCAGATCCTCCTGCTCCTCGGCGGACTTGTTGTTTTTATCCTTACCGCCTTCCTTGCCAGCCTTCCCGTTTTCCCGGTAGTACGGCGCATCATCTGCCGGATTGTACCTCTCCGGTCCTCATCCGTCCCTCATGCGGTGAGCATGATCATCGTTGCGGGATTCATCCTTATCCCGGTCATCCCGCTTCTTCTTATCGGCCAGCCGGCATATCTCGGGCTGTTCGCCGATCCCGCGTTCCTCGCTTTTGTCAGCACGGTCAGTCCGATCACCGACATGTACTCCCTCTTCTGGATGATATTTATTGCATTCATCGCTGCAGGACTGTTCATCGATAGGAATATTCCTGAAACCCTCTCCCGGCTTGGTCTCCGATGGCCGACGCTGCAGGAGTTCCTTCTTGCGATTCTCTTCGGACTTGCTCTGGTACCGGTTTTATTCCTGATAGATCTTGGTATCCAGTTCCTCTTCTCCCAGTTCGGCATTCCGGTGACCGATGATGAATACTACGTGAACCTCTTTGCCGGGTACCTCACCCCGGCCGGGATCCTTGCCGGATCGATAACTGCCGGATTCGGAGAAGAACTGGCGATGCGGGGCCTGCTTCAGCCCAGGTATGGGATCCTGCTGACCTCGCTTGTCTTTGCAACACTCCATGCCTTCCAGTACAATTTTGACGGGGTTCTGTCGGTCTTTCTTGCCGGGATTATCTTTGGCCTGCTCCGCAACCGGTGGCATACCTCCTTCTCGGCAACGACTCATGCCGTCTATGATCTCGTCCTGATGGTCATGATGATGTTCGGGATCCTGACCCTCTGATCAGGCAGGAGGGGCACTTGTATCCCAGGACTCCCCCGGTTTCAGGATGACTACCCGCATGTCTGTCGTCCGTTCGATGGCCTGTTTAAAGGCCATCGGATCCTGGGTGATCGCTGGGAATGTGTTGTAATGGACCGGGATGACCACCGGGGCACCGACAAAAGCTGCCGCCATCATTGCTTCCCGCGGACCCATGGTGAATCTCCCCCCGATGGGGAGGATTGCAACATCAGGATGGTAGATCTCCCCGATCAGCTGCATATCCCCGAAGAGCCCGGTATCCCCGGCATGGTAAATGACGGTTCCATCTAGAGTAATCACGAATCCGGTTGCTGATCCGCCGTACATACCCGCTCCGGCCTCCTCCAGCCAGCCAGAGTGAAGGGCTGGTGTCATGGTAAAAGTGACCCCTTTCACCTCGATCGTGCCACCAATGTTCATTGCCTCAACGGCGACCCCTTTCTGTGCAAGCCACTTTGCGAGGTCATTATTTGCAACGACCGGGATTTGCAGGGAGGCAGCGATCCCAAGATGGTCGGCATGGGCATGGGTGACGGCACAGACATCAGCTTTTGGTGGCTGCATTCCATCGGGAAGGAACGGATCGATGAGTACCCGACGTGATCCGTCAAGAAGGACCGAGGAATGATGAAGGTAGGTGATCTGCATGCATACCCGTATATTCCCCACTGCCTATCAAGAGAGAGGCATGAGAAGGAACAGTCACGGAAGGTATCGTCGCATCATCTTGACGGCACAGAAATCTCCGCACATAGTGCACGATCCTGTCTCCGGAGTATTTCTGCCAGGGCCCGATCCCGGTTCATGGCCTGTTGCATTTTCACGGTATCACCGATATGAGCTGCAATACGGCATACAATAATCCCTTCCCGCACATCCCCGGGTGTGGGGAGGGCGAGATGTTCGGCAGGGGTGATGTAACAAAGGTAATCTGCCCCTGCCCCGACAGCAACCGATGCACCGGCTGATTCGGCGATCCGTGCCTTTTCTATCTCCTTCCCGGGATTGATTTCCCCGGGCGAGGTTCCGATGTTAGCATTGACTTTTGTACGCAGGTTGCGACCGATCGCTCCCTCACGGTCCCCCCTGATCATCAAAACTGCAGATCGATCAAGGAGGTTTGCCCAGAGGATCTCTGGTTCAATTCCCTCTGTTTTTGCAACAGAGGTAATCAGGGGTCCGGATCCTGCCCGAATCCGGTTAAAAAACCCACTCAAACATTCCTCAAAAAAGGTCAGGTGATATCGATGAGTTCTGCCTCGGTGATATCGATCGATTCTCCAAAGGTATCACGGGTTGCAGAGGCGGTCATCTGTTCGGTCAGGTCACGGTCTTCCATGACATCCTTGATCCGTTCAATATACCGATCCATATCATGGTCGATCATCGCTTCGAGGACATGCCTGTACTCACGGAGTGTTGACGGGCTGATCCCGAGTTCTTCGCTCACTTCTTTCATCGTTTTACCGGAAGTGAGGAGTTCTTCCATCTTAAACCGGTCAAACGGCATCTTGAAGTCAAGTTCACGGAATAGTTTCAGCCTGACCCGTGCACGGGCTACCGTCTTGGAAAGTTTCTCGTCACCGAGTTCACGGGCAATTTCCGTGTCATTCTTCCCGGCATGGTAGGCACAGATCAGCTTCGCTAGCTGGATGGGTTTCAGTTTCGTCTTGAAGATCCCCTGATCCAGCAGTTCCCGCATGATGAGGGCAATTTCACGCTCAACGGCATCACTATCCCTGAGCGTCCCGTGAATCTTCTTCATGGGTTCCACGATCTTCGTGTTCCCGGTCATGGTTGTGAACAACTGAAGAAGGTGTTGTTTCTTCTGAAGGTCTTCAGGCATGGGGTATCACACTGGTTCGGTTACCGATATACATACAATTACACTTATATAAAATTGTTGGATTTTTTCGGGAGAAAAACCGAAAACCCTTATATTGAAAGGTCATTTGCGCATTTGCCCAGCGTATGATTACCTCTTCCACGCGGTATCATCAGCCCTGTTTCCTGGTACATGCCGCATGTAAAATGGCAACCTTCAAGGGGATGAATGCAGATATGTATCCCGGTTTGTGATCCCGATGAGTGATGTCTATGATCAGGTGATGGATCTGGCCAAACGGAGAGGATTTGTCTGGCCGACCACGGAGTGTTACGGTTCAGTCGCCGGTTTTATCGATTACGGTCCCCTGGGAACCCTCCTCAAGCGCCGGATCGAAAATCTCTGGAGACATTTTTATGTTATCTCTGAGGGATACTATGAGATTGAATGCCCGACAATCGGCCAGGAAGCGATGTATGTAGCCTCAGGCCATGTAAAGGGATTCTCTGATAAGATGTGCCAGTGTCCTGCCTGTGAGGAATACCTCCGTGCAGACCATGTTGCTGAGGCTCATCACATTAAGGATGCATCTATCCTGTCAGCGGATGAACTCCAGAAGGCGATACGCGGACTCCCCTGTCCTGCCTGCGGAGAAAAACTTGAGAACGTGGAGGTTTTCAACTTTAACCTCATGTTCCAGACAACCATCGGACCGGGGTCGCAGCGTCGTGGATATCTCCGTCCGGAGACTGCCCAGGGAATCTTCGTTGACTTCGGCCGGCTTCTCCGGTTCTACCGGGACAAACTCCCCTTTGGAACCGTGCAGATCGGCAAATCATACCGCAATGAGATTTCACCCCGGCAGGGCATGATACGGCTCAGGGAGTTTACCCAGGCAGAAGCAGAGATCTTTGTCCACCCCGGGATGAAGAATCACCCCCGGTTCAGCCGTTATGCAAATTATGCCTTCCCGCTCCTCTCTGCTGCAGAACAGGCGGCAGGAAACGGGGCAAAGACCTATACCATGGAAGAAGCGGTCGGAAGCGGAATCGTTGCAAATGAATATGTCGCCTACTACCTTGCAATGACCCACGAGATCCTCACCACTGCCGGGGTGAATCCTGACCGGCTCAGGTTCCGGCAGCATCTCCCGGAAGAGCGAGCCCATTATGCGGAAGATTGTTGGGATGCCGAGATCCTCTCTGCCCGGTTTGGGTGGGTGGAGACCGTCGGAATTGCCGACCGGACAGATTACGATCTCAGTGCCCATGCAGACGAGAGTGGTGACTCGTTCACCGCGTTCATCCCGTATACCGAACCGAAGATCGAACGGCGGCGGGTTATTAATGCAAATATGGGTGTTCTCGGACCGAAATACCGGGGGAAGGCAAAATCTATCGCAGATGCCCTGAACCATACCCCGCCCGGCCCGGACGGAACCACGGTTCTTGTTGACGGGGAGGAATATTTCGTGCCTGCCGATCTTTACGAACTGAAGGAGGAAGACGTCGAGATCCGGGGAATCGATGTCCGGCCACACGTCATTGAGCCGTCATACGGGATTGACCGGATGATATATGCAGTGCTGGAACATGCCTACGACGAGGAAGAGGTCGAGGGAGAAGTAAGAAAAGTGCTCCGGTTCCCCATCGGGGTTGCACCAGTCCAGGTTGCAGTATTTCCCCTCATGTCCCGCGATGGCCTCGATGATCTCGCCCGGGCGATCGCCGCCTCCATGCATGCCTACGGTGTACTTGCTGAATACGACGATTCCGGGGCCATCGGGAGAAGGTACCGCCGGCAGGACGAGATCGGTACACCGTTTGCCATCACCGTGGATTACGAGAGCCTGGAAGAGCAGACCGTTACCCTCCGGGAACGGGACAGCATGAAGCAGGTCAGGGTCCCGGTCGCGGGCCTGGCTCCCCTCCTTGCCGATCTCATCAGGGGGACCCGGACCTTCTCCTCCCTTGCCTGATGGACTATATCTCGCACCCTTTTATCGCCCCCGGACGGGTTGAGAGCCGTTCTTATCAGTTTACCATTGCGATGCGGGCACTGGATGCAAACACCCTTGTCGTTATCCCAACCGGGCTTGGAAAGACTGCAATCGCGCTGATCGTTGCTGCATCCCGCCTGTACCGGAACGGCGGGAAGATCCTCATGCTGGCTCCGACAAAACCCCTCGTTGAGCAGCATGTGCGGTATTTCCGGGAGAACATCCTGTTACCTGACTCAAATGAGCAGAGTTTTGCACTGTTTACCGGTGAAGCGCCCCCGGCAGTCCGGACTGCCGAGTGGGAGACTGCCTCGTTCGTCTTTGCCACCCCGCAGGTCATAAAAAACGATATCATCGCCGGGAGGTACGATCTTGCCGATGTTTCCCTCCTGATCGTGGATGAAGCACACCGAGCGGTTGGGAACTACAGTTATGTCTTCCTTGCCGGCCGGTACCGGGAAACGGCCAGAGAACCGCTCCTCCTTGCGATGACCGCATCTCCCGGCAGTTCATCGGAAAAGATCTCCGACATTGTTGCCAATCTCAATATCACAACCGTGGAGGCGAGAACAGAGGATGATCCTGATGTCAGCCCGTACATCCATGAGAAAGAGGTTGAGATCATCACGGTTGATTTGCCGCCGGCCCTGAAAGAGGCCCTTGATGATCTTACCCTTCTCGTAGAGAGCCGGCTTGCCGCCCTTACCCAGATGGGGTATCTTGCCCCTGATAAAAAGAGCCTCTCGATGAAGAGTCTGCAGGAACTCAATGTTCAGATCCAGCAGCGTATCGCAGAGAAGGATGTAGCGGGTTTTGCAGCGGCCAGCATCCATGCCGAGTGCATGAAACTTCGTCATGCCATCGGGCTGGCAGAGACCCAGGGGTGTATGGTGCTGAAACAGTACCTGAACAAGCTCCTTGCCGAAGGTTCGTCATCGGGTGGGTCAAAGGCAAGCCGGCGGATTGCCGAGGACCCGGTCTTTGTCCGGTTGCTGGAACGATCGATCGGCTGGAACGAGGAGTGTCACCCGAAACTACTCATGCTCCCGGATCTTATCACCGAGGCTCTTTCCGATAACCCGGACACCCGGGTGATCGTTTTTGCGACATACCGCGACACGGTCCGGATGATCGTCGATATTCTGAGCGAAAAGGGAATTAACGCTGAACGGTTCGTCGGGCAGGCGAAACGTGACACCGAGAAGGGACTTTCCCAGAAAAAGCAGATCGA
>CAZWTX010000042.1:0-15783 GCA_964637135.1 uncultured Methanospirillum sp. | reverse complement strand
GGGTGTATACGGTGAAAGCGCTCTTCAGGTGCCCTGTTGTACCTGAAGTGGCATTGGTCACCGAGATGTTCCATACCCCGCAGGGCACCCCGGACAGGTTCACCGATGAAATGGTGAGGGTTGACTCCCTCATTACCCCGGGGTACGTAAGACCGGTATACCCGGTCCGGTAAAAGGAAACCTGGTCTCCGGTGGTGAGATTTGAGCCTGATATGTTGACGAATGATATAGTGGAGTTTTGTTCTCCTGAGGATGGGGAAATCCCGGATATCACCGGAACCAGGTCTGGTTCCTCGTGGGTAATGGCCTTGTATGCATTCAGCCGGCCCCCGGCAACGCATTTTCCGGACAGGGAGGAGACCGGATCAGCAGTGGCGAGGATTTGTGTGATAATCTCTTCGGGGGTTAAAAGCGGATACCTGCTGTGGACCATGGCAGCAACCCCGGAGACATGAGGAGTGGCCATTGAGGTACCTGATTTTATGCCATACCTGTTTCCGGGAATCGTGCTGTAGACAGAGGATCCCGGTGCACCAATATCAACCGTGGCCGGTCCGTAATTCGAGAATGATGAGAGTGTATCACTGCTGGTGGTTGAGGCGACGGAGATGACATTTATCGAACTGTATGATGATGGATACTGGGGCGTAGTATCTGTATTTTTCCCACTGTTTCCAGCTGCACAGACCACAACTGCATCTGTTGCCTCAATGGCGTCCTTCAATGCCTGGCTGTAGGATGTACCTCCCCAGGAGTTTGAGATGATGTCTGCACCCATCTGGTGTGCATACCCGATTGCGGCTATTTCTGCAGAAAGGCTTCCGTATCCGGTTGAATTGAATGCCTTGAGCGGCATAATCCGGGCCTTCCAGACCACGCCGGTGATTCCGATACTGTTGTTCCCGACCGCCCCGATAGTACCGGCGCAGTGGGTTCCATGGCTGTGATCATCGGCAGGATCATTGTCTCCATTGATAAAGTCCCAGCCGTGCAGGTCATCGACAAACCCGTTCCCGTCGTCATCGATTCCATTTCCGGGTATCTCACCGGTATTCGTCCAGATATTCGCGGTGAGATCCTCGTGGGTATAGTCAACCCCGGTATCGATGACCGCAATAATCGTATCCGGTGATCCGGTTTCCAGATCCCATGCCTCAGGTGCATCGATGTCTGCATCGGCCACCCCGGCAGAACCGGTGTTATGGAGCCCCCAGAGTTGTGCAAAACCCGGATCATCAGGAGTGACGGCAGAGATCGAATCCTCGCCTGATGGCATGATCCGATAGATGTAATCCGGTTCTGCGTAGAGAACCCCCGGTTGTTCTGCATAGTATTCAATTGCCTCGGCAACCGGGAGATTCCCGGGATCCACAAGTTTCATCCCCTCCACCCCGGACGGGGATAGATCCTCGATCACCGTCGCGCCGATATCTTCATTAATGGATGAGATGCCGATATCAGATCGTGCCACCGGCGAGGAATCAAACCTGACTATCAACCGGTCAGGATGGTATGGCTGCTCCTGGATCATGCTCATTCCGGTCTGGGTATCCGGTGCAGGAGTACCTGTCTGTTCAGAGGGCAAGAGCAATCCGGATGAATCTCCATGGACCCCGAAGGCCATGGAAAGAACCAGTCCGGTCAGAAGAATTATGAAAAACCTGTTCATATAGCGTGCCCCGTTCCATCCCGGGAAAATATCTACGAAAAATAATATATTTAAATATATAAAGTAATTGTGATTAAAAAGTTCAGGAGACCTGGATCAGGTTCTCTTTTGTCACACTTCCGCTGCTCTGGGCATTCCTGACCCAGAGTTTAACCGGATAGGATCCCGGAGTAGTATAGATATTCGTAGAATTCTTCAGAGATGATTTATTACCGTCCCCGAATGTCCAGTACCACTGATCCGGGTTCCCGGCCGAGGTGTCGGTGAACGATACCATCAGCGGGGAGGGCCCCATAGTCTTGTTCTGGGAGAAGGAGGCGATGACAACGTTATCCAAAACACTACATGTGAGTGAGATGTCGCTGTTTTCGTGGACATTGACAAATGTATAGGAGAACGATGTTTGTCCGGCTGCCTCCGGTTTGATTGTCCCGTTGACTGCTACTTCCCTGATGACTGCTCCCGGTTTCGCCCTCATTATAAACGTCTGGTTCGTTCCGCCGGCCACAAGAATTCCGCCGGATGGGATGATGTATCCGAGGTCGTCTGATGTTGTCGTGATCCGGTAGAGATCAGGCGAAGGGGTACTGGTGGGCGTGGGAGTCGGGACAGGAGTCTCACCCGTCACCGTGAAAGCACCGGGAAGGGTTCCGTTCCTGGCGGTCACCATGTCCGTTACCGTCAGGTTGTATGCCCCGGTGGGAATATTCGTGAGATTCATCTGTGAGATCGTGAGGTTACTCCCGCTTTTAACCCCCGAATACGCAAGCCAGGTAGTTCCGGCCTGGCTGAACTCCACCTTGTTGCCGGTTTCCAGGTTCTGACCCGTGATGTTGAGGAGCGGGATGGTTGCATTCTGCAGGCCTGATGAGGGGAATATCCCGAAGATCACGGGTGAGGGGTTAAGCGGGGCAAATTCGGTTGCAATCCGCTGTGTCATGAGATTGCCGTATCCCTCTGCATCGACATTCTGGTAATTCATCTGCATTGGTATCCGGAAGGTTCCGTTTGGTCTGAGCGCGGTGACGCCCCAGCTGTTCAGGATCGTCCAGTAATGATTTGCGGGGTCAGGATCAGTATCATTGTACCCGACGAGGAGAACGGCATGTCCGCCTCCGGTTTCACCAAAAGGGGTACCATTATAGGGGTCGAAGGAAAAGAGTTTCTCTTCCGGTTCTCCCCTCCAGAATGCCCGGTAATCTGTCCAGGCGGTATTGTTCGGAAGCCAGAATGCGAACCAGACTGCCCGGTTATTGTAAAGTTCGTTCTTTAAGGATCCGATGGCTTCTCCCTGGCTCATATTGTAGATGTCAATAGTGCTCGCGGACATGGAGGTTACCGGATATCCGGGGGTGGTGGAGACATATTCTGCCGGCATTGAGGTCTTGTTTGTTCCGCTGTACCCCCCTGGCTGCCCACCGTTCCCGTCAAAATAACTGGCATTTGTATTTGTCCAGGGAACAAGGGTTCTGTTTGCTTCAGGACCCATGTAAAAACTGGTGAACTGCTGTGCCCATCCCCCGTCACAGGCAAATGCACCTCCCGTGTACTGGGGGGCAATAGTTCCCCCTTTGTTCATGAAAGAGTTCAGGTACTGGACCGAAAGCCGGTCAAAGGAGCCGGTCTGGGTGGTATGGGCGATCTCAACGACACCGGTTGCAGCCCATGCCCAGCAGTTCCCGCAATTCCCCTGGTTGCGTTCAGCAGGAATGTATGGAATCCTGTTAAGGAGGTTCACTTCTCCCGGTCCGGGGTAAGAAGAGACTGCATCCACCTTTGGAAGACGCTGCGCCTCTGTAAACCATGCATTTTTCTCCTCTGCAGATACCTGCATTATCGCAAGTGGTTCATCCTCCGCTGAAACGATCCCAGGAAGTAAAAAGAATAGGAATAATCCGATGATCATCCCGATTCGCCCCGCAACACCCGTCATAGTATTTCATTGAATTTGTTGTATAAAATAATTTGGACAAATTGATGCTGAACAGGCTGCTGAACACTTGATTTTCTGGAAACCGCGGAAGATGAGTGATGGATTCATCCCCTGACAATGGATAGTGAGGGAGATCACCTGACCTGTATCAGGTTTTCCCTGGAGATACTGCTGCTTGCCTGATGATTCCGTGCATAAAGAGATACGGTGTACGATCCCGGGATTGAGTATGTATGAATGGGATCCATGCGGGAAGAAGAGTGTCCATCGCCGAATGTCCAGAACCACCGGTCCGGATTTCCGGCTGAAGTGTCGGTGAACTGTACGGTCAGAGGTGCGGTTCCCGAAGACTGATTCTGGGAGAACGAGGCGATCAACACTCCGTCCAGGACCCGTCCGGTGAGGAAGATGGTGTGATTGGCTGATATCGCCGGGAAGGTATACGTGTAACTGGTTTTACCCCGTGCACTCGAAATTTCTATTCCGTCTACGGTAAGTTCGCTGATAACCGCTCCCGGTTTAGCCTGCATTATGAAGGTCTGGTTGGTCCCGTTGACGATAAGTACTTCGCCAGAGGGGATGATGGTCCCGAGGTTATCTGAACCAGTCTGGATGTTGTAGAGTTTTGGAACAGGTTCAGGAGTCGGTTCGGGTCCGTTGACGGTGAATGCCCGGGGGAGGATTCCGGTCCATCCGGTTGTCTGGCTGGTGACGGTCAGGCTGTATATCCCGGCTGGAACTCCGGCCAGGTTCAATCCGGTGATGGTGAGGTTGCTCTGGTCTTTCACCCCGGCACTGGTCAGGCAGGTATCCCCGTCCCGGGTGAATGCAATCCGGTCCCCTGTCTCGAAGTTACTGCCGGTGATGTTGACGAGCGGGATGATCGTGTTCTGTATACCTGATGACGGGAAGATGCCCGAGATTACCGGGGCCGGATGAAACGCAGCGAATTCGGTGGTGATCCGGTAGATCCGGAAGTTCGGGTACCCTTCGTCATCAACATTCTGGTAGTTCATCTGCATCGGAAACCGGAACGTTCCCTCGGGCCGGAGAGTATTATTCCCCCAGCTGTTCAGGAGCGTCCAGTAATGGTTTGCGGGGTCAGGATCTGTGTCATTATACCCGACGAGGAGTACTGCATGACCTCCCCCTGTTTCCTCATAATGCGTCCCATTGTAGGGATCCAGTGAAAAGAATGTATCCTGTGTCTGGGTACTCCAGAATCGTGAGAAATCCCGCCAGGAAGAACTGTTTGGCAGGCTGTATCCGCAGTATAGTGCCCGGTTATTGTATAGTTCATTTTTAATGGTCCCGATAGCCTGTTCCCGGGTCATCGTTGAGAGATCGAACCACTGTGCCTCCATTGATGTGATTGGATACCGGGGGGTTGTCGTGATGGATTCTGCCGGTATCATCGTCCGGTAAGAACCGTTGAGTCCCCCCGGTTGTCCCCCGTTCCCGTCGAAATAACTCGCGTTTATATTACTCCAGGGAACGAGTGTACGGTTTGCCTCGTTTCCCTGGTAAAAAGCGGAAAATTTAGTAGCACCTCCTCCATCGCAGGCAAAAGAACTCCCTCCGTACCCTGACGGCAGGGTTCCTCCTCCATTCATGAACGAGTTGAGATACTGGATGGAGAGCCGGTCAGAGATCCCGGTCTGCACGGTATGTGCGGTCTCGACAATACCGGTTCCTGTCCATGCCCAGCAGTTCCCACAGCTCCCCTGGTTGCGTTCCGAGGGGATATAGGGTATCAGGGGGAGGAGACTGACTTCACCCGGCCCCGGGTACTCTTCAATCATATCGGTCTCCCTGATTGCCTGGTCGGTGAGATGTTCCGCTATCCTCTCTTCCCGGGAGAGATGCATAATCCCATAGGGTTCCTCTCCGAGCGAGATCCCAGAGAACGATATGATAAGCACTAATCCGATGATTACCGAGCCAATCCCGGAAATAAACTGCATGCAAATGTATTGCGCGTTCAGTATAAAAAAAGGTTCATAAAAAAATTATTCAGCGAGGATCCGATACACAGGTTCCTGTCCCGCCCCCGGAAGGGGGAGGGATTGTAGTATCTTCCCCGGGTTGTCCAGCAGGCTGGCAACGAGTTCCTCTGATGATATCGTGTAAAGGGCATTGTCCATGAGTATCGATCTGGTCACCTCCGGAGAACCCCAGTACCAGTCCTCTTCAATGGTATCTCCATGCTGAACTCTCCCAATTTCGTCAAACCCGGTCGTGGGACTGACATGGTAGACATATGCCCCCTGCCAGACCGAGTACCGGTATGAACCTTCATAGGAACTTTTTGTGTTTGGAGTTTTTTCAACCACCCGTGCGGGAAGAACCATGATCCCTTTCTTCGGATCATAGAGGAAGGCCTTGTGATCGGTGAGGACAGCAGAGTCTGATCCGGCCGCTCCGAGGATCACCTGGTCGATGAGACCGGGATTATTCAGATCGGTGATATCAAAGAGGGCAATCTTCAGTCCTGATGCAGATACCCCTCCCCATTCGTTCGTCTCGGTATCTTTTCCGATCCCGAGGAGGGAGTGATCACCGACCGGGTGGAGGTAATCGGAGTACCCCGGGATTTTCAGTTCCCCGAGGATTCCCGGACTTTGCGGGTTTGAAAGATCGATTACGAAGAGGGGGTCGATCTGTTTGAACGTGACCAGGTACAGAAGATCGCCCATGAATCGTGCCGAATAAATCTTCTCGTCCGGGGCGAGATGGGTGAGTTCACCAACGGTTGTGAGATCCCGGTCAAGGACATAGACATTGTTATACATCTCACTCTCACCCGAATTCCAGGAACTGACCGTTGTTGCAACCCTGAGGTGATTTTCGTATTCGTCAAGGGAGAACTGGTTCAGGAGCGTTCCGGGAACCGTTCCGCTTGCCTGGTAGACAACCTTCGGGCCATCAATACCGAACCGGTGGATAACGGTCTTCTGTTCATCGCCGATATTCCCCCACCACCCGTAATATGGCTGGTAAGCGATGTAGATATTCTTTTCAGAGGCATAGAGAGTGTTATCGTACCCGAGGAGGAAGGATTCGGCTGACAGGGCCTCACCGGTGAGAGAGAAGGCAGTCAGGGTATGCATCCGGTATGAGTGGAACGGGATGCCGGGAACCCATATGGCCGGTTCGACAACCGTATCGCCGTTTCTGACCACCGGCAGGGTATCAACGGTCGGTTCATATGACGACGCCGAAAGGAGGTACACGGTATCTCCTGCCATGCGTGCATTTTCGTACGAACCGGAGACGGTCACTTTTCTTTCTTCATCTGGATCAGCCGGGTTTGCAACTGAATAGATCCGTGCCTCAAGGATCGGCCGACCATCCAGGATCGGGACCCGGGAATTTTGCGGATAAATCCAGTTCTCATCGGATTTCTCCAGGAAAACAACGAGCTGATCGCCGTTCAGGAAGAGATCACAGATGCGTCCGTCCAGTTCCTCCTGCCAGATGATCTTTGCCCCTTCAGGAGGATAGGCATCGATGATCGTCAGGGTCTCTCCCGAGCCGTGGTAGATGTACTTCCCGTCATTCTTAACAAAGTCAGCCTCATCGACTCCCTGAACCTGGATGTTTGTCGTGGAATAGTCCTGTGCATATCCGGTTCCGGCGACAGGGGCGGCACTATCGGCAGCATTCTCAGCAGTCACTCCTGTTGCCAGGGCTTTCTGCCCGGAATAATCAATCCCGGAACGGATCAGTTCCTCTTCCCATACGGCGGTCTGGTTTTCGAGGAACTGGTTTAAATCATCTCCATTATCGAACCGGATAAGCGCGAGGGATTCATCCGGTGCAGTGACTGCCCCGCAGGTGGTAAGCAGGGAGGCAAGGAGCAGTCCGGTAAGAACGGGTAGGATGTTCATGGGTATCCCTGCGTTGTCATTGTATCACAGAAGAAAAGGAGTTTCCTTAAGCCTCAGGAAATCCTGAAGTTATCCGGCAGGAAATCTGCTCTTTTTCGGCCGGCTTACCCGGTGAGAACCGATACGATGACCTGCCGATCTGATCTTGCCCGGGTATCAAGTTCAAGGAGGACGATCTGCTGCCAGGTTCCAAGGAGCAGGCTTCCGTCCCTGATCGGAACAGAGAGAGAAGGGCCGACCAGGGCTGCTTTCACATGGGATCTCCCGTTTCCATCCCCCCACTGTGCATCATGTGCATAGGGAATGTCAGCCGGGGCAAACCGGGCAAGGGCTCCCGCAAGATCGGCAAGAACCCCGGGTTCATACTCGATGGTGGTGACCGCTGCGGTGGATCCGGTAATAAAAACAGAGCACATTCCAACCCTGATTCCTGATTCGGCTACGGCTGCAGAAACTTCTCCGGTAATGTCAATGATCTCTCCTTCCCGTTTTGAACTACAGGGAATGATCTTCTGGAACATGCCCGAAAATCGGAAGGAGATCCCTTAAGGGTTATCCCTGTCAGACGATCAGCCGGCGTTCGTACAGCCTGACGGCGAGCACTGAGAAGAGGACGGTAACGACGACCAGCCAGAGGAGATGGAACCCTCCCCAGGGGGTTGCAAGCCCGGTCATGAATTCCCGGGTAAGGGCAACGAGGTGGGTAAGCGGGAGAAAAACGAGGGCTATTCCCTGAAGCGGCGCCGGAAGAAGACTCAGGGGAAAGAACGTCCCTGAAAGGAGATACATCGGCATGATCACCAGAAATGCCGGGTAGTTCAGGGTCTCAATCGAGGGGGCTATCGCCGCTATTGCCACGGCGAGTGCTCCGAAGAGGAGCCCGGCGAGAAAGGAGAGAGGCAGGACGAGGAGACTGATTCCGGGAGTAGTCAGGTTCATGATGACGAGAACGAGGTAAATCGCCGCTGCGTACAGGAGTGACCGGGTTGCCCCCCAGATGATCTCACCAAGGACGATCTCGCGTACGGTAATCGGGGTTGCCAGCACGGCATCGTACGTCTTAAGATAGTTCGTCCTGACAAAGGTACCGAAGACACATTCAAAGAATGAGGCGTTCATGACGGCGCCGGCAAGGATTGCCGGAGCGATAAATACGACATAGGGCAGTCCCTCGACATCGCCGGAGACGTAACTGCCGATCCCATACCCGATCGCAGCGAGATAGAGGATAGGTTCAATAAACGGGGCCAGGAAATTCACCGTGATCTGTTTCCTGAAGACATACCAGTTCCGGTACCAGACTTCAAAAATTCCCCGGATGGTTTCATTCAGTTCCGTGTTCATTTCTCTCACTCCCGCAGGGTCCTCCCGGTCAGAAGGAGAAAGACATCCTCGAGCGATGCCGGTCTTGTCGTGACCCGGATACCCGTCTCCCCTTCCATAAGGAGGTCCATGATCTCACGGGGGTTCTTTGTTTTCACCTGGATCTGTTCACCGATCTCTTCATACAGAACCTCATGCTGATTCAAAATTGTAGCGATACTCTCGCTGCGTTCGGTCTCAACGATATCCATGCCGATGTACCGATCCACGAGGTCACCCGGCGAGCCTTCTGCGATGATCGTTCCCTGGTCCATGATCACGAGCCGGTCACAGAGCCGTGACGCCTCGTCCAGGTAATGGGTGGTCAGCACAATGGTTTTTCCCTGGGCCTTGAGCTGGACGAGCCGGTCCCAGAGATCATGCCTTGCCTGGGGATCAAGTCCAATCGATGGCTCGTCGAGGATGAACAGTTCAGGCCCGCTCATCATTGCCCGTGCAAGGAGGAGACGGCGTTTCATTCCCCCGGAGAGGAGATCTACGTTAACGTCCCGTTTCTGAATCAGCTGGAAGGACTCAAGCAGTTGTTCTGCCACCGCCCCTGCCTGCTTCTTACTGATATCAAAATACGATGCATACGAGACGAGGTTTTCAAACACGGTCAGTTCGGTGTCGAGGTTTGTCTCCTGGGGAACCACCCCCATCCTGGCACGTATCGCCTTTCCTGCGGTATTGGGATCCATTCCAAGGACGGTGAGGGTTCCTGATGTCCGTGGGGAGATACACTGGATCATCCGCATGGTGGTCGTTTTTCCGGCCCCGTTCGGGCCGAGAAATCCGAACAGTTCACCTTTCCTGACCTGGAACCCGATACCGTCAACAGCGGTCTGGGACCCGTACTGCTTGACGAGATCAGATGCGGCAATGATGACCATTCAAAAAAGGGTGGCCTCTGGAAGGAAAAAGACTTTGTCGTGAAAAAAGGGATAGCCGGCTGAAAATCAGTCCCGCTTGGTGATGATGTTATTGACGATCTTGAGGGCACAGTAATCGCCGCACATCGTACAGGCATCGGAATCAGCCGGAGAACGTTCACTCCGGATCCTGCGTGCCCGTTCCGGATTGATGGCAAGATTGAACTGGGTTTCCCAGTCAAGGTCACGTCTTGCATGGCCCATTGCCTTGTCAGAATCCCGTTTGCCGAGCTTGATCATGTCCCCGATATGGGCGGCGATCCGGCTTGAGTATACTCCTTCGTAAACCTCTTCGACATTTGGCAGGGCAAGGTGCTCGGCGGGGGTGACATAGCAGATGAAATCCGCCCCGTATGACGAGGAGAGTGCAGCTCCGATAGCAGCTACCCGGTCATCATATCCGGGTGCGATATCGGTGACAATCGGTCCGAGCATGTAGAACGGTTTGTCGCCTGACATCCGCTTCATGAGTCTGACGTTTGTCTCGATCTCGTCGATCGGGACATGACCGGGTCCTTCGACGATGACCTGTATCCCCTTCTCGTGAGCCCGGTCACCGAGTTCTGCATTGATGATCAGTTCCTGGATCTGTGCCCGGTCGGTAGCATCATGAACCGCCCCGGCCCGCATGCCGTTCCCGGTTGAGAGGGTGACCTCGTGCTCTTTCAGGATCTCGCAGAGGTAATCGAACTCTGCGTAAAGGGGGTTTTCCTTGTCGTTGTGAAGCATCCAGGCGGTGAGGAGGGCTCCTCCCCGGGAACAGAGGCCACCGTGGCGTCCCTGTTTTTGGAGTCGTTCAAGGGTAACCCGGTTGATCCCGGTATGGATGGCCATGAAGTTTGTTCCGAGTTTGGCCTGTTCAGCGGTTATACGGAAGAGGTCATCCTCCCGCATGTGAATGACCGCCCCGTCCTTGCGTGCTGCTTCGATGAACGCCTGGTACAGGGGGACACTACCGACCGAGAGGGAGGTTGCCTCGATACACCGTCTCCTGACTTCGTAGAAATCACCGCCGGTCGAGAGTTCCATGATGGTATCTGCACCGGCACGCTCGCCTGCCTTTACCTTCTCGACCTCCATGTCAATATCAACGATATCAGAAGAGGTTCCGACCGAGCAGTTTACCTTCGTTCGGAGACCGCCGCCAATTCCACAAAACTTTACTTTCCTATAGGGAGAGACCGGGATGACAATCCGGCCTGCTGCAATGCCGCGTCTGATAAAATCTTCAGTGACGCCTTCCTGAGCAGCGACGACTTTCATCTCCTCGGTGACGATGCCTTTTCGGGCATCCTCAACTATTGACATGTCTTATCTGTTTCATAAGTGGATACATAAAGGCTCGTTTTTCAAAAGAAGAGTAAATATTAGTGTATTTGTACGCAACTTTTCCTGAGAAGAGTCAGCGGCCGGCAACCCACATCTTCATCAAATGCCCCGTTCAATCTGTTCAGACAGTGGCAGCACCGGTGCGCATGAATTTCGGTGGATTCGTCCCGCTCAGTACGGTCGACTGGAGGGGGCATTCTGTCTCGGTCGTCTTCTTCCGGGGATGCCCGATCAAGTGCTGGTACTGCCATAACCAGCATCTCCTCTCCGGGGATGACTGGCGATCCGTTGACGATATCATAGCGATGATCCGTGAAGCATCCCTGCTCATCAGCGGGGTGGTTTTTTCCGGAGGAGAGGCAACAATGCAACTGGATGCCCTTATGTGCCTTGCATCAGGCGCACGGGGTATGGGACTGAAGACCGGGCTGCATACCAACGGGGTCTACCCGGACGCCATCCGCTCCCTTGTCAGAAACCGACTGATCGATTACATCGCTCTTGACATAAAAGCTGAATCAAATCTCTATACCCTGAAAGGGCGTGACAAGGGGCATGTGGCAGAACGGGTCAGGGAGAGCCTGCAGGTATGCACCGATGCCTGGCATGGGGGACAGCTTGGGGCGTTTTCTGTGGTGATCACCCTCTTTCCCTTTTACGGGGAAGAGGTTGTTACGATCGCCCGGGATGTGGCTGTGGACGTGACCCTTGTCCTCCAGCAGGGACGGGTAACCGGCATCAGGGAACAGACTGCTGATGAAATACAGAATATTGCAGACCGTCTCGACAGGCCGGTGTGGATCCGGACCCAGGAAGAAGGAGAGTTCTATTATGAAGGTACTGGGAATCGTGGGAATGCCCGGCTCGGGTAAAGGAGAATTCTCTGCAATAGCCGCCAGCCTGGGTATTCCCGTCGTGGTGATGGGGGACGTGATCCGGGAACAGGTCATGAAGGCAGGGCTTGCTGCGGTGGATGAGAACATGGGTATCGTCGCACGGCGGCTTCGTGAAGAACATGGAATGGCAGCCATCGCCGGATTCTGTATCCCCCATATCCGTGTCAGGACGGAACCGGTCGTCCTCGTTGACGGTATCCGGGGCGATGCAGAGGTCGGGCTCTTTACTGAGACCTTCCCAGGATTCACCCTCATCGCGATCGATGCACCTATTGAGATCAGGCTCTCACGGCTCCGGGGGAGGGGTCGATCCGATGATCTTCTCACCATGGAGGCACTTGCCGCCCGTGATGAGCGGGAGTCCTCGTTCGGTCTGAAACGGGCGATTGAGATGGCAGCCATACATATCCCCAATGATGCAGGACTTGAAGTGTTCAGGGCTGCGGTAACCAGGTTGATCAGACAGATGGTGGATGAGGAAAGATGAGTCTGAAACCGTTTTTTGGTTCTTCTGCACGGGTCTGGGACGATATCTCCTGGATCTTCGGGATTGAGGAGGCCGGGTTTGTCGGCTGGGAGATTTGTGCCGATGGTAACTACCATTTTTCCCGCCCGGGACAGTACGAGATGGTCATCGAGACGCTCTCCTCTACCGGGCTGAAAACCACCGTTCATGCTCCGTACGGCGATCTGAACCCTGCAGCGATTAACGACTCGATCTGGCGGGAGACAGTCAGGCAGATCTGTGAATGTATCAGGAAGGCTTCTGAGATCACCGATCGGGTGACTATCCATCCGGGGTACGTGTCCTGCACCGGCAAGCTCGTGCCTGAAAAGGTCTGGGCATTGCAGAAGGAAGCGGTCCGTGAATTTGGAAAAACTGCTGTTGAATGCGGGGTTATCGCCTGTATCGAGAACATGCCCGATATTCCTGATTTCCTCTGCCAGTACCCGGAAGAGATTCTCGGGCTGATCGAGGGGATCGATGGGGTCGGGATGACGATTGATTTCGGCCATGCCCACACCCTCGGTCGGGTCGAAGCCTTCCGGAAGGTGCTTGCGGAGGCTTCCCATGTGCATATCCATGATAATCACGGGAAGAGTGATGAACACCTCCCGATCGGGAACGGCACCCTGAACTGGTCGTCACTGGGCTCCGATCTCGTGAACCGGTACACAGGCGTCGTGGTTGTTGAAGGACGGTCGCTTCCCGAGGCCAGACTGTCGCAGGATGTCGTCAGCAGGTGGACCTGATGGCAGGAGAAACGCTCCAGGTCTTTTTCCTCGGGACTTCGGGAGCCCTTCCGACGATATCCCGGAATCTTCCCTGCATTCTTCTCAAGTGGGGAGCCCATGATCTTCTTTTTGATTGTGGAGAAGGGACCCAGCGGCAGATCATGAGAGGGAGATGCGGGTTCTCGTTCGAGGCGATCTTCATCACCCACTGGCATGCGGATCATTACCTCGGTATTATCGGGCTGCTCCAGACGCTCTCTTTCTCAGGTCGGGAAGATCCGCTCGTTATCTATGGTCCGGATTGTGTCCATGAAATCGTGGGGGATATGACCCGGCTCTGCCGGACAAAACTCCGGTTCCAGGTCGAGTCACGACGCGTAAAGCCCGGTGATCTCCTTGGATTTGACGGATACGTCATTCATGTCTTCGGAACAGATCATGGCATCCCCGGCGTGGGGTACATCTTCGAGGAGAACCGCCGTCCGGGAAGGTTTGACCGGGAAGGGGCCATCGCCCTCGGAGTCAGACCCGGACCGCTCTTTGGACGGCTGCAGCGTGGAGAAACGGTAACAATCGAGTCTGGAGTGGAACAAAAGACTATCACGCCTGATATGGTGATGGGTCCTCCCCGGTCTGGCCGGAAGATCATCTATACCGGTGATACCCGGCCAATCCTTGCAGAACTTGCAGAGAATGGAGAATTTGCGGATCTTCTCATTCATGATGCCACGTTTGACGATGGAGAACTGGAACGGGCGAAGGAGTTCATGCATGCGACCGCCGGCGAGGCAGGCAGGACTGCCTCATCCCTGCAGGTCAGCCACCTGGCCCTTTTCCACCTGAGCAGCCGGTATACCTCATATGAGAAACACCTGACCGATGCGAAGAAGTTTTTTTCCGGGGAAATTTCTGCACCTGACGACCTCGTCATGATCGAGATTCCGTTCAGGGATGACCCGGTACCTGGTCCATCGGACCGGTGATAAGCTGGCCGGTGTCTTCTCCCGTTTTTGTTGTCACAGGATACCTCATATATCATGAAGGTGGATACTAATCCAGATATCCCCCGCGACTCATCGCCTGATGAGCAGACTTCTTCTGACGTGATACTGACTGTAAAGTCTTCGGGGGGTGCTCCGGTGCTGTGTGATGAACCGGGTTTTGGGTGTTTACACCTGTTTTGGTGAACGATATGCCGAAAGGAACTGATACGATTGTGTACAGCCTGGGAGATGGCTGTGCGATTACGGATATTGTACCTGGAAAGATCTATTCCGGTACCGTCCAGGGGTTTGCCACATTTGGGACATTTGTGTATCTCAATAGTTCGACAAAGGGACTGATCCACAAAAGCAACGCGATAACGACCCACAAGGAAGGTGCAGTCGTCCTGGTAAGGGTTGCGAATATCCGTGACAATGGCAACATCGATCTCGAAGAGGTTGTTATCAGTTCCTACGAGATCCAGCCGGTGGTCTGTAAACGCAAGGCCACCCAGCTTGGCGAATTATCACGAAAGGTCGGTCGCACAGTCACCATTGAGTGCCATGTCGCCCAGGTGAAACAGACCTCCGGTCCTACCATCTTCACCCTTGTTGATGAGACCGGAACCGAGAATGCTGCCGGTTTCGTCGAGGCAGGCAAGCGTGCCTACCCTGATGTCGACCAGGGAGATGTCGTCCGGGCAACCGGCGAGGTGATGCTCAGGGGTGGCCAGGTCCAGATCGAACTGGATCGGCTTGACCGCCTGACCGGGCCTGAAGCAGAAGCGGTCCTGCAACGGATCGAACAGGCCCTTGAAGAGCGGGCAGAGCCGGAGGATATCCCGCTCCTTGTGGACAGCCCGGTCCTTGAGAAACTTCGTCCTGAAATGAGAAAGATAGCCCGGCTGATCCGGAAAGCCGTTTTCACCGCCCAGCCGATCCTGCTCAGGCATCATGCCGATGCAGATGGGATCTGTTCGGCGGTTGCGATTGAACAGGCAGTCGTCTCCCTTATCAACGATTCTGGCGGAGATTATGACTCTGATTACTATCTCTTCAAACGTGCCCCATCAAAGGCTCCGTTTTATGAGATTGAGGATATTATCAGGGATCTTGACTATGCGACCCGTGATAACATCAGGTTTGGCCAGAAGATGCCGCTGATCGTCCTGACCGATAACGGGTCTACTGAAGAAGACCTGCCGGCAATGAAGATGGCACAGGTCTACTCCATGCCGATGATCGTCTTCGACCATCACCATCCTGATGAGATCGTTGACCAGTTCCTGCTTGCCCATGTAAATCCATACCATGTTGGCGGTGATTACGGGGTCACGGCCGGGATGCTTGGCACCGAGATCGCCCGGCTGATTAATCCCCGCGTTGAACCGGCCATCCGTCATATTGCTGCCATTGCCGGTGTTGCAGACCGAAGCGAGGCACCGGAGCGAAAGGCATACCTTGATCTTGTGTCTGACACGTATAGTGAGGAGGATTGCCGGAAGATCGCCCTGGCCCTTGATTATATCCAGTTTTACCTCCGGTTCAATGAC
>CAZWTX010000041.1:0-16744 GCA_964637135.1 uncultured Methanospirillum sp. | reverse complement strand
GGGGACGGCGGATCGTCCGGGGGCTCGGACCGTTCATCTTCGAGCCAGACCGACCCGCCTTTCATCCATCCCTCGTAGAGGGCAGCATCCCAGGAGTAGACCCTCACCCGCCGGAGCGTCGTGCACCCGTCATCGCCCCGGGAGACCGTCCGGTCAAGGAACGAGACCGCCGGGCATTTCTCGAGCAAGCCAGAGTAGGTCTTCCCATAACTCAGGTACCCGTGGAGGAGCTTGTGGATGGAGCTGCTCGACCACCCGGTCATCCGCTGGAGGGAAGCAACCGGGACCTCGCCGATTCCGGCCGACGAGAGGGCATCGAGCAGAACAGACTCACGTTTCGTCAGTTTGTGGGTCTGGGCACCGCTCTCTCCGTTCAGTGCGACATACAGCCGGGCAGCATTCTCAAAATCCGCTTCGGTTGCGATGATGCACCGGACCCCTTCCACCATCCGGCTCTCCCGTTGGTACTGGTTCAGGGCTGCATGGGTCCGGATGAGATCGAGGAGCATATCCGGGTTCCGCCGGTTCGCTGCCGACTGGAACCGGATCCGGCCGGCAAACGGGATCACCACCCAGACCGGATCAATCTCCTCCCAGATCTGCCGGCAGATCAGGATCTCCTCGCTCTCCTCCAGCCTTTCGGAGGGAAACTGCGTAGCCTTCTCCAGCGACCGGGAGAGCACCTTCAGATCCTGGCTCTCGGAATCGTCTATCCAGCAGGTGAGCATCCGGTTGAAGACCTGGTCGTCTCCGGCCCCTTCGACCCGGGAGATCCACCAGACACACCGCTCCGGGATCAGGCAGGTCAGGGCCTTTCTCTCCTTGTTCACCGTCCGGTACGGAAAGGGCTTCTGAAACGAGGTGGTCACGCCTTTGAGGATCTCCTGCATCTGGTCTGAGAGGACGGCATCATCCAGGGCTATGACCGTTCCCGGACGGAGATCGTCCATGTAAAAGAGGGCCTTGTCGCTTACCCGTCCCTCGATCCGAAGATCCGGCGAAACCAGGGACCGCATCGTCTCCATGGCATGCGATTTTCCCTTCCCTGACTCCCCGGAGATGGAGACATGCAGGCCTTTGCTGTTTCTGACCGTCCGGGAGATGAGCGAATGGAGCAGGCATTCGGCCACCCGGAGATCCCCTTCATGGTTCTTTCCGAAGGTTTCAAGGAAGAACGAGAACGGATCGCCGGAAGCGAGGATCTCCCGTGCCTGAAACGGGATCGTCTCATCCGGGAGACGGGGTCGTGGATCGGCTGATCGGTCAGGCAGAAGCAATCCGGATTCTCCGCTCTCATGAGCGAACCGTGACCGGATCCGGTCTGATCTGATCGCCTTCATCCGGTCGGCGATACCCGGATTTCGCCGGTCATACCGGCTTTTGAGTTCCTGCCACCGCTGCCGGCCTCCCCCGCAGGAGGTGTGGTGGCATCCGGCGAAGATCGCCCCGTTCGGGAACTGGATGGCAAATGCCCCGTCGGTGTGGTCGTCTGAGAAGGGACACCGGTCAAGGACGTATAAGACTCCTCCCTGGTACGGCTTTTCGGTATACGAAAGCCCGTGACCGGAGAGCCAGGAGCCCAGGTGAATCGACCGGTTCTCGACGATCCCGTCTGATACTGCCGGAGGAGCCGGGGACGGGGAGTCATCCTGACCGGGCGGCGGGTGTCGGGTTCCTTCCCGGTCCAGGAGTGCAGTGAGATCAGATTCGGTGAGGGAGACCGTCCGGTCAGGACACTCGAGCAGCCGGGATCGCCGGTGCGGCCGTTCGGGGAGATGATCCCCTTTCCTCGCTATCGTCCCGTAGACCTTCCAGATCCTGGCAGCGTTGAAATTCGCCGTGTCAATCCGGCAGACCGGGGTTGAAAACCGGCGATGGAGGAGATCGAGGATCTGCCGGATCAGGGTTTTCTGTGCTTCACCCTCGAGGAGATCGACCGGGTAGAGGAGGTGAGCCCCGTTCCCTGAGTCACCGAGGATGGGTGTCGGCCATCCGGCCGATTCCAGAAATTTCCGGACGGAACGGGCACAGTCAAAGGCTGCTGCATGCTCGTTCTCCGATGATGAGACTCCCGACGGCCTGACCGGGTCGATGTCTACCGGGAGCCACCGCCGCCTGAGAATATCCCCGTCAGCGGTGGTCGCATCCTTCTTCCCGAGCCTGAATTTCAACCGGTTCGCTCTCCTCGCAAGGAGAGCCGGATTGACCGGGTTGAGGGTGACATAGATCCCGTGCACCTCAGGGTCGGTATCCCGGATAGCGATATCAGCCGCAGCCTTCTGAAGATCGGTATAATACCCAGAGGATACGCTCTCTTCAGCAAGGATCCGGATCTCACAGACCGATTCTTTGGCGACCAGGCAGGAGAGGGCCTGTTCGATTGCTGCCCTGACCTCTTCGGGAGTCATTCCCCCCCTGCCTGGCCGATCTTCCGATAACCCGGGAACCGGTGAATCCCCGTTCCGGCCGGCCTGGAGGGGATCATGTAAATCCACCGAAGAGCCGGATGCTGCCGCCCGGGAGGATCAGGTGCCGTATCCAGCCGGAGCCGGACCCGATCCAGTACTGCACGTCGCCGGGGTACGTCCCGGTCCTGACCAGCCCGGAGAGCCTGACGATCTCGGCATGAACGGACGTTTTCGGCATCCGGTGCGATCCGATCCGGATGAAGATGACCCGTCTCTTCTTCCAGGCGATCAGGTGAAACCGGGACGGAACGGCCCCTGACCGTTCGGTAACCCGGACAACCTCGTATCCCTGCTCCATGAGCAGGTCCCGGGCGGCATACTCGGCAGTACGACGGGTGAAATGGCCACTCCAGGAAGCCATCTCATAACCCGCGGAAACCGGATCTCCTGGCAGAATGATGATCCGCTATCCCGGGATTCATCAGAACCGAAGATACGATTAAAAATCCGACAGGCGTAATGAGTATACTCCCCACTGTAATCAGCCTCCAAGCGATTGTAACGGTCGGGGAGCCTTTTGTTGTTTCTCTCTCTCCTGGTATCATTCCGGACACCCACGCCCGGTGATATGCTCATGGTTGTCGCAGACCCGGGCAATGCACCGTATTCCCGTGATCTTTCTAAAGCTATTGATTTGTATCGTCCGGTAAGAGAATCTATTCAGGTTCTCTGCCCGAGAGTTCCCTTTTTAGTACGAAATCGGGGTTCTTTGAGAACCTCCGGAAAGAAAAAAAGATCTCAGAACGGAGCGCTCCCTGCTGAGAATATGGCTAAACGAAACACGAAGTACGTATTTACTCAAATACAGATGAGGCGGTACACGGACGGGTATCTGTTTCCTCATTCACCGATTATCACGATTTCAAAGAGGTTTCACCATACGTTGGGGAACTCAACAGAGCCGAGAATAATTCAATTTTCAAAAAAAAGGTCACTATTTCCGGGAAATGGTTTTCCGGGGACCGACTTCCACCACATACACGATGAGTGTATTGTTTTGAATAGAGAGAATAGCCCGGTACCCACCGACATGAAAAGAATAAAAGGGAGACTTCTCAGATCCTTCCTGTTTCTGTACCCGTGACCAGGGATTATTCTTCAGTTCATGGATGGCTCTGATTATCTCCTGGGCAATGGGCAAGAGTATTTTTTGAGGTTTCTTTTTGCTTTGTTTGGGTAGATGATCTGAAACTCAGTCATTCAACCCCGAATTCTTTCACGATCTCTTCTTCAGTATGGACCCTTCCTGCTTTGATATCTTCCAGTGCTTCTTCAATTCCTGCTATCTCTTCTGATGTAAGAGGATTGGGATCAATGGCACATGAGAGAAGGCGCTCGATCACTGGACTATATGATTCCCGGGGGTGTGTCTTCAGGTGAGTTAACTGCTCCTTCAAATCAGATCGAATGTATATCGTGGAAGCCTCTTGCATGATATACCTCTAGGTGTTTACCGGTATTGATAGTAAACACGGAACGGTATGATCCATGACCGGTATAGTGCCGAAAAACTCAGGAGGATGGGGGGGTTAGAAGAACCATTTCGGCAGATAGTGTAGCGGTGGGAAATCCATATCAAATCACAAAACCTGTTGCCTCCACTAGATAACCGGTTTTTTCTCTATCCGGTTCGAGGGAATACCAAAACTCCTGCCAGGTGGAACGAACACATGAATTCAGGATTCGGTTATCACAACCCGTGAGAAGTCATGTACCCGCCTCGAAGATTTCGTGACGACGTATGACCCACCGGGCAATCGGTGACACTCTTTCATCCGGGTTCTCCGGGTACCGGGTAATGCTCGAATATTCCCCGGGTTTCATGATTCATGGCCGCCGGACAAGCAGATCGGGTGTCCCCCGGGAAGGAGATATCTGCGACGGGCATATGAGGGTACGTCGCAGGAATGCGACATGGGGGAGAGAAATGGGAGATTTTACCGAGAAGAGCGTGATCAAGTCAGCGGTACGGGCTCTTGCCGCTCCGTTTGCTGATTACGCGTCCTTCTCTACGGTTATCCAGGGTGTTCTGACAAACAACCCCTGGGGATGTACGGCGTATGAATCCGCCGGGGCTGCAAAGCCGGCAGTTGAGAAGACCAAGGAGTCATACACGGCTTCGATTGTCTACCAGAACGAGGAGGCGAAGACGGTCGGGACGATCACGGTGAGGGGGCCGTCGATGGCTGCCGTGAATACGGCGGTGACCCAGATCACCGCGAATGAGGCGATCACGTCAGCGTACGGGACCGGGGTGTTTGCGTCCCGTGATTCGTCCGGTGATTCGTTCAGCTGTACCATCAAGGCTCATCACAGCAACGGCGAACTCTACACGGTAACCTTCAAACGGGACAGCATCAGCCTCTCGAGTTACGAGGATGATGCCATCCGGACCGGCCTTGAGACCTGGGCTGATTCGGTGGCTGCCCTGGCATGATGCCGGCCAGAATAACCGGGATTAGGATGAGCGGCATGGGTATCGCGGGTATCGCCCTGCTGGTCCTTGCCGGGCTTGCCGGAGCCGATTACCTGGCGACGACGATTGCGACCGACGGGATGATGGTGCTCCATACGGAAGGGAGCGATGAGAACGGGTCGTATTCGTCCGGGGTGATGGCGACCGATGCAGCCCGGCTCTCCCGGACGCTTGCCGGGGATCGGGATATTGCGGCCGATCTCTCGGTTGCTTCGTCCGGACAGGTGCTTTTCACCGAGTATGCCGACGGGTTCCTGAAGGAGTCTGGAATCGCCGATCTCTGTTCATTCTTCACCCGTCCGGGGGAATTCGAGGAACCGGTATCGGCCTATGCATCCGGGATCCTCGGACACGGGGAGTATGATTCGTCCCGGAAGATCGGTCCTGACCTGTCGGGAGCTATCTTCGCGAACGGGTCAGGGATGATAACATTCGGGGCATCCCGCCGGGATAACCGGAGTGTCGACTCCGACGGATTCGTCTCCGGGAATTTCACGGTGAGCGATACGACGAGGATCGGAGGGAAGCGATGATTGCCGAGGTGATCGCCGGGGTGTCAGCCGGGATTGCGGTGGTGAACGGGGGAGCCCTCTTCCTCGTTCTCCGGCAGTATCTCACCCTGGCAGAGATTTCGCATGAGTTTGCTGCCGGGATCGTGGAGTCAGTCCGGGAAGAAGAGGATGGGGCTGTCAGTGTCGATGCTCTTGCCGTTGCCGGCCAGGCGATGGATCACCTTGGCCAGCTCGGGGGGCTGGTGAGGTGGATGCGGGGGTAAGGGGAGGGGAGACCTTATTCCTTTTTAGGAGATCCCACCATTTACCGGTTTTGTTCAGAAAAAACGGATCGGGATTCAGGAAGGCTTCACCTAAACTGATAACTGGATAAATTTTATGTAATTTCAGGCAGTTTCAGGGGCAACAGTTCATCCGACATATTATTATCTTCATGACTCTTCATCGAAACAATTGGTATTTTTACAGATGTCAAGGTATATGGAGAGGTGACAGAATCATCGCTTTTTGGTTCAATTAAGAGATTTCTATTTGATATTGACCAAATATGCTCCCGAAGGATAATCATATCACTCCGATTTCCCTTTTTAACACCCAGTTGGATAGAATATTTACCTGGTTTGGTATAGGTATGAACAGGATTTTGTAACGTAGAAGTGGTTCTATCACCAAAATTCCATAACCACCTGTCAGGATTACCTGATGAGGTATCAATAAATTGAACCGTGAGGGGGACTTTACCAGAGGTCTGATTCACGGTGAAGTTCGCATGAATAATACCGGGAATTAGGCCGGTGTTAAGCGTAATAGTATGGTCACTTCTTACATTGAAAAAAGTATACCCATTGTTGTGATCAAGGATTATTGGAGTACCATCTACAGTGACATTTACGATTTCAGCACCACGAGTAACTCTTATTCTAAATGTTTTATGTGATCCGGTCCGTACACGAACAGGACCTGATGGATATAAATCACCGTATTCATCATCAACAGTATAGATGGTATAATACGGCTGGGGTGCTGGATCGATAGTAAAAGCGTCCCTTTTTATTCCGAAAAGACCGGTTGTAAGGTTAGTTACCTGGATATTCCATAACCCCACGGGTGCTCCGACTAGATTCATTCCTCGAACGATTAATCGATCCTGAAATAGAATACCTCTTCCAGTCCGGTTATCAGACCCATTTCTCGTGAGATCAACTCGCTCATTACCGAAGAAATTCTGACCTGACAAATAAAGAGTCACAACACTATTCTGGCGGACTGATGTCGGATGTACGTGGGTAATTATCGGAGCTATGCCCATTTTTTCAAATATCCCCTCAATTCTGTGAGGCGAAGTAACATTTTCAAATGTATATCTATCCAAAGATCCGATGCTCATATTGTCAATCATAACATCTACAATACGATATCCAGAGTCTGCTGCGATGAAAAAGGTCTGATTTAAACCTGATAAAACAGATATTTCCCCTGAAGGAGTGATATTCCCGCCTGGCGATGCAATCGCTGTAATGATATAAGAGGGGATACTATTTGGGATAAATTCCGCTGATATTGTATGGTTCTCATAGATATCATGGAATAGGTAGGTTTCTGCTGCTCCAGTGCTCATGTTGTCAATTATCAGATTTCCTAAATGATATCCGGGATCTGCTGTAATTAAAAACGTCTGGTTTGAACCAGATAACACAGATATTTCCCCTGAAGGAGTGATATTTCCACCAGGTGATGCAGAAGCATGTATGATATAACTCGTCTGTCCGATTTCAAACAGAATATCACCATTGCTCCATTGTCCATTCTGTTCAACCATTATCCTCCATTGACCTGGGGTTGCTGATACAGGAAGGGATAAGGTACAGGTTATCTGCTCAGAAGAGACAACTGAAACGTTTTCTGCACTGATATTCACTCCTAAACCAGTAAGAATAACATTGGTTTGATAGGCACTCGTATTGAAAAATCCGGAAAGATTCGTTATCGTTATACGATTGCCCTGAATTCCGGAAGACGGTAGAACACTTTTGATAATCGGAGGATTATTTACCGCATTGGTGGTAAAACTCATGATATCCCCTCTGATTTCAGTCATGGTATTGTTGGCAAATGCCGCATAAAACCATGGAGTTTCAGGGATGAGATTACTGATGTTGGCAGTAACAATTCCCGGTCCTGTTAATAGGATAGGCGTAGTGAATGTTGAGAACATTGATTCATTCGTTCCATAACCAAAATAAACATTACATGATGTTCCACCGGTAGAAGTTAAATTTCCAGAGATCTGAGCTGAGTATGAACTGACATTATTGGCTGGAAGAGTGGTTATTGAGGGGAGAAGGGGTTTACTTGTTACGTTAAAGGTTACATTTCCAGCACATGGGGTCTCATCCTGAATTACATTCACCTGCCAGGAACCTGTTTCTATCTCTGGAGGGAGTGAAAAAATTCCACGAATCAATGTTGAAGATTCAACCGTTACATCAGTCCCATTAACACAGGAATCAAAACGAGTAAGGCTGATTGTAGTTGCGTTTGCAACGGGATTAAAAATACCGGAGATATTTACTTGAGTAATACATCCTTGTTGCGCCTGTGTCGGTTCAATGGAGGTAAGAGAGAGATCCGGACCAGACGAAGGATATTTTTTTGCAGAATAGATCTCCAGGGTTTCAGATGCGAATGATACTATTGCTGGGGAAGAGGTGTATGTGATCCCTTCTGGAAGAGAAGACCAGTTGGTAATATCATACACGACACCCCCTGACTCATTAAAAATTAACAGATTATATGGATCGGGTCCGGAAATGGCATCTAAGGAAATGTTGACAAGATACGGTCCGGTAGCTCCGGTGGTGACATTTACACTTCCTATGGTAATCTGGTTGGATTCACTCTCTGAGGCTCCAAGTTTTCCCTGACCTCCCTGGATCTCAGTAGGGTTGGTGATAGTTATCGCATATCCGCCAGCTTGACTGAAGTTTATTCCATATCCTGTCTGTCCCAGTACGGTTGTATTTTCTATCGTTACTTTCCCAAATCCGGGTGTACTAGTTCCAGTAAGGAATAAACCATCCTTTCCACCCTGGATAAGAGATCCTATTGCTTGAGATTTTACTTCAGATGATGATAAGACCGAACTGCTACCAATTGGGCCGATTGTACAATTTGGACAGTTTATATTGATAATTGCTCCTCCCTGACCATAGATTCCGTACTCCTGACCAATTATTGAAGAATCAGTTGCGGATACCAACACTGAACTACCACCCCATGCACTAATCCCACTATTACGGTCATATCCAGTTCCACTCTCTGTCCCTGTACCGGTAATGTGAATTTTTTCGCCATTAATTGCCAGAGAAGCAGTCTTTCCATTCAATTCAATACCACTAAACGGACCCATTATATTTACCCCGTTCCCTCCTGATCCGGTAATGGTAATGGCAGAACTGCGTGATTGTGTCTGTTGAAGGAGACCAAGTCCATATCCTGAATTTTGTCTTCCAATGAGCGTTGTACCCCAGTTCTCATTTATTCCGCAACCGGTGTAGGTTGTAAGATATGGATCAGGATTATTGGTTCCAATGAGATCTACATTCGAACCATCTACATGGATTGCCGGTACATTCAAGGCATCAACGTTCACATTTACCAATTTAATGTTGTTATACCCCGAGGGAATCTTTATTCCTGCTGCCCCCGTTTCTGCCAGAAGTAAAGGAGCATAAATATTTGTTATTGAATTCACCGGTCTTTGATCTGCATTTAGGGCTGTTGAAAGATCTATTCCACTGATCCTGACATTTGAGGCCTGGAGAAGGATGCCAAATTGAGCTTTTGTTGTAAAACTATTAACCAGGTGGAATTCAGTAGGATATTGTTGGGAACCACTGAGCGTGATCTTATAGTAAGAGTTATTTTTACCACCAAAGTCACACCAGCCATATCCCCGAGAAGAGAGATATTGTCCATCAAAGGTATTCATCTTTGAAGGATCGATTTTGTAGGGAGTATTTCCCGGACTTGGAGCGGTAATGGTAAACCCATTTAAAAGCGATCCTGTTTGTCCACCGGGATTGGTTACAACAACATTCCACTGGCCAGCGGATTTTCCAGCTAGGGGAATAACACAGGTAATCTGGGTTGGTGAAACTACCTGAACTGATCCAGCAGTAATATTCTGTTGTCCAGTTCGGGTTAAGTTTACAGTTGCCCCGATTTCAAAAGAATCGCCAGAAATACTGGTAATCGTAACAGAACCCGTATTGAGACCAGTGTTCGGAGTGATACTTGTAACAGAGAGATAACTGATAGAATTAATTGCAAATCCATTATATAATGTCCCGGTTTCACCATCAGGGTTTTGAACCGTGACATTCCATGGACCTGTTGCAACATCCGTTAAATTAAATGTGCAAGTGATAAGAGAGGAAGAAATTACCGAGATATTTGTTGCGTTTATCTGTGATTCTCCTGTTTTTGAGAGATACACATTGGCATTTTGTTTAAAGCTCGTTCCGGAAAGATTAGTTATTGAAACCAATCCATCGTTCATACCAATGTTCGGAGTGATATTTGTTACCGTCAGGGAATTTGTCGTGTTAATGAGGAATCCTTCATACAATGTCCCGGATTGTCTATCCGGATTTTGAACCGTGACATTCCATGGCCCTGTTTCCGCATTCGAAATATTGAAAGTTCAGGTGAGAAGAGCGGAAGAAATTACCGAGATATTTATTGCGTTTATCTGTGATTGTCCTGTCTTCGAGAGATAAACGCTGGCATCTGATTCAAAATTTGTTCCGGTAAGATTGGTAGATAGAACCAATTCATCGTTCACACCGATATTCGGGGTGATACTTGTGACCGTTGGACCGGGATATAAATAATAATACGCTCGTGACGCATTCGCTAAACCGGAACCAAATAAATAATGATCACCTCTTGCATCAGCGGTAGTAAGGATAGCATTTTTTATCTCTGATGCGGTTTTCGAGGTGTTTTTACTCCATAATAAACCGGCGATACCGGCAATATGGGGAGCTGAAGCACTTGTTCCGTAAAATGGAGAATTAAACCCCCCTGCACCTGTAACACTAACTTTATCAACACCAGTAATATCAGGTTTATTTCTGATTTCAGGGACTGGATATTGGATAGTCACGCATCCCTGTGAAGAGGTTGGTTCAATATTATGGGTGTTGTCATATGGTGCTGCACCAACCGTTACCACTCCACTCGCAGCTGCATGTTCAAATATTGAATCAATTTCTACGATATTATTGGTGTATATTTTTTGCGCATCATCTACATCGATAAATAATTCTAATGTTTTATTTTGAACAGTAGGGAATTTTTTTTTCACCTGAATCATGGCTGTTAGGTAATCCGATGAGTTATAACTAATAAATTCAAAAGGGATTTCACTACCCGTTTGATAATCTATGCTAGATGCCAATATCTCATCTGTATCAAAATTCAGTAAATATAAATCATAGTCGTTCCCTGACTGGCCCCCGTCATCCCAATGAAGTGCAACATTGATGATATCACCAGGATTTAAACGGGCATATAAATTCGGTTTATCGGGAACAGGTTCTGGAGACAACCCACCTTTACTAAAATCATTTAATAGCGGATCCGAATTTTGTGGAAAGAAAAAACCTTGGTAATGACTTTTTGCATAATTTGCTGCTGATGAAATGAAGAGAACATTCTGATTTTGAGCATAATTATTCATCAAAGTTGTAACATTCCCATCATAGAACGCAGGTTCAAATAATATGCAAGCATCATCACAAATTATGGTGCATCCTTCATTTATCAGGTCAGAAAGGGCTATTGAAAAACTATACTGGGTAGTCAGGGTTGGGTGAAAATATAGAGAAGCATTTGGAACAATATCATGAATAATTTCCAGCATTGCTGTTCCTTCATCACCTTCCCCGGTTCCGATTACTTTCAATGATGCCGGAAGATCTCCTGAAGAGATTGCTTGTTGTTTATTTGTTACCCCGTCTGAAATCACTCCAATTTTTATTTCAGAGAGGTTTGTATTGTTTACTAAATTTCGGGCAAGATCTGAATGATGGATACCATCCCCCTCTGTTGTTATTGAACCTTTAGTAAAAGTACCCAAAATGACCGGAGAGATTCGTCTTACTGATGAAATATTGGCAATATTCATTACCTGAGATAATTCTACCCAGGCATCGACATTATTACCATTCCAATTACTATATAAACCAAAAATATCTTCATTTCTTCCTATTGGTGGATACAGATACGAATCAAGTATATGAGTGGAGATTCCGGAAGTAACTGCAATATTTACATAGATCATGTCGGTTTTTGCAATTACAGTCGTTCCATTTTTTTTATCCTCATACAAGAGTTCGCCGGGAAATTTGTATAAATTTGAACCAATCAATGTCAATAAGGTGCTATTAATCATTGCCGGAGTTACGATTGGATCTTTTTCCGGAAAAAGAAGAGTACGTAATCTTGTTGCAAGTTTGCGTTCTTCAGGAGTATATGTCGATATATCGTATACTCCATATGTGATATTGACAGGAGTGGATTCTTTCATCGGGGATTCGTTCCCTACAAAGAATTGAGGGGTATAATTTGCATAGACCTTTGCAGAAACCGGGTTGAAGAGAATTCCTGATAAAATGAGGAGTAATATTAAACTCGTTTCTATCGAAAACGGCATTGCATGGAAAACGGGTTTCTCCTTTTTTTCCACAATAATCCTTTTTTTTATTTCCTCCTGGGAAAAAAGGGAAAAGAATGTATGGGTGTATTTTACTAACGTAACACATTTAAATATCATATAGTATGTTAATTAGATCTCGTCTATTATAATTGATCTGATTTTTTTATTTAACCTAACTAATCTTACTAAAGATATAAATGTACCCGATTAATTCAATTACATCTTCATTTTTGTACTTCACTACTATTGAAATTCAACTCTACAATCTTTCTTCTTTGTCTTGCTGTGAGCATACGGGAATTTCACGGTGAGCGATGCAGTGAGGATCGGAGGGAAGCGATGATTGCCGAGGTGATCGCCGGGGTGTCAGCCGGGATTGCGGTGGTGAACGGGGGAGCCCTCTTCCTTGTTCTCCGCCAGTACCTGGCTCTGGCAGAGGTATCAGTTGAGTTCGCCGTCGGGATCGTGGAAGCGGTCCGGGAAGAAGAGGATGGTAGTGTTAGCGTCGATGCCCTTGCCGTTGCCGGCCAGGCGAGGGATCACCTCGGCCAGCTCGGAGGGCTGGTCCGGTGGATGCGGGGGTAAGGAGGGAGAGGATCTTACCTCTTTTTTTGATAGAACCCAACCTGATGGTAATTGACCGGAAAGAAATTTGATATGTCTTCTAATATGTGAAATCCCGGCTAGAAGGTATTCATTTAGCTGGTGAGGAATAAATAAAATTTATCTCGTTCCATCCGAGCTTGTTTCATAATAGACAAAAGGGTTCCAATGGGAATTGGATCCCGTTTTGGTATTATGACCAGTAATTTCGTACCGTCAGTGTCCTTATAGAGAGCGGCGTGACTCCCCTTTCCCTGGAAAGGAGCATCCCGATATCCGATACGTTTGAACTTTTAATAAGAGTTTGTGAGGAGATCTGCGGTAATTTCACGCAGCCTCAACCTCGATGGTAGAAGTAAATTTTTCTGACGCGGTTATTGAGGGAAGAGCATCGGATAATAATCCGAGATATTCGGCATTTTTCAACCAGAGATCGATCGCTTCTCGCAGGTTTTCAAGTGCCTCTTTTGGGGTATCCCCACAGGATGAGAGTTCAATCTCTACACATTTCGAAACATACACCCCGTTTTCTTCCCATATCAGGGTTGTAAATTGATATTTCGTCATCAGGCAGATCTCCTTTCGATATACCCTTTTATACTCTTCTCCCCTGAATAAGTTCTCTCAATTTTGGATGTGAGAAAGGGTAAGTTCATTTTATATGGATTTGGAGGATTCCGGAAACCGGTATCGAACAAATCATCTCTGAATGTCGTTTCCGGCATGCAACAGCCTGCTCACCATATGTATTGAAAAAGGGAATCAGTATTTGCGATATACGTGTTTTCGATGTCCTGCATCAAGGACGATGATGACCAGTTTATCTTGTTCTATTCTCAGGATGACCCGGTATATCCCAACCCGAAGAGAGTACCGGCTGACTCCATCCGGACTTTTCAGTTTTTTCAGGAGAAGAACGGGGTTTTCAAGATGGCAGAGTTCTTCCAGTTTCTGGTATATTGCTATCCGGTATTCTTTGGGAATCTGCCGGAGTCCCTGCTCGGCAGAATGGGAGAAAGAGAGGGTAAAAATATTATTCGTCTCCCAGTCTTCGTTTTATTTCGTCGAAATTGTATGTTTTTCCGGTTTTGTATTCTGCTTCGGCCTGCTCTATTCGTGACCATTCTTCCGGAGTGAGATCTTCTTCCTCGTTACAGAGGCCGATAAGTCGCTCGATAACCTCGGCGTAGGTTTCACCGGGATGGATTTTCAGGTGATCGAGAGCATGGATGGTGGACTCAGGTATCTGGATGGTTGAGGAGGTCATGCGTATGTGATCTATGGGTTTCGTCGATAATCAAAATAGTGGCTAACAGAGTCTTTAATGTGAATTACCATATTTTGGGACGAAAATAGAACCCCATAAATTACATCAGATTTAGCCCTAAAGATGAACAAATCCTGAATTCAGGGGGAGATTCTCTCGAGCTGCTATTAAAAGAAGATCTCAACAGAACTAAAATTTCATAAAGTATATGTTTCAGGGAGATCCAGTCATCCCTGAGCCCAGACCACCTCGTTCTCTACATATGGCCTGACATACGGATCCAGTCCATCGACGGTGACAAGGTCTACCTTCCGACTCAGGAGGGCTTCGAGATAATCAGCCAGGGCAACAAAATTTTTAAGGGTCTTATATCCTTCTGTCAGTTCAACGAGGATATCAACATCGCTTTTGCCGGTCTCATCACCCCTAACTACCGAACCAAAGATCCCGATGCGGGTAACCCCGAATGTGTTTTTTATCGTCGGGACTACATCGTTCAGGTGCCTGATAACTGGATGCCGGTTTTGCTCAATGAGTCCCTGCATAATGAGGTATAATCTGATTATCAGACGGGGCTATATTATGTATTGTCATTCAGGGACCGGATTCGAGCGATCTATAAGATTGTATGGCAAAGCCTATCGTCGTACCGTTGAATGTGTGCTGATAAAAGGGTACAGGATCTAAACAGGTGAATCTGATTGTATCGATTATGGGATCAATCTTTTTTTGCAGCAATATTCTGATACGACCCTACTTCCCCTTTCCATCGTGTTCAGATTCGCTGATTAAATTCTGAATTTTGACTTTTAATTGCGGGATATCCCGTTCAATAACACGCCAGATCAGGTTAAGATCAACCCGGTGATACTGATGAATCAGGAGATTTCGAAGCGAGATTATTCCTCTCCAGTCAATATCAGGATTTGATCTCTGAAATGATTCATCCAGGTGATGTGCTGCTTCTCCAATAATTTCCAGGTTTCTGATAATGCCATCCTGGATTAAAGGTGTTTCAAGGAACGTTTCTCTTCCTGATTCAGCATAGGATTCGATTTTGTTGATCGATTCCATCATATCAGCAAGGTAAATGTCCCGGGTTCTCACAGTGCAATTGCCTCCTTCAGGATTGCATCAGCAAGCATGGGATGAAGAGCAGATTTTGTCGTGATATCAATTGATTTTCCAAGCAGATCCTCAAGATCGTTTTTCAGGCGGGCAAGATCAAGAAGACTTGCTTCTTCATCCATATCTACCAGAAGATCAATATCAGATCCTGGCCTCTCTTCCCGTCTGGCGACAGAGCCGAAAACCCTGATATTTGATGCACCGTGTTTCCGGGAGAGTGCAATGAGTTCATCTCTCTTTGAAGTCAGGATCTCGATAATCTGTCCAGGCGTTCCGGTATTCTCATTCATGTGTTAAATCCCTTTTTTTTATCTTTCCGGAATACAGGGTATCAAATCTTTGAAATGACCTATCGTCATTTATCTGTTTTCAAACCCCCTTCCCTTCAGAATGGGGCTGGTACAACACCGTTCCCGGTACCGGATTCTGGATTTTTTTCTATAGGATACCATAATATTCATTCCAACACCCGGCGTTATTCTTCCCACTGCTTTTTTGCCTGATCATTTCCATCCTCTGATGATCCACGGCATCCTCTATTCCCATGATATCCACGTCTGAATCAGGGGTCTCTTCTCTACAGGCGTATACCAACGAGGATGATTTTTTGGGATGAAAGGCTCAATAAGGCGTCTATTTTCTTTATTGATATCATTCAGGATTATCCTGCCTTGATGCGAGAGAAGAGAGAGCAAGGAATCATGAAGATCTAAAGGAAGATGGGGAGGGAGCGGCTTTGGAATAAAAGCAGGATATCCTTCCCTTTGGCGGATTGTTACTCCGGCTCTGCTTTCAACCATTCATACTCTCCATCATTATCGGCCGTTTACGTCAGTGATTCCTTACATAGAGACGACTATAGTAGTATGTGTCAGGTTTTCCTGATTAACATACTGCTACCTGAGGTGATCTTCGTCTATGCATTCTATTGAAAATTCGCATCAGGTAGTGTCTAATGCTTTGGGAGTGACAGGATATTCCTCTCTCCACCGCATGATTTCAGCGGGTGAAACGGGTATCGTTTACTCCATATCGGACAAAATCTGAATGATGGATACCATCCCCCTCTGTTGTTATTGAACCTTTATTAAACGTACCAAAAATAACCGGGGAGATTCGTTTTACTGTCGAAATATTGGCAATATTCATTACCTGAGATAATTCTACCCAGGCACTAACACTGTTATCCCATTTACTATTCAAACCGATGATGTCTTCCGGTCTATATATAGGCGGATACAGATACGAATCAAGAATATGAGTAGAGTTTCCGGAAGTAACCACAATATTTGCAAAGATCATATCAGTTTTGGCTATTACAGCCGTTCCATTTTTTTTATCCTCATACAAGAGTTCGCCGGGTAATTTATATAGATTAGATGTCCGTAATGATCGCAGCGTGCTATTAATCCTCGTTGGAGTTACTGTCGGATCTTTTTCAGGAAATAGAAGAATTTGCAGATCTGTTGTAAGTTTTGCCTCTTCAGGAGTGAATACAGATTTATCAAATTCATATGTGATATTGGCTGGAGTGGATATTTTCATCGGGGATTCGGTCCCTAAAAA
>CAZWTX010000040.1:0-17185 GCA_964637135.1 uncultured Methanospirillum sp. | reverse complement strand
AATTTCACCGATACGTCCGTTCCCACCGGCTGGATAACGAACTGGGACTGGAACTTTTCAGATCCAGCAAACCCCGGCAACAGTACCCTTCAGAATCCGAATCATACGTTTAACAGGTCAGGATCCTACACCGTTACCCTGACGGCACGGAATGTCTCTTCAGGATCCGGTGATACCGAGCAGAAGACCGGGTACATCCAGGTCGTGGATCCCCTCCAGGCAGATTTCAGGCCGAACGGGACCTATGCCGTTGATCCTTTACGTATCGTCTCATTCCAGGATCTCACCCTTCCCACCGGACGGGCAACCGGGTGGAACTGGAACTTCGATGACGGAACCCCCGCGAACACTACCCAGCATCCGTTCCACCAGTTTGCCGAGTTCAAGGTCTACAACGTCACCCTCACCGTGACTGATGTGGTATACAACACGACCAGCACGGTAACCCGGGCATTGAACCTGACCGAGAACCGGACGCCGGTAGCAGACTTCACCCTCGCTCCTGATATCGTTGATATCGGCCAGGAGGTCTCCTTTAGGAGTACGACTCAGGGACCGGGTATTAGCCGCCTGCTCTGGGATTTCGGGGATGGTACTGTTCTTGATGGGCTGAACTGGACCCCCACGCACCGGTACACCGAACCCGGCTGGTTCGACATCACCCTGAAGGCTGAAAACCAGTATGGATCGCATATAAAGACGATCCCCGATGCCGTGAAAGTCCGTAGCCTGATTCCGTACTTTACGATAAGTCCTGAGGAGTGGGCTAATGTCGGAACCACGGTAACCTTCACCGATGCGTCAAAGGGGGTACCGACCCAGTGGTCATGGGACTTTGGTGACGGAAGCCTCCCGACCAACACGACAAGTCCGTCAATTACCCACGTGTTTGAGCGGACTGGTCCCTTCAATGTAATCATGACCGCCACCAACTGGGAGTTGGTCACAAAATCGGTCTCCCGGACGTACGAAGTGATGGAGAAATCGGCCCCGCGGAATGTTGACTTTGGTACGAGTGGCGGGCAGACGTTCCCGACCGGACAGGCACCACTCACGGTTCACTTCACTGACTCGACACCGGCCCAGGCAAATGTGACCAGCCGGTACTGGGACTTTGGTGACGGTTCCAACCTCATTGAATCGGCCCCGTTCCCGCCGACCACCGATCACCAGTATACTATCCCGGGCATGTACACGGTCTCCCTGACGGTGAAGAATGAGAACGGTACCAGCGAGAAGACGAAGGTGGTATACGTCGTCGTCCTGTGAGGACTAATACACAAGAATGCGGGAAATCAGAGGATTTTCCTTTGATTTCTCCAGACTCTTCTTTTTTTGTATTACTGGTTTTTATCTTCTTCCGGTTTCGCAAACCGGATGTATATGGGGCGTATTTCCATATGTATATATATGATGAGAAATATAACCCTGATTAACTCCTATTGCGAGTTGCATCCAAATGAGGCATGCGTCCCGGAGGTTCGCTCTGGAAATCTCGTTGGAAGGTAAGGGGAAGAAATTATGAAGAAGACTGCAATGTATCCGCTTCTCGTCGGAATATGCATCTTGCTGGCGATCGGCGGTGCGATGGCTGAACCGGAGAACGGGGTAATTTATATTAATTCAAGCCCCGGCGAGGCGGAGATTTATCTCACGAATACCTCAGTTCATCCGGATAACCTGACGGTATCTGATACCCGGGGGTTTACTCCGAAGGAATTTTTTGTCCAACCCGGAACATACGGGATATATCTGAAGAAATACGGGTATACAACCTGGTGGAATGAATCATTCATTGTTGAGGCCGGAAAGGTTGTGGATTTCGGAACGGTCACCATGACCGAGAAGAACGCGGTATATGGTGCTATTCACCTTGATTCAAACCCGTTCGGGGCAGACCTGGTATTAAACCGCGTGGTGCCGAACGTGACCAGCCTGATCTACAGCACCACCCCGGCATCTGTCGAGTCACTTCCCCCGGGATTATATAACTATACCCTGACGAAACCCGGGTATTACCAGTATAACGGCTCGACAACGGTCGAAGCAGGGAATGTAACCGAACTGTACGTTCCGCTGGTCCCGATTCCGGATTCGGCAGATGTCACATTCAGAAGCGACCCGAGCGGGGCGAGAGTACTTCTTATCGGGGGAGATTTCTCCGATGGTACTGTTGCATCCGTCATGGAGGATGCGGAGACAGTTCTTGAAGAGTTCAACGGTTCTGCAGAAGAAGCAGAACTTGAAATCAAGAGCCTTGTCGGTGCAGAAACCATTCCGCCGGTCAAAATCGTCGCCGGGCTCGTTGGAACCACTCCCTTTGAGATGGAACTGCATGCCGGTTCATACCAGTACTATTATTTCCTTGACGGACACCACCCGGTATCAGGTGAATTCTCGGTAACAGCCGGAAACGACATGTCAGTCGAGGAGGATATGACTCCCCTGACCGAATACGTGGGTGTATACTTCGAGACAAACGTTGACGGGCTCCCGGATGCAGATTCCGGTGCACGGGTGTATGTAAACGGAGAACTGGCACCGAACCGGACTCCCTGCTGGGTTGATCTGCCATCCGAGAAACTGGTCAACGTTACCTTTGACAAGATGCCGCTCTTTTCACCCAAGTCCATCACCGTTGATTCAACCCTCTTCGTGGGCAGACCATCCAAATGGGGCCAGGCAATCCAGCTGAGCGTGGCGAAGTACTGGGTGACTGCTACCGCTGATGCAAACAGTGCCATTCACCCGGCCTCCATCGTGGTCTTTGCCGGGGACTCAACCAGTTTCGACCTGAGTGGTCATGGTCCGAAATATCTTGCCGGCAACCTGACCGTATACCGCTCAGATTCGAACAAAACCAGTGTCATCCCGTACAATCTTCCTTCAGCTACCGCTATGATCTCCAACATAACCGGGAATGCAACCCTGCACCTACAGGCAAGTGTTGCCCAGGTAATAGTCAATGCAACTGTCAGCAAAGGCGGACGGGTTGTTGACTCAGAAGGACATGATCTCTCCGGTGAGCGGTCCTATGATTACGGCTCTGACAGCCTGCGGTACAACTTTGTGAACGACACTGATTATGTCCAGGAGAGCCTCTGGGTGGACAACATACAGAAATCCACGGATAACTGGTGGGAGTTCTACAACCTCACCACCAACCATATCATCTACGCGAAATTCCGCCCGACAAAGGTCTGGATTACTCATGAGGTCGGAACCGGGGGTAAACTGCTGGATGGCGGTGTTCCCGCGGTTCCCTACCAGATCGATTACCTGGGATCCACGCATGCATACGAGGTGGTTCCTGATCCCGGGTATCATGTGAATATCTCGAATACCAGATGGACCGAAACCGATTCACTCTCTGCACTCGATTCCGACATATCCGGGGAATCGATCATCATCCCTTCGAGAAAGGCCACGGCGAACATGACCCTTCAGCTCACCTTTGATGAAGGATCCTACCGGATCTCTGCCCGGGCTGAAGAAGGCGGTATCATTGACCCGTCCGGGAACCTGACCAGAGGGTACGGGGATGAATTATCCTTTACGATTACCCCGTTTGCCGGGTATGAACTTGCCACGGTTATGGATAACGGTGTCTCAAAGGGTGCGGTAAGTCCTTACAATATCACGGTCACGGAGGATCATGATATTGTTGCAAATTTTCGCACTGACGTCCTGACTATCACGGCGGTTGCTGGACAGGGCGGAAAAATTGAGCCGAACGGGACGGTCAATGTGACCTATAACGATTCCCAGTGCTTCAACATCACCGCAAATGCCAACTACTACATCACCAATGTCACGGTCGACGGGGTGAACACCGGCAACCTCTCGCGGTACTGCTTTGAGAATGTGACGAAGGATCACAATATCACGGCAGGTTTCTCGCAGTACGCCTACACCATCACCCCGAGCGCTTCAGCCGGTGGCATGATCACCCCGTCCACTCCGCAGATCGTTCCGATAGGGAATTCATCCAGTTTTACCATCACGGCAGACGGATGTCACACCATCGGTGATGTCCTGATTGACGGTACCGGAATCGGTCCGCAGATCAGTCCGTTTACGTATACCTTCACGGATGTCGGATCTGATCATACCATTCACGCCGATTTCCTCGTCAAGACATTCAGCATCACAGTCAACCAGTCTGAAGGAGGTACCATCACTCCGAACGGCACCGGCGGTATCGTCCAGGTGAACTGCGGTTCAGAACAGTGCTTTACCATCACGCCGTTTGCCGGAAACGTCTATACCGAACTGATCGTGGACAACGTCTCCGCTAATGCGACCAGCCCGTACTGCTTTAAGAACGTGACGAAGGATCATACCATTGAGCCGGTCTTTGTCATGCCGCCGGAACCTGACTTCGGTTCTGACCGCATCCGTGTCCCGCCGATGTACCCGGTTCATTTCTACGATTTCACCCGCAACAGCCCGACCGACTGGCTCTGGGACTTCGGCGACGGTGAGATCACGAATGTCCGCGAACCGGTTCACTACTACACCGCAGTAGGGAATTACACCGTTACCCTGACGGCATTCAACGCGGCAGCCCCGAAGGGTGTCTCAAAGGTGAAGGAGAACTACATCACCGTCACGAACGAACCGATTGCCTGCATCAACGCCACGCCGCTCGGCGGTACGATCCCTCCGGGAGTCCAGGTTCAGTTTACTGACTGTTCCCTGAACACGGACGGTGTCTCATATGGCTGGAACTTTGGCGATGACGAAGAAGGTTCGATTGCAAAGAATGTCACCCATACCTACACCGCTCCGGGCGTGTACCAGGTGACCCACAAGGTCGAGAAACCTTATGTCGGTTCAGACTATGCCTACGAGACGATCACGATCCTCCAGGAGCCGGTTGCCGACTTCATCGGCCACCCGGTATCCGGCGAGGCTCCGCTTATCGTCCAGTTCGAGGATCAGTCCCAGGGCTTCCCGACTGCCTGGACCTGGATGTTCGGTGACAGCACCGGTTCATATGACCAGAACCCGGTCCATGTCTATGACACCCCGGGCAATTACACGGTCACCCTGAGCGTCACGAGCGACGAAGGAACCTCGACAAAGACAAAACAGGGGTACGTGGTTATCAAGTAACCCCTTTTCTTCCCCTTTTTACCGTTCCGGTTATCGCTGCGGTTATTCCAGTTCTTTTCTGAGCGTTGATATCTGGTCCCTGAGCAGGATCGCTTCTTCGAAGTCAAGCCGTTGTGCTGCTGATTTCATCCTTGTTTCCAGCTCTATCAGGAGGTTTGGAATTGCTTCTTTCGGTGTCCGCTTCTTTGGTGAGATCTCAACTTCCTGTGCCCTGACCGGCTTTTTGATGGTCATCGGAACAATGCCGTGGGCGGAATTGTATTCAAGCTGAAGCGTCCGGCGTCGCATCGTCTCGTCAATGGCGGTCTTCATTGATTCGGTGATGGTATCAGCGTACATGACCACCCGGGCCTGTGCATTCCGTGCAGCCCGTCCGATGATCTGGATGAGACTTCGTGCGTCCCGGAGGAACCCTTCCTTGTCTGCATCAAGGATCCCGATAAACCCGACTTCAGGGATATCGAGGCCTTCCCGAAGGAGGTTGATCCCGACGAGGACGTCAAACTTCCCGAGACGCAGTTCCCGGATGATCTCGGTCCGCTCAAGGGTATCGATGTCTGAATGCAGGTACCGGGTTTTGATCTCCTTTGCGAGGAGGTACTCGGTAAGTTCCTCGGCAAGCCGTTTCGTGAGGGTGGTGATCAGGATCCGGTCCCCGGCTGCGATGGTAGCCTCGATCTCGGATTTCAGGTCCCCCATCTGGCCCTCGATTGGCCTGACTTCCACAACCGGGTCGACAAGCCCGGTCGGCCGGATGATCTGTTCGACGACCTGACCGGCATGTTCTGCTTCGTAGACCGAGGGCGTGGCAGAGACAAAGATCACGTGCTGCATGAACTCCTCGAACTCGGGAAACCGGAGCGGCCGGTTGTCGAATGCAGACGGGAGCCTGAACCCGTACTCGACAAGCGGGGTCTTCCGGGAGCGATCCCCATTGAACATCGCCCTGATCTGCGGGATCGTCTGGTGACTCTCGTCGATGAGGATGAGAAACTCCTCAGGAAAATAATCCAGGAGACAGTACGGACGTTGTCCCGGACTCCGGCCGTCGAAATGACGAGAATAATTCTCGATTCCCTTGCATGATCCCGTCTCCCGGATCATCTCAAGGTCATACTGGGTCCGTTGCTCAAGCCGGTGTGACTCCAGCATGCCGAGTCCTGGTAACCGGTCAGCCAGCTCCTCCTGTATGGAGACAATAGCCGCTTCTTTCTCTGATTCGGGAATCACATAGTGGCTCGCGGGGTAGACATAGATATGCCGGAGGTTCTCCACCGCATCCCCGGTGGTCCGGTTGATCTCGGTGATACGGTCGATCTCGTCACCGAAGAGTTCAATCCTGATGATATTGTTGTAGTAGCTCGGCACAAGATCTATCGTATCGCCCCGGAGCCGGAACCTCCCGGGAACAAGTTCGATGTCGTTGCGTTCGTAGAGGTTGTCGATAAGGCGTTCGATGATCTCCCGGCGCCCGATCTTCTGTCCGGTCCCGAGATCGAATCCCATGTTCTTGTATGTATCCGGCCGGCCGAGACCATAGATACAGGAGACCGAGGCAACCACGATCACGTCACGCCGGGAGAGGAGAGACGCCGTTGCCGAGAGCCGCATCATCTCGATTTTCGGGTTTATCTGGGCATCTTTCTCAATGTACTGGTCTTTCTGGGGAATGTAGGACTCCGGCTGGTAGTAGTCATAGTAGGAGACGAAGTACTCTACCCGGTTCTTCGGGAAGAATTCCCTGAATTCGTGGTAGAGTTGTGCCGCGAGTGTCTTGTTGTGGGCGATGATGATCGTCGGGACCCCTACCTCGGCGATCACGTTCGCCATCGTGAACGTCTTGCCTGACCCGGTAACCCCGAGGAGCGTTTGCATCGGCATGCCGGAACGATATCCCCGGACAAGTCGTTCGATTGCCTCCGGCTGCGATCCCTTTGGCTGGAATTCCGACGTGAGCTGGAAGGTGGTCATGATCTGATCTGTTTTCTCCTTGTCTGACGCTGGTACGTGATAACAAACCGGTGTGTCTCGTCCCTGATCTCCTGGAGAAGAAGGGATGCCGGATCCTTTCGTTTCAGGGGGAGGGGGGTTCTTCGCCCGGGCCGGTAGATCTGCTCCTCTCGTTTGGCAATCGAGATGACCGGGATAGAAAGACCGAGCCGGTCAAGTTCATCCTTGGCTGCCCCGAGCTGTCCCGGTCCCCCGTCGATGAGGACCAGGTCAGGGAGTGGTTTTTCTTCCTTTTTGAGACGGGAGTACCGTCGTCGTACCACTTCGCCGATTGCGGCATAATCATCTCCTTTTCCGGCATCCCGGATCCGGAACCGGCGGTAGTTAGCCTTGTCGGGTTTTCCGTTCCGGAACGAGACCATGGAACCGACCATCCCGGTCCCGGAGAGATGGGAAATATCGAAGGATTCGATAACCTCCGGAGGAGCGGGAAGATCGAGGATCTCGGCGAGTTCAATCGTGCGAATCTCTCCCCTGAAGAAGGATGCTTCGATATTGGTATGGACGAGGTCGAGCAGATGCTTTTTCGCCCCGTGTTTTGGCACCACCACGGATACATTCGTTCCCCGGATTGCTGAGAGGTATTCTGCAAGCGAGGGATCCACCTCATGCGGGAGGATCAGTTCGTGTGGTGGCGTGACCCCGGCATAGTACTGGACGAGAAACTCCTCGATTGCATCCTCGTTCCAGTCAAACCGATATTCCTCCTTTCCTGCGAGGATTCCCTTCTCGACGGAGAAGAGCATGAGATAGACGGTGCCTGAAGAAACCTGGAAATTGATGATATGCTCGTCCTCCCGCTTCTGCCGCTGGACATACTGCCGCTCTGATAACCGCTTGATCGCCTGGATCTGGTCACGGAGAACAAGCGCCTGTTCAAACTCGTTCTTTGCGGAGCAGTCTTCCATCCTTGCCCGCAGTTCACTGATGAGATCCTGGTTCTTTCCTTTCAGCAGCAGTTCGGCATCCCTGATGAGGTACTGGTATTCAGGCTCTGATATCTTCTCCTGGCAGGGGGCCGAGCAGGTACCGAGGTGATAGCGGAGGCAGGATTTGCGGTTCATCTTCCGGCAGGTCCGCAGCCTGAACGTCTGCTTGATGAAGTGAAGCACCTGGTCGCGTTCTGCCGCCGATACAAACGGACCGTAGAGGGTGCCGGTTTTTTTTCCGCCGCGATGCCGTGCAATCCCGATCCGCGGGTAGGGGTCATCACTGATCTGGATGTAGGCATAACTCTTCGCATCCTTGAGATCGATGTTGAACCGGGGGAGGTGTTTCTTGATGAGATTGTTCTCAAGGATGAGTGCCTCAACCTCGGTCTCCGTGACAATGAAATCGAGCCCGGCAATTTCAGAGACGAGGAGCCGTGTCTTGGGATCGAGGTCGTTTTTCTGGAAATAACTCGAGACCCGTTTCTTCAGATTCTTGGCTTTTCCCACGTAGATGATCGTTCCGGTGGAATCATGGTAGAGATAACATCCCGGGTGTTCAGGGAGTGCCGAAAGATCGATGCTGGACTGCATGGGTTTTTGGATTATTTCCGGCGGGTACTGCAATTACCCGCTTTCTTCTTCGCTTTGACCGTTCGTTTCTTCCCGGGGGCCTTCGCCGTCCCGATAATTTTACCGGGTAGCATCTTGGCGAGGAAATGCCCGGTGTAACTCCGGGCGGCTGTGGCGATCTCTTCCGGTGTCCCGGTAGCGATAACTTCTCCTCCGGCGTCCCCGCCTTCCGGCCCGAGATCGATGATAAAATCGGCTGATTTGATCACGTCGAGGTTATGCTCGATGACGATGACGGTATTCCCTTTTGCCACGAGGCTGTCAAGTACCCCGATGAGTTTTCTCACGTCGTGGAAGTGAAGCCCGGTCGTCGGCTCGTCAAGGAGGTAGACCGTTCTGCCGGTTGCCCGTTTCGAGAGTTCCCGGGTCAGCTTGATCCGCTGTGCCTCGCCGCCGGAGAGGGTTGTTGCCGACTGGCCGAGCTTGATATACCCGAGCCCGACATCCATCAGGGTCTGAAGCTTGGTCCGGATCTTCGGGATGTTCACAAAGAGTTCGAATGCCTCCTCTACGGTCATCGCGAGTACATCGGCGATCGATCTGCCGTTATACTTCACCTCAAGTGTCTCACGGTTATACCTGCTTCCCTTGCACTCCTCGCACTCGATGTAGACATCGGGGAGGAAGTTCATCTCGATCAGCCCGTCACCCTGACAGGCCTCGCACCGCCCGCCCCTGACATTAAAAGAGAACCTGCCAGCCTGGTACCCACGGATCTTTGCCTCCTTTGTCGCGGCGAAGAGGGTTCTGATCTCATCGAAGACCTTCGTGTAGGTTGCCGGGTTTGACCGGGGGGTCCGTCCTATCGGTGACTGGTCGATGACGATCACCTTGTCGACCGGCTCATCGCAGGTGAGATCCCCGAATACTCCGGGTTCGACCCGGGAGTGGTAGACTTCCCGCTGGAGGGCCGGGTAGAGCGTGTCATAGATGAGGCTTGATTTTCCTGACCCGGAGACCCCGGTGACGAGAGTCAGCGTGCCCATCGGGATCCCGACCGAGATACCCTTCAGGTTGTTCTCCCGGCAGTCCGTGATCCTGATGAACCGTGAAGCGGATCGTCGGGTCTGGGGCACTTCGATTGCCTGTCTCCCGGAGAGATAAGCCCCGGTGAGGGATTGTTCGGTTGCGATGATCTCGTCCGGGGTTCCTTCTGCGATCACTTCGCCGCCGTGAAGACCGGCTCCCGGGCCCATGTCGATGACCCAGTCTGCCGCCCGGATGGTATCCTCGTCATGTTCGACCACGACCAGGGTGTTTCCGAGATCCCGCAGTTCCCGGAGGGTTTCGATCAGTTTCGTGTTATCCCGCTGGTGGAGCCCGATCGAAGGCTCATCAAGCACGTAGAGCACTCCCATGAGGTTGGCACCGATCTGGGTCGCAAGCCGGATCCGCTGTGCTTCCCCGCCGGAAAGGGTGCCGGCACTCCGTGAGAGGGTGAGGTACCCGAGCCCGACCCGCTGGAGGAAGAGGAGCCGGGAACCTATCTCCTTGAGTACCTGCTTTGCAATCTCTGCTTCTTTCTCGTTCAGGTCAAGGGTTTCGAAGAATCCGATAAGGGCCGTGATCGAGAGGTCGGTGAGATCGATGATCGAGTTACCGGCGATTCTGACGGAAAGCACGGTATCTTTCAGCCGTTTTCCCTTGCAGGAGGGACAGCTTGATATCCGCATGAACTTCTCAAGTTCACGTTTGCGGTACTCGGACTGGGTCTGGCTGTACAGCCGTTCTGCCTGGGGAAGGAGCCCTTCCCAGGTTCCCCGGTGTTCCCATTTTCCCTGTCCCTGGCGGTAACTCATCTTGAACTCGATCTGTTCGTCTGACCCGTACATGAGGACCTGGTACTGCTTCTCAGTGAGATCCCTGATCGGGGTGTGGATGGAAAACCCGAAATGAGAGGCAACGGCCCCGACATACTGGGACCGGTGACCATCGAGGAAGTTTCGGTATGTCGCAATCGCCCCTTCGGCAATCGATTTGTTCCGGTCAGGGATGATCAGTTCAGGATCGAAATCCATCTTAAAGCCAAGACCCTTGCATTCCGGGCAGGCCCCGAAGGGACTGTTGAATGAGAAGATACGTGGCTGGAGTTCCTCGAAAGTAATCCCGCAGACCGGGCAGGCCATCCGTGCCGAGTAGAGATGGTCGGCACCGTCTTCCATCACTGCAATTACGAGGCCGTCCGATCGTTCCACCGCCCGTTCACAGGCCTCGACAAGCCTTCCGTGCTCTGATACGTCGAACCGGTCGATGACGAGATCGATGGTGTGCATCCTGTATCGCTCGAGGGCGATCTCCTCGTCGGTCCTGATGATCTCTCCGTTTACCCTGACCCGTGCGAAGCCTTCCCGGTTCAGGTCACGGAGGAGCTGCTGGTACGTCCCCTTCTTCTTCCTGATGAGCGGGGCAAGGATGGTGACCATGCCGGAGAGTTCTTCCTCGATATGGTGTGCAATCCGTTCCGGTGACCGGGCAATGATCGGAAGGTTATGCTCCGGGCAGTACGGGATCCCTATCCTGGCGTACAGGAGTCTGAGATAATCGTAGATCTCGGTAACGGTCCCGACCGTTGATCGCGGGTTTTTCGAGGTCGATTTCTGCTCGATGGAGATGGCAGGCGAAAGCCCTTCGATGCTGTCGACGTCCGGTTTGTTCATCAGGCCGAGGAACTGGCGGGCATACGATGAGAGGGATTCAACGTACCGCCGCTGGCCTTCTGCATATACCGTGTCAAAGGCGAGGGTGGATTTGCCTGACCCCGAAAGACCGGTCACGACGACGAACTGGTCACGGGGAATGGTAACGGTGATATTTTTAAGGTTGTGCTCTCTGGCACCTTTGATAATGATATTTTTCATCTGCACTGTAGGGTTGGAGCGGGGGGGTAATCAGGGTGAGTACCCAAAAAAAGAGGAGATAAATTCTTTCCCCCTGCCCGGGAGAGTGGACATCAGACGAATTTGCCGATGATCGAACTTACCTGTGCAGCCTGATCATCCGGAAGACCAAGACCCTTTGTCAGCGAGGAGATAGCCGTTCCGATGAGTTGTTTTCCCTGGGGAGTGCCGGCAAATTCCCGGATCGTCTTCATCCCCTCGGGTGAGGAGAGAAACTCCATCAGCATCTTTTGTCCGTCCGGGGAGGAGAGCGCCTGTTTTGCAATGGTGTCCATGCCAAACATACCGTGGTATTGGTAAGGGGGATGATAATGTAACCGGTGAACCAGGGGATCATTTCTGACCGCAACGGTAAAACCTGAAAAGTGCCGTACGGATACGACATGGTACGTGATATCTGGAGATCCATCGACGAATCGTTCGAAAGCAGGATCCTGGGCCCCATAGAATACTGGCTATGGAAATTCAGGTATGTATCCTTCCTTGCGGTCTTATTTTGTGCCATTGCTGCGGTCGTTCTCTTCATCATGGGAACGCTGGAGATCATTCATCCCATCATCACCGTCTTCCATGCGACCGTAGAAACCGGCGAGCATGCCATCGAGAATGAAGAACTGCTCAAGTCGTTCATCGGTGCAATCGATCTCTACCTTATTGCCGTCTTCTTCCTCATCTTCAGTTTCGGTCTGTACGAGATCATCATCTCGAAGATCGATGTGGCCAGGGTGAAGGGCGGGGAAGATCACCAGCTCCTGCAGATAACCTCGCTCGATGAACTCAAGAGCAAGATTATCAAGGTGATCATCATCATCCTCATGGTTGCCTTCTTCAAGAACGTGATCAGCATGGGCGTCTTCTCGATGATCGATGCGTTCCTTCTCTCGATTGCGATCCTGGCGATATGCCTGGGTTCATACTACCTGAGCAAGAGCGGGCATTAATCCCCTTTTTATTCATCCCTGTAGATGTTATCATTCAGGAGAATGCCGAGAGCGTTGTCTGTCTTCCCCGCCTGAGGTCGCGGAGGAGTTTTCCGGCCATCTCAAACCGGGATGCCGGGAGAGTGAACCGGTCTTTGATGTGGCTGAAAACAGCCTCTGCATCCTCGAGCTCGATACCCGGCTGCCGGAGAGCGCTCCGGACGTTTTCCCTGACATTAAACACCCCGAGCGGGACATATCCTTCCTGTGCCTCCCTGAGCACGATGGCCCCGGCCTGGATCCGCTCTCGTGCCAGGGCCTCAAGCACCGCCATCTTGCAGGAGTAGTAGCATCCGCCGAGGGGGGAGTAGGTGGTCTTCGGCTTTCGGATCTCGTGGTCTGAAAAGACCAGTTCCTCGTTCCCGAGGACATGGACAAAGGCTTCCGTCCACTCGTACTGCCATCCGGTCGGCATCAGGATGACGGTATACCGGTTGTTCAGGCTGGAAAATTCGTGGACTCGCCATGTGTCGAGGAGAACATTTGTCTTCACCTCCTGATACAGCCGGTTTGCGATCGTACTGTCACATGCGGTGATTGACCAGCGGGTCGGTACGAGGTGCCGGTCTCTTCCCCGTCCCATCGTTCCAACGGAGAATGCCTTCTGGATGGTGGAAAAGGGAATACCCTGCCGGTGAAGATGCATGATGGCATCGGTTGCGACCAGGTCGGTATCGCTGTATACCTTTTCAAGCCGGTGATTCCACCGGGTATTTTCGATCTCAAGCGAGGTGATCTCGGCACTCGGCCCATACGGGGCATGCTCTTCGCTGAAGGAGATCCCGGTCGGCACAGAACTGAATGTGGCGTCACTCTCGATGGACGTGTCAGCCATGGCAATCTCACGAAGCTGGGTGATGAACCGGCTGTCAAGGTCCTTCGCGTCCACCCGGTGCTTTCCCCTGACGAGGTTCATCCGGTACCTGATGATGTCTTCCTGGGGGAGCAGGCGGGAGATCCATTCTTCAGGCTGGTCCATGATCGCGGTGTCTCCGTGAACCGGGGTGATCATGGGACCGGCGAGCAGTTTTGGAAAGCCCGAGCTGCCGATAAAAACCGAGGGGGGTGAACTTCCCGCAAGCTCGGTCCCGGTTTCAACCGAGTTCATCCGTATGGTCGCAGCGGTTAGTGTTTTTAAGTAGGCAGCTTTTCCGATGGTCATCTCAGCCCGTTTTCCAGTATCCGATCTCTTCTATACTATAGGTACATACGAATATTCAGATAGATCGTCTGTACAAGAGGGAACAGGCCGGATATTTTGTGAGTATAACCATGGAAAACGGGCAGAAAAAAATCCTGGTCATTGACGACGAGATGGTATTCAGGAACTATTTCACCGACGCCCTGACCCGGTGTGGGTATTCTTGTAAATCTGCTGATAATGCCTCTGACGGCCTGAACCAGATCAAGGCGGGCAGGTTTGATCTTATCCTCCTTGACATCCTGATGGAACCGTTCGACGGGTGGGAAACCCTGGACTCAATCAGGAACCTCAAACAGGTCAACGAGATCCCGGTGATGATGATCTCGGCAAAACTGCTTGATGTCAATGAGATCCTCCGGTACGGCGAGCGCATTGTTGGGTTCATCGGGAAACCGGTACAGGAAGATGAACTCTGCAGTTTTGTCCGATCCCATTTTGCATGGCAGGAAGATCAGAATCGTCGGTCTGTTGATCTCATGGCGCACGGTGTCGCGGCAGCCGAAACCAGGAATCTTACTGCACTGGCCTGTCAGGTCCGTGTTCTGAACCAGCTCCTCGAGAACGTGAGTTCCCGGTGTCTTCCGGAAGAGGGATTGAGTGAGGAGGCATGCCTGGAACGCCGGAAAGCAGATATTTTTGCCCTGATAGCGGAAAAAGAAACACTTCTCCGGGATACCCTTCACCGGATCGGGAAACCTGTATGAACCGGGAGATCATCGGAGACCGGCTGTCGGTATCTCTCCGACTCAGGTCATGGGAACCGGATGATCTTGCCTCTCTCCTGAAGTACGCGAACAACCCGGCAGTATCGGGGGCATTGCGGGACGGGTTTCCGTATCCCTACACTGAAGCAGACGGACGCTCCTTTCTGGAGATGGCAGCAGCCCCCCGGGACGATGCCCTGCTTCGTGCCATCGAGATCGATGGCGAAGCAGCCGGGGGGATCGGTGTGTTCCGCCTTTCAGATGTCTACCGGTGCCGGGCAGAGATCGGGTACTGGCTCGGCGAGCCGTTCTGGGGAAGCGGGATCATGACCGCGGTTCTCGGTGCGGTTATCCCGACTGCCTTTGAAACCTTCCCGGTTACCCGTCTTGAAGCCGGTATTTTCTCTTCAAACCCTGCTTCAATGCGAGTCCTTGAGAAAAACGGATTTGTCTGCGAGGGAGTGTCCAGAAACGCGATCCTTAAACGGGGAGAACTGCTTGATGAACACCGTTATGTCCTCTTCCGTGACCGGATCCCCGGTTCCTCTGCCGGCCCGGAGAAATAACCCGGTATGTTCCTGCTCTGCCCGCTCTTTTACCGAAACATGATTCAGTACCGGTAAAAGAGATCGGGTTTCATACTTTTCATGCAACCACTGGTTCCCGTATCTGAGATCATGTATCGCCTGGAACGGTTCAGGATGCAGATGGATCATGATCATCCCGGCTGGGAATTAGCGGCATTTTTCGGAAAAATAAATCTCTATTATTTCACCGGTACCATCCAGGACGGGATGCTGCTCATCCCCCGCGACCAGGATCCCATCTTCTGGGTCAGGCGGAGTTATGAACGGGCGACGGTCGAATCGGTCTTCCCTGATATCCGCGAGATGCGCAGTTTCCGTGATGCAGCAGCAGTCTTTTCCGGTCCCTTTGAATCCATCCATATCGAGACCGAGATCGTTCCGGTCGCGATGCTCGATCGATTCAGGAAACATTTCTCCTCCACCCGGATCTGCCCGCTTGATCTCTCCATCGGCAGGGTGCGATCCGTGAAAAGTCCCTTCGAGCTTGACATTATGCGGACTTCGGGGAAGATCCACCGGGAGGTTCTCGAGGATAAGGTGCCTTCCCTGCTCAGCGAAGGAATCGATGAAGCTGCCTTCGTGACCGATCTCTACTCCCTTATGGTCAGGAGCGGTCACCACGGCGTTGTCAGATTCGGGATGTTCGATGCCGAGATGGTTGTCGGCCAGGTCGGGTTCGGGGAGAGTTCCCTGTATCCGACCTGCTTTGACGGTCCCGGCGGAAGTCTCGGCCTCAGCCCGGCGGTTCCTCTCCTCGGAAACCGGGAACGGAAACTTCATGACGGCGACCTGGTATTCGTGGATGTCGGATTCGGGGTGGACGGGTACCATACCGACAAGACGATGACCTACCTCTTCCATGGTTCAGCACCGGAAGCGGTGCAGGAGATCCATAATCAGTGCGTGACGATCCAGCAGGATGTTGCTGTCCGGCTTGTGCCGGGGAGAACACCGGCTTCTATCTACCAGGAGATCATGGATGGCCTTGAGCCATCGTTTCTTGAGAACTTCATGGGATTCGGCCAGCGGACGGTCAGGTTCCTCGGTCACGGGATCGGTCTTCTCGTGAATGAGTTACCGGTCATCGCCGCCGGGTTTGATGAACCGCTTGAGGAAGGCATGGTATTCGCCCTTGAACCAAAGAAGGGAGTCCCGGGTTTTGGCATGGTCGGAATTGAGAATATCTTTATTGTCACGCAGAACGGCGGTGAATGCATCACCGGGAAGCATCCGGGACTGATGCCGGTCTGGTAACGGGCATGAACGAACGACGGGCAGACGGTACTGAAACCAGTGAGGTTCTGACACAGGACCTGTCAGCATACCTCCGGGGACGGGGGGCATCGCTCGTGGGTGTCGCCGATCTCTCGTTGCCGTCCCTTCTTCCTCCGCAATGGCTGCCCGTCGGGATATCCATCGCGGTTGCCCTCTCCCCGGGGATCGTGGACGGGATCCTGCACGGACACCTGGATGCGTATGTGGCTGAGTATGAACGGGTGAACTCCATCCTGTCCACGCTCTCTGCTAACGCTGTATCCCGGATTATCGCGGCCGGGTACCGAGCCGAAGCCTACCCCCCGACGATGATCGTGACCGGCCCAGATGCCCTCGCCGCCGAATATCCCCATAAAACCGCTGCGACGAGGTCGGGTCTTGGCTGGATCGGGAAATCGGCCCTCCTTGTAACCAGGGAGTACGGCTCTGCCCTCCGGCTCGTGACCGTGTTCACCGATGCACCCTTGATCTCCGGAAAACCCGTGGAATCGTCTTTCTGCGGGGACTGTTCGCGCTGCACGGATTCCTGCCCCGGGATGGCACCGACGGGAATTCACTGGAACCCGTCCCGTATCCGTGAGGAATTCTGGAACGCGAGCCGGTGTTATAATGTCTGTAATGACTTCTCCCGGGGAAGCCGTGACGGGAATGAACGACCCCAGGTGTGCGGGATATGCATCGCGATCTGTCCCTGGACCCGGACCTATCTCTCCCGGTCAGGCGTCAGACGGTAATCCGCGACCCTCATCCCCTTGTCCTGTTATATATTTCTGCCGGATTGCAGCAGGAACTCTTTATTCCATGAGCGGCAACCATCTCCCACTGTTGTTCATGCAGGTATCCATCTA
>CAZWTX010000039.1:0-17377 GCA_964637135.1 uncultured Methanospirillum sp. | reverse complement strand
ATATTCGAATATACCGGGGAAGCCTCGGTGATCCTGGATCAGGATCTTCTCATCATCCGGATGAACAATGCGTTCGAACGGTTATCAGGGTGCCGGCCGGAGATGGCCGGGGGTTCTGTTCCATTCCTGTCAGTCATCTCCTCAGGTGACAAGGCACGGATACAGGGACACCTGGAGCGTCTTGCCGGCGGAGATATCAGGGCGGTATCAGATGAGATGCAGCTTGTCACAACAGACGGGGCCATCCGGTTTGTCGCCGTCCTCTTCGGGATCATCCCCGAAACTACCGAGATTCTTGTCTCGCTCCTTGATATCAGCGACCGGGTGAAGATCATGCAGGATCTCTCCGAGATCAGGGGAGAACTTGAGGCAACCCTGGATGCCATCCCTGATCTCCTTCTTGAACTCGGGGAGGACGGAACGGTTCATGATCTCAGGTGCCACGATCCATCTGGTCTCCTTGGCCTGCCTGACGGGATGATCGGAAAGAGGATCCAGGATCTCCTCTCCCCTGCTGCGGCCGCTGTTTTCGACTCTTCTATTACAGCCGCACGTGAGAAGGGGAGCTTCTTTGGTGCTGTCTACGAATGCCATACTCCGGACGGCTCCCGGTGGTTTGACCTCTCGGTTGCCCGGAAAGGAGCCCGGAGTACACCATCCTCGTATATCGCCATCAGCAGGGATATTACCTCCCGGAAGATGGCCGAGGAGGCTCTGGTTCTCACAAACCGGAAGCTGAACATCCTCTCCGGGATGACCAGGCATGATATCCTCAACAAGATCGCCGCCTGCCGGAGATATCTCGATCTCATCGATACAGAAGAAGATCCCGGTGAAGTCAGATCCCATCTCTGGAGGCTCTCTGTTCTCATCCAGGACATCAGGCAGAAGATGGAATTCACCGGGGCATACCAGGATATCGGGCTTTCAAAAGCCGGATGGTCACCTGTCACGAAGGTTATCAGGGATGGGCTGGAGGCTTCGCCCTCAGATATCCCGGTCAGTGTCGATATCCCGGACCAGTACGAAGTCTTCTCTGACCCGATGATCAGCACGGTATTCATGCACCTCATCGGAAATACAGCCAGACACGGGAAAGAGCCCACGTTCATCAGGTTCTCATCGAATGAAGACGGAAACATCCTCGTGATCCGGTATGAGGATGACGGGGGAGGAATCCCCGATGACCAGAAAGAGGCTGTATTCGAATGGGACTTTGGCAAAACAGATGGTTTCGGGCTCTTTCTGGCACGGGAGATCCTTGCCATCACCAATCTTGCGATCAGCGAGAACGGAACTCCCGGCGAGGGAGTCAGGTTCGAGATCACCATCCCGGCCGGAAGGTACCGCACTACCGGGGATACCGGTGCATAACCTCCCCTCAGGAGAAGGCGGAGAGAAAGAGGGTGTGTAGACGGAGATCGCCACCGATCTCCGGGTGAAACGAGAGAATCAGGTGCCTGCCCGACCTCGCGGCAATGATTCCCTCGGAGACGGATGCCAGGATCCCGACACCCGGTCCGGCACGGGTGATGACCGGGGCCCGGATAAATATCGCGTGAAACGGCTCACTGAGACCGTCTATCATGATATCTGCCTCGAATGATTCCCGTTGCCGTCCGAAGGCATTCCTGTTCACTTCGGTATCGGCGATCCCGAGCGGGATAAACCGGTTCTCCCCCGGGATTGATGCGGCAGTGACAACCATCCCGGCACAGGTGGCAAAGATTCCTCCCTGGAACGCGGTTATCGCCTCTCGCATTCCGTTTTTATCGATAAGCCTGACGATGGTCGTTGATTCCCCGCCGGGAATGGCAAGAGCGGTGCACCCGTCAAGCTGGGCACTACTCCTGACCGGGATGACCTCATAGGTCTTCCCCATGAGATCGCCTGCCCTGGCAAAGGCATCGATGTGTTCACTCACATCGCCCTGGAGGGCAAGGACACCGATCCTACCATCCACGGGTCTGGAGCACCTCTTCAGGTGGCAGGGCGTGGATGTCAAGTCCACGCATCGCATCTCCGAGGCCTTTCGAGACCTCAGCGATGACCTTTGGATCATCGAAATGATTGACCGCCTCGACGATCGCTTTTGCCATCAGCTCAGGGTTTTGCGACTTGAAGATCCCTGACCCGACAAAGACGCCGTCGCTCCCAAGCTGCATCATGAGAGCGGCATCCGCGGGAGTGGCGATCCCACCGGCAGAGAAGTTCACCACCGGGAGCCGCTGGCGCCCTGCAGTCTCAATGACGAGTTCGGCAGGTGCCTCGATCTGGCGTGCCCGCCTGACCAGTTCTATCTCGTCCATTCCTTTGAGCTGGCGGATCTCACCCATGATCGCCCGCATGTGCCTGACCGCCTCAACTACGTTTCCGGTTCCCGCTTCTCCTTTCGTCCGGATCATCGCAGCACCTTCGTTTATCCGGCGGAGTGCTTCCCCGAGATTCCGTGCCCCGCATACGAACGGAACCGTGAAATTACCCTTGAAGATATGGTATTCCTCGTCTGCAGGGGTGAGCACCTCTGATTCATCGATCATGTCGACACCAAGCGATTCCAGGATTTGTGCTTCGACAAAGTGACCGATCCTGGCTTTTGCCATCACCGGGATGGAAACGGCGTCCATAATCTCGATGATCTTCTTCGGGTCTGCCATCCTGGCAACCCCGCCGGCCGCACGGATATCAGCCGGAACCCGCTCAAGGGCCATCACCGCTACAGCACCGGCTTCCTCCGCAATACGGGCCTGCTCGGCATTGACCACATCCATGATCACGCCACCCTTCTGCATGGAGGCAAATCCGCGTTTGATCAGTTCAGTGCCGAACCGAAGCTCTTCGAGTTTCATTCCTTATATGTTGGATATGAGGGAGAATAAAATTAGTGCGAAAGCGGCAGAAATGACCATCAGAACCGAGACGATTCTGAGGGTACGGATGATATCCGGGCCAGCATTCCGGAGTTCCCGCTCGGGATCGCCGATCCGGTATGCTCCCGGCTTCTCAAACCGGACACCCTCCCCCCCCGCGATCAGGGACATCGGGATCCCTCCGTTATAACCGGGCCGTCTTCTTCGATCCCGCTTCAGTATCCTGACTGCCGGGCCAAGCCGGCCTGACCAGGCATACCTGACAAGAAGAAGCAATCCTGATATCCGCGCCGGGATGTATGAGAGGATGTCATCCATCCTCGCCGCACACCAGCCGAGTCTGACCCGCTCATCCCGGTACCCGAGCATCGCATCCATCGTGTTAACCGCCCGGTACAACGCCGCACCGGGAAGTCCGAAGAGAACATAGTAAAAAACCGGGGCGATAATGCTATCGTTCAGGTTTTCTGCCACCGATTCGTATGCTGCCGAGAGAACCTGTTCGTCGGTAAGGTCGGCCACGTTCCGCGAGACGAGCATTCCTGCCTGTTTCCGTCCGGTGGTCGGATCCATGGCGTCTGCGACTGCAAACGCATGTTCCTCAAGCGACCGGAGGGCAAAACAACTTTTCAGAAGGAAGGGGGCACCGATAATCCAGACGTACCAGGGTGCGAACCATGAGAAGAGAAGAAACGGGAGGGTAAACAGGACTGCTGTCACCCCCCAGAAGAGAACACCGATAAGGCGCTGGTACCGGTTCGGGTACAGGCAGGGCCGTCCCCACCAGGCGATGAACCGGCCAACGAGCGCAACCGGGTGCAGGGGTGTGTGAGGATCCCCGAATACCCGGTCTACCCCGAACGAGAGGATCAGTACAACACCGGGGAGGATCATGGGATCCCGGGATCAGACGTTCTGGGGAAGGAGGTTCGGGATACCTTCCTCTATCGGGTAGGTGACGCTGCAGGCATGGCAGATGAGGGAGCCGGTCATGATCTCGACCTCGTTCTCCTCGGTCACCACCAGTTCGAGATCGCCCTTGCATACCGGGCAGCAGAGAATATCGTAGAGCTCGCGCTTCATTCGTACTCCTATTCGTATTCCTTCCTGATATCGATGATCTGGCTCAGCTCCGGTCCGGTTGAGATCAGGGTTACCGGGGCACCGATGTCATCCTCTGCCTGTTTCAGGAAGTCCTTCGCCTTCTTCGAGAGCTGATCATACCGGGTAGCACCAAAACAGGAGGGATCCACGTGATCAATCCCGGTGATCGCCGCCTGGGTACATCCGTTGATCATGGCAGCATACCGGGCCATCTCCCCATCCCAGTTCCCGATTCTCCGTTCTCTGCCGGTAACGGTACCGAATTCCTGGATGCCGAGATCGTGGGCTGCTGCGCTGCTCATCTCGGTGGAAAACGGCCCCTCACCGACTCGTGTCGGATATGCCTTGAAGACGACAATGACGTCATCAATCCGCGTCGGTCCGACACCATTGTCTGCGGCCATCTGGGCTGCACAGGTGTCTTTGCTTGTTACAAAGGGATAATGCCCGTAGTACAGGGAGATACCAAAGCCCTGGGTTCCTTCGAGGACCACGGTTTCCCCCCGGTCAAGTGCGCCGTTAACCTCAACCGGGACATCGACGAGGTACGGTCTGAGCTCGGGAATATCACGGGCCAGCCGGGCAGTCCGCATGGCGCGGTCCCGGTTTGCCGGACCACATCCCGTTCCGGTCGACCCGACTTTCTTGGCAAGATGGCTGTTGCTCTTGTCTTCCTGGATATGGCTCTCCTCGATGATGGCACAGCGGGTATCAATGAATATTCTCCCCTCAACACCGAGAACATCGATTTCATGCTTTAATACGCGTGGATCTACGAGAACCCCGGTTCCGATCATGAGTCGTGCATCAGGGTAGACAAACCCGGATGGACACATCCTGACCCCGAACTTCTTATCGCCGACCATCACGGTATGTCCGGCATTCGGTCCGACCCCCCCGCGGCTGATGATAGTGGGCTTGTCCTGGTGAGCGACGTGGGATACTATCTTCCCTTTTCCTTCGTCACCAAAATTTCCTCCCACGATTATGGTACAACTCATCCAACCTGTAACCTAGGCAGGGAAATCAGATAAACATATGCCAGTACCCGACCAGAACCCTAGCTTGCTGACAGATACTATTGCGACAGGCCACCCTCAGAGTGAATCCAGGAAATCGCCCATTCTCCGGACAGCTTCGGAGAGATCTTCCCGTGAAACGGCATATGCACACCTGATGTGGTCTATACCACCGGTACCAAAGACGCTCCCCGGTACGGCTGCCACCCCTGCCTCGGTGATAAGCCGCTCGGCAAACTCCACGTCTGAGAGACCGGTTGAAGCGACCGACGGGAAAGCATAGAATGCCCCCTCGGGAACATGACAGGAGAGACCGATCCGGTTAAGCCCGTCGACGAAGAGATTCCGGCGGCGATGATACTCCCTGACCATGGAGAGCATTGCCTCCTCGCCATGCCGGAGAGCCTCCAGTGCCCCGTACTGGCTCATCGTCGGGGCCGAGAGCATGACGTACTGGTGGATCTTAAGAGCCGCTGCCGTAAGTTCCTTCGGGGCACAGAGATACCCGAGACGCCATCCGGTCATCGCAAATGCCTTGGAAAATCCCGATAGGGTGATCGTCCGTTCCCTGAGACCATCGATCGATGCCGTCGCACAATGTTTTCCCTCGTAGGTGAGCTCTGCATACACCTCGTCAGAGAGGATGAGCAGGTCATGATCGATGACGACATCAGCGATCTCTTTCAGGTGCTCGCGCCGCATCACTGCCCCGGAGGGATTGTTTGGGAAGTTCAGGATAAGTACCTTTGACTTGTCGGTGATCTTCTCCATGAGGGCATCGGCAGTGAGCCTGAAGTGGTCTTTCTCGCTGCAGGGGATGAAGACCGGGACCCCGCCGGCCATGGTGACACAGGGACCGTATGAAACATAGATCGGATCGATGATCAGGGCCTCGTCGCCCGGATTGATTACGGCGCGAATCGCGATATCAAGGGCCTCTGATACACCGGTGGTGATGATCATCTCGGAGAGGGGATCGTATCCGATCCCGTACCGTGCCGAAAGAAACCGGGAGAGCTCACATCTGAGCGACTCAATCCCGGTGTTTGATGTGTATGCGGTGCATCCCTGTTCGATCGAGGTGATCGCGGCATCGCAGATATGCCACGGGGTGGAATAATCAGGCTCACCGACACCGAGGGAGATGACATCCTCCATCTTTCCAGCGAGATCGAAGAACCTCCTGATACCTGAAGGCGGGATACTCCTGGCCCGCTCTGAGACAAAATCCCTCATCTCTCACCTCAGAACGAGAACGGAAGACGTTTGCCGTCTTCCCGCTCGGCATACATAACCCCGTTCTCCTTGTATGTCTTCATGATGATGTGGGTAGCCGTCTCACGAATCCGATCCATCGGTGCAATATGCTCGGAGACAAACTGGGCAATCTCCTGCATGCTCTTTCCCTTGACAAGGAGCTGAAGATCATGCGTCCCGGTGCGGAGGCGGAGATTACGCACCTGGGTAAACCGTGCAATCCGTTCAGCGATCCGGTCGTATCCGTACTCCCGTTCAGGTGAGACCTTCAGTTCGATGATCGCATACACTGCTCCAAGATCGACCTGCTCCCAGTTTATTACTGCCGAGTAACGGCGGATGATGCCAAGTTGTTCCAGTTCTTCCCGCCGTTTCTGTACCTCATCCTCAGTACACTCCAGCATGACCGCCAGATCCCTGAGCGGTGTGGTACAGTCCTCTTCCAGAAGGGAGAGGAGGTTTCTGTCGATATCGTCCATTCTGTTCACCTGATAAATTTCGCGACGATTCTCTCGTCGATTTGTGCCAGACGACCGTCCGGCTCTTCCATGATCACTTCCCAGATCTTGTCGGTATTTATATCAAACCACATCTCTTTGGTCCGTCCATGGCGTCCGCGGTTTACGAGCCGGGTATTGATGACGCCGAGCATATTCAGTTCAGATATAAGATCAGATATTCTTCTGGCTGTCAGAACGTCAATATCCAGAAGCGGGGTGAGTTCCTTGTAAATACGGGTAACATCCCCTGAAATAAAGATTTTCTGACCGGCACGGTTTAGAACAAGCATGCAGTAGAGAACCACTTTACTCTGGGTGGGAAGGGTTCTGATGCATTCAACCATGCTGTCGGTCTCGATCTTTGCCTGGGCTTTCTTCACGTGAACAATGGTTACCTGCTCAGACCCCTCGCGATCTGCCAGTTCTCCGGATATCCTGAGGAGATCAAGAGCTCTGCGGGCATCACCATGTTCCTGTGCAGCAAGTGCTGCACAAAGGGGGATCACCTCTTCATCAAGTGCCAGTTCCACGAACCCAATCTGGGCACGCTGTGTGAGGATGTCACAGAGCTGGGGGGCATTATAGGGGGGGAAAACGAGTTCTTCCTCAGAAAGGGAAGAGAGAACCCGTGGATCAAGGAAGGTTTTAAAGGCAAGGTCATTGGAGATGCCAATTATGGAGACCTTTGATCTGAGAAGATCGGTATTGATCCGTGTCAGGTTGTACAGAGTATCATCACCGCTTTTCTTGACAAGTTTATCGATTTCGTCAAGGATGATAATGAAAACCCCATTGACTGCATCAAGCTGGTTTTTCAGTTCAAGATAGACCTGGTCTGTCGGCCAGCCAGTCATCGGGATGTGAGTCCTCGTGCGATCACTGGGAAAACTGTCTTCTCCCAGAATAAGCTTGGATATCTGCGCAAGGACACGGTACTGGGTATCGATGACCTCGCAGTTCAGATGGATAACCCGGCAGGTGGTTCCCCGCCGGGAGCTGACCTGTTCAAGTTCCATCCCGATGTACCTGACCGAGGCGGTTTTCCCTGTTCCGGTTTTCCCGTAAATAAGAATATTGGAGGGAGTTTCCATCTGGATAGAAGGAGCAAGGATCGATGCAATCTGATCAATCTGAGGTTTACGGTGAGGAAGGATATGGGGTCGATATGAATGGCGCAATACTTCCCGATCTTTAAAAATCCGATTCTCAGAGATATATTTATCGAACAGTCCTGATGAACCGGGTATCTCATTCATGGTATCTGGTGATCCTTCACAGGTTGGAGAGTGATACCAATAATACTGTGGGATCGATATTTTATCCCTGAAAGGGGATAAAATCTGGATTAAACGGGGTTTTTACGATGTCACGATAACAAAAGCTGGTTCTGCTAATGATTACCCCCACCCCTTTATTTCCACTGGAGAGGAATTACATTCTACTATGATAGTTAGTATGTAAAAAAAAATATACAATATGACTTAGTTGCATGTACAATGTGATATAGATTTGCTTTGTCAGGATCGATCGTCAGGATTGATCTCTGGATACAAGAAATAACCGAAGAAACAAAATAGGGCATTGGTTTCTGTTGAAATCCTAATCGTGCTTTCGTATTGATGAGAATAGCAATTAGCCCCAGGTTAACAATCTTGAATATATCTGTTATCTAAATAGGGCAGTACGCCAATGTGAGGTTAATCGCTCCTCCTTTGAATATGAACTTTGAATATGAAACATCCTCTCCAGTGGAAATAAAGGGGTAGGGGTACGAACAAAACTCTTTGGGCTGGTGCCATCAGGATAGAGGACTATTGATGAGATATTTTGGATCCAATTATAATTTTCCAGTTATTCTAGATTTACTGATCTAAAAACAGAGGCAATCACTTTCATTTCCACTGCAGTTTCCTGTCAAGAAAAAAAATCAGAATTTGTCTGAATACCGGGATATGTTCACTAAAGATAAAAAAATCAGAATTCTGTGTATCAATTGTCTATTCCGGTATCAGCTGAGCTGAGATTTCCTGTCGTAAAGAGAATCTAAATCCCTCTGAATACCAGAATATATTCAGCAAAGATCAAAAAACACGGTCTGGTGTATCAGATCGGTTCTCCCGGTAATACGGGGCCCTTTGACAATCCCGGTATGAGACCTGGTATGAGAATTTCCTTTGGTTGGCTGGACAATCCAGGATGAACCAAAACAATATCTATACCAGTACCTTATCAGGATGAACCAAAACAATATCTATACCAGTACCTTATCAGGATGAACCAAAACAATATCTATACCAGTACCTTATCAGGATGAACCCGTTCCATCCTATCCTCATCGTGCGTGGCTGTTCCGGGAAGTCCAGGATGAATTTCAGCAATACCAGCGATTCTTCTCTATACCGATCCCTGTTACCACCAATTCTCCGGATATCCGTATTTACATCTGATTTCACCTCCCCGTTTGCTGTTATGAATGAAGACCTGAAAGTTCAGGAAAAACCGGGAGTTATGTACATCATTTGTATTCTATGCCATTCCAGAAAGGGAAAACCTGCCTGTGATGATATCTGTTATATGGTTCGCTTTCCGTGGATTCTTTTCAGGAGAAGCAGCGGCAGCCAGAAGGCGGTGGAAGTCATCCATGTCAGCTGAACCTGTTATACAAGAATCCTCATCCGGGTTGCCGGACAAATCCCTCATATGGATCCCAGTCATATCCAGGAAATCCAGATATCTGCCGCAGTTCTCACCATATCAACCTCCCGTTCGGAGAAGGAAGACAAGAGCGGTGCGTTAATCCGGGATCTTCTGGAGAAAAATTCAATTCCAGTTACATTGACAAAGGTCATCCCTGACCAGGTGGATGCCATCCGTTCCGGTCTCTCAGAGGCACTCCAGAATGCTAACTGTGTTATTCTCACCGGAGGAACCGGGATCACAAGCGATGACTGTACCATCGAGGCTGTCGAACCTCTCTTCGAGAAAAACCTTGAAGGATTCGGCGAACTCTTCAGGTGGAAGAGTTATGAAGAGATCGGCACGAGAACCGTGCTCAGCCGGGCAACCGCGGGAATCATCGGTAAAAAAGCGGTGTTCTGCATACCGGGTTCCTCGAACGCTGCCAACCTGGCAACCTCTGCAATCATCATCCCCGAGATCAGGCATATTCTCACTCATGCAAACCGGTAAAGAGGAGACTGAGAGGAATATCAGACGCAGTCCGGGATAAAATTTCATCCTGAAAGCCGACAACGGGAGGATTTCCCACTACCTGACCGGAGGATATCTCCCGGGACCCCGGTCCAGATACCGGGAACAGGTACAGGTTTCGGTACCCGGATTATTCCGGTTTGAAATCCTGAACCTCACCGGTTGACAGCAAGGAGGGCGCTTCGTTCGCAGACCAGCTCAGCAATCCGCGAATCACCGGTTATCGTAAGCTCCGCCGGGGTGATATCGAAGAATTCCATCAGCACCCGCTTCTTTTCGGGGGATATTTCCTCCCAGTCACCGGTATCTACCGTCATCAGGTCCATGAGATCTCCTATAGCCTCCTCGCACCGGGGAACAATGCAGAGATAACACCGGTTTTCACCATCCTGGATCCCGAATGGTCCGACAAGACTTGTCTGCCGGGTTCCGGCTGCATACAGGAGCACTTCCATCTCGATTGACCGGGATATCTGCTCTCCCCTGCTGACAGCTCTGAGCGCACCCCGGAGGGCAGTCTTTACGTGGTTTTTTCCTGCCATGACTTTTTCATTCAGACAGATGACCGATACATCGTGCCGGTCTGCGATCTCCCGTACCCTGTTGAGGAACCCGTTCCGATCGGTGACCATGAACCTGACCTGGATGATATCATACTGATCCTCTGTCATCTGGTTGTCTCCTGAAAATCCATGATAGACTGCTGTCCGGAAGGGCGTTTCACCGAATCGGGGTTTTGCTGCCCGGAGGGTGATGAATCCGGGCTTCTTCCTTCCTGCTCAAGATATTCAAGAATCTTCCCTGTCCGCCGGGACCCGATGATCCCGGCAAGGATCGCCTCGTCAGTCCTGAGCAGATCGGTAACCGTCAGGATCCCGTTTTCTTTCAGTTTTCCGGCGGTTACCTCACCGATCGCGGGAAGGGACGTGAGATCATCGCGTTCCTCCTCCATAGGTATCCGCTCTCCCGATCCTCTCTTTCCTGCACCAATCTCTGCCAGGATCTGGCGGGCCAGGTTCTGCCCGAGTATCCGGGAGACTGCCGGCAGACCGGCTTCTGCCACCCTGGCCGGGGTTGTCATGCCGGCAGAGAAAAGCCGCCTTGCCCTCACCCGTCCGATGTTCCGGATCGCAATGAGTGGCAGCAGCTCTTTGCGGATACCATGCTGGACGCGAAGAGCAATCTCCCCGATAACATTGCCCCGGTCAGGAAGGGCAGCAGAAACCAGCCGGTCAGCCGCATGGAGGAGCCATTTTGCTCCTTCGATGATGTTGTAGAGATCACCTGCCCCGATCCCGTACCGCTCCTCGATTAATGCCTCGGGAACTTCATCGGCATAATCTGTGAGGACGAGGGCGGTTTTGAGTGCAGAGAGCCAGATCTCCTCTTCATCCTGTTCGTACGGGAGGGGGACGATCAGTTCGGTCCCGTTCCGGAAGAGAAACGTCTTGAGGTACTGGGTATCGGCTGCCTTCAGGTAGAGCCGTGTCATGTCAGGAGTTGTACAAAGGAGATGGAGCAACCCGGTCAGCGTCACTTCCTCTGCGCTGGAGAGATGGTCAAGGATGGCCCTCCCTCCGCGGGGATCGATGTAGAGCTGCGAGACGAGGGATCCGAGGAGGGTTGCAGAGAGGGTTCCCTCTTCATCGCGGACAAACCCGAACCTGACCAGGGATCTCGTGAGATCCCCCACCACCCGGGGCATGGAGCGTGATTTCGGGTGCTGAAAGGCATAAAAGGTCCGGTTCATGAAATCAGTCAGGGAGGCCTCGTCACGGGCAAACCCGGTTGCTATCAGGGAGAGGATATGGGCACCGAGGATTGGCTCGTCAGTGATCATCGACCTGATATCCTCCGCTCCCGCTTCGATGAACTCCTCACGGAGATTCTCGGCAGTCACCCGGTCTTTTGCGATGAGCACCGCCTCCCCGTAGGGATCCAGGTGCGGGCGCCCTGCCCGTCCGGCCATCTGGTGGTACTCCATCACCGGGATTGGCACCATCCCTGCCCCGGCGGTGAACCGGAGGTAATCCCTGATCACCACCCGGCGGGCAGGAAGGTTCAGCCCGGCGGCAAGCGTCGGGGTCGCCGAGATAACTTCGATATAGCCCTTCCTGAACCCTTCTTCAATAAGTGTCCGCTCCTGCCTGAGCAATCCGGCATGGTGGAAAGCACATCCCCGCTCCACGCAGTCTGCAAGGACATTTGATTTGTCACGATCCCGCAGGGATCGGAGTTCTTCTGCCAGAGCCTTTGAATCTGGTGTTCCGGTCTTTATGGCAACTGCTGCCTTTTTTGCAAATCCCTCGGCATTCCTTCGGGATGAAACGAAGACGAGACACTGGCCTCCTTCCTCGATTGTATCCAGGCAGAGGTTGAGATCGTCATGCTTTGTTGCTCCCCTGACCGGGCGTTCGCTTTCTCCAAACCTGATCTTCCCGTCAAAGAAGACGCCCTGCCTGAGATCCACCGGTCGCCAGGCCGAGGTGACGAGGGCGGCATCCATCCAGGTAGCGAGTTCGCCGGGATTGCCGATCGTGGCTGAAAGACCGATGATCTGCATCGCGGGATTTGCATACCGCATCTTTGCGATGACCATCTCGAGGGTGACCCCCCGGTTCTCTGATCCGATCAGGTGGACCTCGTCGAGGATCATGCAGGTGATCCGGGAGAGCCATCCGGTCCGGTTTCGGAGCAGTGAATCAACCTTTTCACTGGTTGCCACGACAATATCGTTATTTCCGAGGTAATTGTCGGTCCGGTCAAAGTCCCCGGTCGCGATACCGACTCTCACTCCCTGCCGCTGTCTGAACTCGTCGTACTTTTCTGCGGCGAGCGCCCGGAGGGGAACGATATACAGGCATTTCCCACCCGCAGCGATCCGGGTCCACATTGCCATCTCGGCAAGGAGGGTTTTTCCACTTGCCGTTGGTATCGAGATAAGGAGATTTTTTCCGGTAAGGAGACCCTTCTCGATACAGTCTGCCTGTGGCGGGTAGAGGGAGGTGATCCCCCGCTCCCGGTAAGCGGTCACAAGCGGAGCCGGAATAGGAAGGGAGGCGATATCCATGATAAAAGGGGGGACCAGAGAGTTCCTGCCCGGGATCAGTAGTAGTAGCTGATCATGTCCTGTTTCATCTCGCGGCGTTTCTTGTCAAGGAAGGAGAAGACCGACTCATGGGAGATCCCATTGATCAGCATCTCAATTGCTTCCCGGGCGATCTTGTTCGATTCCACCCCGCCGATGATCGAAACGGTCTTTCCGTGCACCGAGATCTCGGTCTGGGTGAGATCCTCGATCTGTGACCGGGACTTCCCGTCACGGCCGATGATCCGGCCACGGAGACGTTCCATCTTACCGGGAGTCGGGGCAATATCGGAGAGATCAATCACGTCAAGGTAGAGATCATTATCTTCAAGAAGAAGGAATGCCCGTTCTGGGGAAAACCCGCGGGCTATCGCTTTCACGGTCTCTACCGATTTGATAAATCCGTCTGCCTCGTCCCCGTCGATGATGACAAGCCCTTCGGTACTGTCAATCGAGATCGTGGTTTTTGTCTTCTCCTCGATGTCTTTCTTGGTCTGTCCTTTCTTTCCGATCAGAACCCCGATCCGTTCCTGTGAAATTCGTGTCTCCTGTTGCATATCAGTACTCCATGGCAGGGGCCGGACCGCCTGACGGCGAGTGCCCGGTGATCCAGCCGAGCAGTTCGTCAACCTCTCTGGTCGTGCAGAGTGAGGAGAAGAACCGGTTCGTATTCTCAAGATCGCGTTTTAAAAATCCATGGGCATGGGGATGATCCCGTGTAACCGCCTGGCCCATATCGATGATATACGGTTGTTCCTGGTGGTAAAGGATGTTGTATTCCGAGAGATCCCCGTGGACCAGGTTTGCCTTTATCCAGAGATTCCGGATCATCCCGGTGAGGGTCTCATATACCCGGCCGGGATCAGAGATATCTGCCACCCTGAGCTGGGGGGCGGGGATTTCCCCCTCGCCGATGAATTCCATCAGGAGAATGTTCCGGTCAAAGGCAAGAGGTTTTGGGACACGGATCGCTGACTCCTCTGCCCGTTTCAGGTTGGAATACTCCTTGCGTGTCCAGGCAAAGATGATGTCCTTTTTCCCTTTGCCGATATTCTGGAACCGGCGGTCCCCGGCGATATAATCCTGCATCTTTTGGAAGTTGGCTGTCCGCATCAGGTAAATCTTGATGGCCACCGGGGTTCCATCCTTGTTCCCGATGAAGACGTTTGCCTCCTTCCCGGTCGAGATCGGCCCGCCCATCGCCGAGATCCATTTTCTCGTGATAAACTTGTACAGGGCAAGGAGGGTGTTCTCATCGAATACATCGTCCCTGACCTTGAGCTGATCGAGATCCTTGATCCTGGTCCTGAGGGCATCGATCTTCTGGTCAAAATTTTGACGATGCTGGTATTTATCCACGCCCGTGTCCTCGTTTTCAGTCCCGCACGGTCTCCAGGTATTCCCTGACCGGTTTGAGCACAGCCGCAAGGGCGGATCCAGTGGCTGTTTTCAGATCTGCCGGATGCACTTCGCCGGCTGCATACGCTGTCTCCATCTCCTCGTAGGAGGAAAACGTCCGGTTGCCGCCGAACTTTTCAGCCCGTTCGACGGTGACCGTCTCAAGACGGGGGAAGATATGATGCCTGAGGATCTGGAGTACCGGATTCTCCTCGATTTCAGGCGGGCAGAACGCCTTCTTCATCTTCTTTGTAATTGTTTCCTCGCTGTCTGCCACCGAGATGTAGTTCCCCTGCGAGGAAGACATCTTCTTTCCGTCAAGGCCGTTCAGGATCGGGACATGGATGCAGACCGGGGACGGGTATCCCTTCGGCGGGAGGTATTCCCTGGCCAGCATGTGGATCTTCCGTTGATCGATTCCGCCGAGGGCTGCCTGCACGCCAAGCACAGCGATATCTGCCATCTGCATGATCGGGTAGATCATCTGTGAAACGGTTGGGTTGTCCATCTGTCGCCCGACCTCGTCCATGCTCCGTTTCGCCCGGTTCAGGGTGACAACCTGGGACAGCTCGTGCACGAGGAGCTGGTACTCCCGGCTGAGCTGGACTTCTGATCCCAGGACATATTTCACATCGGTCAGGCCGAGCCCCTCAAAGCATCGCTGGTTGTATTCGGCAAGTTTTCTGACCTCTTCCATGGTCCCTTTCCGGTTCAGGAAGGCATGGAGGTCGGCGAGCAGCACGATCACCTCGAATCCGGCATCCCGGAGATCGATGAGCTTGTTGATGGTGACGAGATGGCCGAGGTGGATCTCTCCGCTCGGCTCATACCCCGCATAAACCCTCCGGACCGGATTGTTGAGCAGGTCCTTCAGTTCTTCCTCACAGACAACCTCAACGGTGTTCCGGGTAACGAGGGTATAGGGATCCATTCCACACTGGTACGCGCTGAAAAGAGTTAATGATTGGTGGGATCAGATAGCCACAAACCCGAGTGCTTCGTTTGTCATCCTGATTGACTTCTCTGCGTCCGTTACCTTCCCGGCCATGGCCCGGATTGCATCGACATTTTCGATGACAACATCGGCCTCCTGGTGAATCGCCTGGAAGAGGTAGAGGCTCTTATCGACGACCGCGACCGAGGCCTCAAAGATTCCGTTTTCCCAGAGATCCGACCGTGGACGACCGAGATCCATCACGTACTCCTTCAGTTCTGCCGTGCTCCTGATGGCGGTCGATCCCTGCACGAGACCGATCCGGGAGTGGTTCTGCAGGATCTCGATGACCTTCTCGCGTGTTGCTTTCTTCTTCAGGTCCATCTGTATGGCATGCATATGCATCTGGGTGGTCGGGACGATCATCGCCATCGTGACGATGTTGATATGTGGAAGGACGGTATTGACATCAGGGCCGTGATGGGAAGGGATCGTCGGTGGATCAAGGACGACTGAGTCTATCGGGCCTTTCTTGATGACATGGGGATCGGCCCCTCTCCTGACCATGACTGCCGTGACTTTTTCGACCCCGAAATTGTCATCCATCGTCTTGATGAGCCGGCACAGTCCGGTGGTGTTACAGGAGACCACCCTGACAAACTGGCGTCCGATGGCGTCCTTGTAATTACTGTGGGCATTGAACGAGAACCCGGCGACCTCATGATCCTCACCGCCCTGCCAGATCGCCTTGATCCCGAGTTTCTCGTAGAGGGGCTTGTTCGTGACCCCGACATCCCCGGGGGTTGCGTCAACCACGATATCGGCCTTCTTCAGCATCTCTTCAACCGATCCCGCCACCGGTATACCAGCCTTCTCAAAGGCATCCTTCTTTTTGATATCGGCGATGTAGAGGGGATATCCTTTCTTCACCGCAATCAGGGCCTCGGCAGTTGGTCTCGTCTTGGAAACCCCGATGATCTCCATGTCTTTTTGTGCAGATACAGCGTCGGCGACACGCTTACCAATGGTTCCATACCCGTTGATGGCTACTTTTATCATGATCCCACCTCTCCGGAGAGGACTATCGTTCCTTATTCTGATCCAAATCTTATTATATATTCGTCTCGAGCGATCTCTATGTTCCGGCGGATCCTGATCCCTTTTCTTCTCTGTCTCCTTGCCACCATGCCTGCATCTGGTGATACAAATAACACCGGTATCTCCGAAGCAGAACTTCTCGAACAGCAGGGAGACGAACTCTTTGCCTATGCCCTGGATGAGGGACTGATAACGGCCGATATTGAAGACCTCATCCGTGCCCGATCCGGGGTGGAGAATACGGCCGGAGATGATCGGGTCATCAGCCAGGGGTTTGCTATACGGGAAGCTCTCCGAAGGTACGGGGAGGCGGTATATGCTGATCCCCCGAGAATTGCGAGCATTACCAGGAAACTTATCACACGGCTTGACCAGATCATCTCGTACCTGAGCGCTGCCGATCTCGACCCGATCCTGAATACAACCATTTCAGGAAACCGGGATGATCCGGGGAACAAGACCGCAGGCTGAGAACGCCTCAATGATCTCACCGGTCGGATCCTCTTTCCAGAAAAAGAGATGGGACCGGCAGGAGCAGTCAGACGATCCAAACCCGGGAATCTTTTCCCCGGTCATCGCCTTCGCCACCGTACATTCAAGCCGCATGACCGTTTCTGCAAGACAGACCCGTTCCAGGATGAAAAACGGGGTTGTCAGGAGATAGTCGATATGCCACCGGGGGCTCCTGTCACGGGCTTCGGCGAGCCTGATATGACGGTCAACCCGTGAAAACCCTCCCGGTCCAAGGGCGGATCCGACATACCCGTACCACCCTTCCTGAAAGGGGATCTCCTCGAGGGCTCCGGCCCGGACCAGGCAGCCGTTCGTCGAGAGGATGAGGGTGTATATGCCCCCGCTCCTTTTTTCAGACATATCCTGACCGGATGAGCATCGAAGCT
>CAZWTX010000038.1:0-19217 GCA_964637135.1 uncultured Methanospirillum sp. | reverse complement strand
TACTGAGGTACGCGAGTCCTCGGGAACGCATCTTCGCTGCTATTGTTTAATGTAAGACTGTTTTAGTGTAACTGTGCTGATATAGTGTAGACGGTCAATCATGCAGGACTCTCACTCCTGCGACTGGGGTTCAAATCCCCATATCAGCATTCAGACAACGAGTTGATGCTCGTGATATTCGTTTTTGTCCATGGGGGATCGATCTCGGCGGAGACCTGGAACCGTGAAACAGACCGGTATTCTTTTTCGGAAGGACAGAAACTGGGAGGCGAATGCTGGAATCCCGTGAAAACCCTGCTTGAAGCCGGAGGCCACCAGGTGTATGCTCCGACACTTGCAGATGAACATTCTGCCGATCTTACTGATCATATCACTGCAATAACAGACCTTATCAGGGAAAAGCATCTCTGCCAGGTCATTCTTACCGGGCATAGTTATGGCGGGATGATCATAACCGGAGTTGCTGCAGCCGTTCCGGAACGTATTCACCGCCTGGTGTATATCGATGCCGCATATCCTGATCCCGGTCAGTCGCTCTTTGATCTGATTCGGCGGGGAGGAATGGATCCTGCATTCGTACCCGGACTGGAACCTGCTTCTCCGTATGTCCAGAAAATTGCGTATGATCCCTGGGTTATCAGAAATATACCCCGGACGTACCTGCTCTGTACAGAGAGTTTATTTCTTCCGGTTACTTCTCTCGTCAAAGAAAAAATCTCTACAGAGAGAGGGAGATGGGAAATATATGAACTCCCTTCATCTCATCTCCCCATGGCCTCCATGCCGGAAGAACTGGTGTCCATACTGCTTCGCAGTACCCGTTGAGGTCCATCGCCAGGTTCACGGTAATGGCGTCCCTTTGCAGAAAAAATGTCTATTCTATGAATTGTATCCGTCGTACCCGTCTTGGAATCACCTTGGTTTATCTGGTAATTCCAGGCCGGTATGCAGATCATGGCAACCGGTGTTGAGAGGTTTATCCGGAAAATTCGGTATCTGTATCAGAATTCAGTTTTGGAAGGAATAATCATGAATAATCTGGGCAACAGATATTATTTTATATTTAAAATGCGATAGGGACTACGGGGGCAGGTATTGCGAAAAATGGGGGGTTACAGTTCTCCCATGGCAATAGAGAGACTGCGGTGGATGCATTCATGTGATTCGTCATCGCATCCGGTTTTCCTGAGGCTGATTCCCTTGTTATACCAAATCTCTGCGTTTCCGGGATCGCATTCCAGAGCAGAGTTATAACAGGTTATTGCCTCAGAAAACCTCCCCATCTGGTCGAGCAGGTTTCCTTTCTGGTGAAATACTTCACCAAAATCCGGCTGATATGATAAGGCCTTGTCATAAAAGGCAAGTGCTTTCTCCTGTTCTCCATGAAGCATCAGTTCATTTGCCTGATGAAGATAGAAATCTGCCCGTGGATCATTGATGGTCCAGCGGGGAACCGTTTCGCTGTGTACGGCTGACATCGGTTCGATCATGGTATTCACCTCTTCGATAATCCGTTACCGAGTACTACGGATTCATGAATAGAATCTGAAGAACTGGTAAGGAGGGGGGATTGGCACCTTCATTCCTGAGAAGATACATCCCTGCAAGTCAATTCACAATTGTAAGGATAAACATTTGCCATGCGTTTCTGAAAAACAAAAGAATTACGGCAAAATGGACAATATATCAAAAATAATGGGGATTTCTGAGACCAATCCCTAATTGCGTTCCCGTTTGTTACCCCGGGATCCTGACTTTCTTCTCAAGGAGATTTGCCCCGAAGGTAGTGATGGTCACGAGAACCAGGTACACCACTGCCACCGCGAAAAAGACTTCATTATAGGCGAAATACTTGGAGGCTATCAGTTTTCCTGCCCCGGTCAGTTCAATTACCGTGATCATATAGGCAAGGGAAGAGTACTTGATCAGGTAGATGAATTCATTGGATATTCCCGGGATGGCTCGTCGCAGCGCTTGGGGGAGCACGATATGCCGGATAGCCTGATTTTTCGTCATCCCGAGGGCCTTGGCTGCAGTGAGTTGTCCTTCTTTGACCGAAAGAATTGCCCCCCGTATATACTCGGAATTGTAGGCACTGTTACAGAAAATAAACCCAATTACTGATGCTACAAACGGGCTTAATGTGATTCCGACAGACGGGAGTCCGAAGTAGAGAATGAACAGGAGGAGCAGGAGTGGACATCCTTTGAAGAAGACCGTGTATGCCTTGCAGAGGCTTCCGAGTCCATATCCCCCGTATACGCGGAGACAGGCGATCGCTATCCCGAGAAGAAACCCGACAGGTGCGGTAACGGTGATCAGTTCCAGCGTCACAATCGTCCCGTTTGTAAAAGCCGGAAGCATCACGTTCATCAGGAAGGCTATCTGATCCACTTTCCCTCCTAAAAATCCCTGAATTGCCCGATGAACGCTTTACAGCGTTCAAACCGGGGATCATTCATTAGGTCAAACGGTTTTCCCTGCTCCTTGATGACGCCATGTTCCATGAAACAGATCTGGTTTGCAACCGAGCATGCAAATCCCATCTCATGGGTCACGACCAGCATGGTCATCCCCTGCTGGGCAAGTTTCTTCATGACTTCAAGGACCTCCCTGGTCAGCTCCGGATCGAGGGCACTGGTCGGTTCGTCAAAGAGCATCACGTCAGGATCCATCGCCAGGGCCCGTGCGATGGAAACCCGCTGTGCCTGCCCGCCAGAAATTTCGGCAGGGAAGTGATCGGCCCAGTCGGCCATGCCGACCTGGTTCAGTTCGTACATGGCCTTCTCCCTGGCTTCTTTTGGCTTCATGCCTTTCACCTTGATCAGGGCGATTTCCACGTTCCGGACTGCTGTCAGGTGATCAAAGAGGTAGAAGTTCTGGAAAACCATCCCGATCCGCTGCCTGAAGTAGTTGATCCGGGATCCGGCATGGGTTACTTCCTCGTCATGCAGGAAGATACGGCCCCGGTCAGGGATGGTCAGTTGGTTGATACACCTGAGAAGAGTACTCTTCCCGGTCCCTGACGGGCCGATGAAACAGATCGTCTCCCCTTTCCTGACGTTGAAAGAAACTCCCTTGAGAACCTCGGTTGTTCCGAATGACTTGTGCACATCTTCTATTCGCAGGATATATTCACTTTCTGACATGGTTTAGGCCTTTCCTGGTCCGAATCCCGGGATTTCTATCTTCTTTTCCAGCTGGTGTATCGCTTCTGTTCCGATATAACTGAGCAGAATGAAGATCAACGCACAGGCGATGTATATGGGCATCGTGACATAGGTCTGCGAAACGATCTGCGAAGACCGGGTTGCCAGCTCGGCAACACCGATTGCATAGCAGACCGAGGATTCCGTGAGAATCTCGGGGTATTCATTTGACCATCCCGGCAGAGCGATCCTCATCGCCTGCGGGAGAATGATCGTGCGGATTGCCTGGAATCTGCTCATCCCGAGGGACCTGGCTGCTGTCATCTGTCCTTCTGATATTGACTGGATTGCCCCCCGGAAGATCTGTGACTGGTATGCAGCACCACGCAGGCCAAGGACTACTGCACCGACGAAGAATGCCGGCATGTCAAGATTCAGTGCGGGGAAGATTCCGAAATAGAAGAGAAACAGGAGCACGAGGACAGGCAGTCCCCGGAAAAACCATACATACACGCCGATTATGGACCTGAGGTATAGTTTTCCGTAAATCTGCCCGAGTGCCATCGGCAGACCGAAGACCACGCCGATCAGAAGAGCTGCCGCGACGAGACCGATCGTCACGAATATTCCGTCGAGGAGATATGGAAACCACTCAACGAGAATTGTAATGGCATCCATTTACCGGTCCTCCACTGACGGTATCAACCGGGATGCACCCTCAAAAACATACAGCATGAAACGGTTCTGAATAAAGTGGACGGGAAAAGATGAAGTAATTTATTCCATCTCATATTTCTGCCTGAGTTCTTCCCATTTGGGAGACTGCATCAGCAGGTCCAATCCCTCGTTAATCGTCTCAAGCAGTTTGGTATCTTCTTTCCTGATGGCTACTCCGTAATCCTCGCCGGTATCGATCTCACCGATGATACTGATAGGTTTCCCTTCAATCGCATCGACCATTGGCGGACGGTCGTATATGGCAAAGTCAAGCCGCTTGTTCTGGAGGTCGGTGGCTACCAGCGGGAAGTTGTCATAGGTCACAAGCATATCTGGTCCCATCAGGCTTGCATTGACGAGGTTCTCCTCGACCCAGAATGCACCGGTGGTACCCCGCTGGGCTCCTACCTTCCCTTTTCCAGCCTTGAAATCCTCAAATGTCAGGGGTGAATCGTTGTGTTTTGCGACCGACTGGTTGATCTTCAGGTATGGTTTTGAGAAGTTGACCTGTTCAAGCCGTTCGGGAGTAATGGTCATCCCGGAGTAGACCATATCTATCTTTCCTGCATTCAGTGCCGGAATGATTCCGTCCCATGCCATTGGCTGAATCTTTACTTCAAAGCCCTTCTGTTCGGCGATCCACTGGATCGATTCGACATCGAATCCTTTCGTCGATCCATCTTTCTCAACGTAACTGTAGGGTGGATATTCACCGTCAATTCCGACAATGTATGTTGGTTTTTCGGCAATATCAGCGGACGCTCCGGTTCCCTGGTCAGCTGCGGTCTCTTCTGCAGGGGATACGGGCTCGGTGGCCTGCTGGGTACATCCTGAGATGAATACCCCGCATAATGCCATTATTACGAGTAATACCAGTACGGTCTTCTGATCCATCATGAATGTGTTTCCTTCAGACTCACTTATGGATTATGATCTGGTTCAGTCACGGGTCAGAGATGAATGGTTTTTATGCTACCATTCACGGATTAGTGCTTTTTATACTCCCAGCCGGATCATATCCCAATACATATCAATCACCGCTGCCAAAGGAGATCCTGATGAAGAGACTGATGGTATCTCTGGCCTGCCTGGGACTGGTCTTCCTTCTTCTTTTTGCGGGATGTACCACCCAGAATCAGTCTGCACCAGGAGAATCCGGAACCACCGGACCTGATGCAGCTACAGCTGCCGGTACGGCCGGTGGAGAGAAACAACTGCTACGTGTCGGTATTGATGCGGTCTACCCCCCGTTCTCATTCATGAGTGAGAAAGGTGAGGCAACCGGGTTTGACGTGGAGTCCATGAGATGGATCGCCACTAATCAGGGATATGATGTGGAGTTCCATCCGATTGCCTGGGACGGAATCATCCCTGCCCTGAATGCAAACAAGATCGATCTGGTGTATGCCGGGATGACCATCACCGACGAACGGAAAGAGAAAGTGAACTTCTCAAAGCCGTACTGGACGGTGAACCAGACCGTTGTGACGAAAGAGGGCTCTCCGGTCACGCTTGACGAGGTAAAAACCGGAAACGTGACTATTGGAACACAGCGCGGATGCACTGCTGCGATTTGGGTAGAGGAGAACCTAATCAATACGACCCTCATGTCCGGCGACAGCCTGAAACTCTATGATAATGCACCGCTTGCCGTTGAGGATCTTGTCAATGGAAGAACCGATGCAGTTATCTATGACAGCACAGTGATGAATGACATCATCGCAGGCAAACCGGTCCAGAAGATCGGTGTCATCGAGACGAACGAGCAGTTTGGTATTGCCGTCCGGAAGACAGATACCGCACTTCTTGAGAAACTCAATGCTGGTCTTGACAACCTGATGAGTTCCCCCGAATGGCAGGATCTCATTCAGAAGTACAAACTGGAATAATTCTCCCTTTTTTTTAGATCCCGTTAATGTGTACCGGATTCAATAGTACTGGACATTCATGTACAGGCGATGAAGGATTGTACCTGTACAACGCGGGATTGACATGTACACCCTGAAACACCGGATCCGCCCCCATATTCCGATCTGCTTTGCAATTCTTTCGGCGATCTTCTTTGGAAGCTGTGCTCCCATGACCAAGTTCATGCTTGGTCCGGTTGAGCCGGTCATGGTGGCAGCGCTTTTCTACCTGGGAAGTGGTATCGGGATTTTTCTCATGATTGTTGCACGAAGACTTCTCTCCGGGCCGGTTCAGCGTGAAGCACCCCTGGACAGGCATGATATTCCTGCCCTTGCCGGGATGGCCCTGTTCGGGGGGATACTTGCCCCGGTTGTCCTGACGTTCTCCATGACCGTGACCCCTGCAGCAACCGGTGCTCTTCTTCTGAATTTTGAACCGGTGGCAACCACCCTTGTGGCATTCTTCCTCTTCAGAGAGGCAGTCGGGCGTCAGATCTGGACAGCGATGTTGTTCATTGCCGGTTCGTGTATCATTCTCAGTTACGAACCATCTGGCGCCGTTCTAATCTCGGCGGGAGCCGTGGGTATCCTCGTTGCCTGTACGTTCTGGGCGTTTGATAACAATATCAGCCGGAGGGTCTCTGGGAAGGATCCCCTTGTGGTGATATTCGTGAAGGGTTTTTCAGCAGGTTTGGTCACGCTCCTGGTTGCCTTGCTCCTCGGCGAGCATATCCCAGCCCTTTCGCTCATTCCCGTCTATCTCACGGTTGGGTTCTTCAGTTTCGGTGGTATCGCGAGTGTGTTCTTTCTCATTGCACTCCGTTCCCTTGGAACGGCCAGAACCGGACTTTTTCTAGCCCTCTCCCCATTCTTTGGTGTTATCATCTCGTTCATCCTGTTCAGGGAGATACCCGGCCTGCAATTTGTTCCTGCATTTGGGATCATGATCCTCGGAACCTGGCTTCTTCTCTCGGAGCGGCATGATCACCTTCATTACCACCCGCCGATGGTTCATGATCACCGGCACCGGCACCCGGACAGCCACCACGAGCATGAACACCCGGCATCACTGCCTCCGCTGTCTTCCTCAGGAGACCATGCCCATCTCCATACCCATGCCGAGCTGACCCATGCCCACCCCCATAAACCGGATCTTCATCACCAGCATGATCACCGCGGAAGATCCCGCTGGTATGGATCAAACCAACGGGAGAAAGAATTATAGATGACAGAACGATTACCAGAAAGCATGGCCGGGGAACCCCTTTTAATTGCTCTCGTTCAGATGTCGTGCGGGAGCGATCCGGATGCAAACCTTGAGAATGCTGCCCGCCTCGTCACCGGTGCAGCAGAGCATGGTGCCCGGATCATCTGCCTTCCCGAACTGTTCAGGTACCAATATTTTCCCCGGGCGTTCTGTTCTGATACCCGTTCCCTGGCCGAACCGGTTCCCGGGCCCACCACCCGGCTCTTCAGTGACCTTGCCAAAAGGTACGGGGTTGTGATCATTGTCCCGGTCTTTGAAGCTGCCCCGGATGGCCGGTTTTTCAACACGGCCGTGGTGATCGATATCGACGGGAGCCTGAAACCACCATATCACAAGGTGCATATCCCACACGATCCCCTCTTCTGGGAGAAGTCCTATTTCCATCCGGGAACAGGCTTTCAGGTATGTCGGACGGCGTATGCAACCATCGCGGTCCTCATCTGTTATGACCAGTGGTTCCCGGAAGCTGCCCGAGCGGTAGCCCTTGAAGGTGCTGATATCATCTTCTATCCGACGGCTATTGGCCAGATCGATGACTCTGTTCCTGAGAACGCCGACTGGCGTGAGTCCTGGGAGATCATCCAGCGAAGCCATGCGATAGCCAACAGCGTCCATGTGGCGGCAGTGAACCGTACCGGAAACGAAGGTTCTATCTCCTTTTTCGGAAGTTCATTTGTATGCGATGCATTCGGAACAATCCTTTCCAAGGCCGGGAGGGAGGAAACCGTGCTCTATTCCTTGCTGAACCTCTCCATGAACCGGGAGATCAGGGACGCCTGGGGATTCTTCCGGAACCGGCGACCGGATACCTATGCTCGTCTTACCAGACCGGCAGTGGCAGTTGAACAAACCGGCACCCCCCGGAGTCTCGGGTATCGCATGCCGGCAGAATGGGAAATGCATGAAGCCGTATGGATCTCTTGGCCCCATGATTCGATGACGTTTCCCCGGCTCTGCGAGGTAGAGGAGGTGTATGCCCGGTTCATCATGGAATTAAGCCGGTCAGAGCCGGTACATCTGCTTGTGCCGAATGAGAAGATCCATCACTATGTTCTCTCCCTTCTTGAACAGGCTGGTATTCCCTACGATGGAGTGACTATCCATACCTGTCTGTATGCAGATGTCTGGATCCGGGACTACGGCCCCATATTCGTTGTTAATTCAGTAACACGGGAACGGGCCATGGTTAGGTGGGGGTTCAATGCCTGGGGGAACAAGTATGACAGCCTCGTCATCGACCATGAGGTTCCCGGGTTCATGCGCCAATGGATCGATGATCCGGTCTTTGAACCGGGAATTATTCTGGAAGGGGGGTCGGTTGAGGTGAACGGGAAGGGGACCCTCCTCACGACCCGTTCCTGTCTCCTGAACGAGAACCGAAACCCACATCTCACCATGTATGAGATAGAGGAGTATCTTGAAGAGTATCTCGGGGTGGTAAAGGTGATCTGGCTCTCCGACGGGATAGCCGGGGATGATACTGACGGCCATATCGATGATCTCGCACGGTTTGTCAATCCGACGACGGTGGTCTGTGCCTTCGAAGAACATGAATCTGATGAAAATCATCATGCCCTTCGAGAGAACTACGAGATTCTCTGTTCGTCAACAGATCAGGACGGCAATCCCCTTACCGTGATCCGGCTCCCGATGCCATCGGCGGTATCAGACGGATTTGAGCGGTACCCGGCAACGTACCTGAACTTCTACATCGGCAACCGGGTGGTCATTGTCCCGGTATTCGGGGATCCGCGTGACAAGGAGGCCCTTGACATCCTCTCCGGGCTCTTTCCGGGACGGGATGTGATCGGTATCGACGCGAGGGCGATGGTTGAAGGGTATGGCACGTTTCACTGTGCCACCCAGCAGCAGCCATCACGCTGATCCGTTCATTCCTGCATCCGTCCCCGGGACGGTTTCCGAGCAGTAGTCAAGGAATGCACAGGTCTCTTCCGGGATCCGTGCAGCCCGCTTCAGAAGAGATTGCACCCGTTCTTCGCGGAGGTTCATCCCGCAATGAGCAAGATCATTGCGGAGATCGGAGACACGGATCCAGATTGTGACCATTTCTTCCCATCCTGCAAGAGAGGTGACCTTATGGGAATGCGGGGTTGTTTCAAACAATTTTCCCTGGCGGGCCAGGGCAGATCCCGTCAGAGTCCGCGAGATCTCGTGCCTGAGGTCGGCATCCAGCCACTCCCCGGCATGACCGGTGAGGATCATCACGCCTGACACAAGTACCTCACGCGAGAGGCTGACTGCCTGAAAGTAGAGTCCGCTGGTGACCTGGTACCTGATGAGGGCAAGCTGGCTGCGAAGGTAGGGAATACTACATTCGCGGTCAGGGGGAGGCGATGCCAGGGGGCGGAGCGGGTCAATGGAGGAGAGTATCGGGACGAGGGACGGGGCAACCCGATCCAGTTCCCCGGAAACCTCCGGAAGACCTGATACGATTCCTTCTGCTGCATACAGGGCATCGATAGGCCGGGAGAGCCGGACGGCATGGCAGAAATTCTCAAGGAGATGTGCCCATCCGGAGAGCCGGGTCGGCGGATCGGGGATTGTCTGTGTCCGGTGGAGACCGGCCTGGAGCCCGGACAGGAGAAGCCGGAGTGGTCGTGCATCGGTGTACGTGGTGAGTGCCCGGACCCCGGCAATCCAGTCGAGGACAGACATCAGGGGAAGCAGGTTGACAAACCGGGAAAAGCCGTGATCATCAGGAGCTGGAAGGTAGATGACCCCGGTGACGGTTACCTGGCTGACCGTCTTCAGGTACGATGCGATCAGGAAGGCAAGAAACGGAAGGGAGTGACAGCCGTTCGTGATGTCAAAGAGGATCTCCTCTCCGGGTGATACTTCGCTGCAGATGAGACTGAATATTGTCCAGAGCTGGTCTTCATCGGTCCCGGAGGGAATCCAGACGATCCTGACCGGAACGCTGCGGGCGGTCAGGGAGGCGGCGATGCCTGCAGATGCAGGGTCAGATATGCAGAGGATAATCTCGTCCGGATGGTAGAGATGGTATATCGCTTCCTGTACGAGGTCGGTCTCAATGCAGAGGTCAGCCCGGCATACCCGCCGCTTGTCTGGTTTGACCGAACCGAGGAAGGAGATACACCGCATCCTGTGTATTATTATTATCCGGAGACATATACCAATCGCGAGAACATCCGGAAAATCCGGGGACCAGGACTGATATGCGAATCGGATATGTGTATGATGTCATCTGCCCGGATACGATTGGCGGGGTTGAGCGGCGGATTCACGAGCTTTGAATCAGGCTTGCGAGACGGGGGCATGAGATCCATATCTTCGGGATGAAATCGTGGGACGGTGATGATACTATCACCCGGGACGGTCTCGTCCTGCATGGTGTCGGGAATAAAGAGAACCTCTATTCCGGCAGATGCCGCTCGATCCTTCAATTACTGCGGTACACCCGGCATCTTTTGCCGGCACTCAGGCAGTTTTCCGGGGATCTCCTGGAGATCCAGAATTTTCCCTATTTTCCTCTTCTTATCTCTCCGTTTGCCCACCGTAATATCCCCCGGGTATATACCTGGCATGAATACTGGGGATCATACTGGTACGAGTACCTCGGGCCTGCCGGATGGATTGGCCGGCTGATTGAGTGGATTGCCCTTTGCATGAGCCATCCGCTCATCGCGGTCTCGGCCCATACCGGATCGGCCCTGCGCCATGCCGGGTACAAGGATGAGATCCCCATCGTCCCGAACGGGATTGATTATGCTGCCATCCGTGCGATCCCGCGGATAGCGAAAGAATATGACATTCTCTTTCTCGGCCGGTTTATCCCTGAGAAACACCCCGGGCTCGTGGTGGATGCGGTCTCCCGGCTGGTCAGGATAAAGCCGGATCTCCGATGCCTGATGATTGGTGACGGGCCGGAGCGACCTGCCGTCCTCCGGAAGATCACCGGGGCAGGTCTTACCGGTACGGTGGATTGTCCGGGGTTTCTTACTGACCAGGAGGAGATTATCGCTTCTATGAAATCTTCCCGTGTTTTTGTACTACCTAGTGAACGGGAAGGATTCGGGATTGCAGCCGTGGAAGCGATCGCCTGCGGATGCATTGTGATAACGTTGGATCACCCCCGGAACGCGGCACGGGATCATATCCTTCCCGGATGCGGATTCCTGACACCGCCTGATCCATCGCGGCTTGCCGGGATTATTCTTCAGGCTCTGGATATGACTCCCGATCAGACGGCAATGGATGCATATGCCGCTGAACATGACTGGGATCGTATCGTGGATCTCCTGGAATCCCGGTATCGTATCCTGACAGAAGATCACCTGCCATCCTGATATAGGGCCGGGGATAACGGGTACCATGGAATCTGCAACGGTTGTTCTTGATGGAAAGGAGTTCACCTGGTACGGGATTCCTATCGGCCCGGTGAGCCTCGTTTTTGCGAAAGGAACCGGCGGGCTTGTCGGCTGTGGGGCGATAGATGCAGTGGCCCTTGAGAAGTTCGGTATTGCAGCGGCCAAGGTGAAACCAACGACGGCTGATTCGGTGAGGAACCTTGACGATCTCCTTGCCGGTGAGGTTGTCGTCGCGAATGCCGTTGCCGGAAAGGCCGGGGTTGTTCCCGGGATGACCGGGAGAGAGGCGCTCGTCAGGCTTGGCTGATCATGCGGATTCTTGCCTTCGGTGCCCATCCTGATGATGTCGAGATAGGGTGTGGCGGATCGCTCCTGCTCCATTCCGGTGACGGGGACGAGGTTTTCATCGTCGATGTCACGAACGGCGATGCCGGTACACTTGATACCCCGCCGGTGAAGACCGGAGAGATCCGGTGGCAGGAGGGTCAGATCGCGGCCGCCATGATGGGAGCAGCAGACCGGGTATCGCTTGAGTATCATGACGGGGGACTTGTGCCCCACGATCTCACCCTGGTCACCGCGGCCGGCCGTCTGATCCGGAAATACGCCCCAGAAATTGTCTATGTCCACCATCCTGGGGATGCCCATCCTGATCACCAGGCGGTTGCAACTGCTGTGATCGAGGGCTGCCGTCGTGCGGCCACGTCCCATTTCCCAGATATCGGTGAGCAGCCCCACCGGGTCAGGGAGATCCGGCTGTACGAGGTCTGGACCCCGGTTTTCGATCCCCTCCTCTTCACTGATATCTCTGCGGTCATTGATCGCAAGCAGGAGATTATCCGTGCCCATACCTCACAACAGGAACAACGCCAGTTTGACGAGGTGATCACCGGGCTGAACCGGTACCGAAGTATCAGTTGTCCCGGGAGTTCATATGCGGAGGCATTCGGACTTGCCCGTCCGGTCTGGTAACCGGATGGGATTGTCTATATGGATTTGTCACCCAGTCTGATGCATATGTACCAGCGGATTCTTGTCGGGGTTGACGGTTCAAAGGAGAGCCTGTATGCACTTGCCGAGGCAGTGAAGTTAGGAAAGCTCCTCTCATCGAAGGTGGAGGTGATGCTGGTCATCCCGCCGCGAATCTATACGCAGCTTGCTGAACGGGAGATTGTTGACCAGACATCGTCCGGGGAGACACGGCATGTCAGCCTGCTGCAGAAGGAGGAGAACGAAATAGCAGAGAATATCCACGCCACCGCTACGGCAGAAGGTTCGGAAGTGACCCTTCATACCCGTGTCGGGGATCCGGTCGATGCCCTGATCGAGTACGGCCAGTCAGACCGGTGTGACCTGATCGTGGTGGGGTCAACCGGGAAAGGAATGGCCGGCCGTCTGATCCTCGGGAGCGTAAGTGGTGGGGTGGTGCACCGGAGCCCGGTTCCGGTTCTCGTGGTCAGGCAGCCGGGGAGTGGTTAAATCTCTAATAATTGTTTCTTTTTCATCTCAAATTCTTCTTGAGTGATGATTCCTTCATCCATCAATTGTTTGAACTTACGAATTTCATCAGCCCCACTCAATGAAGGCTTATCCACACTTCCAGTTTTATTGTTGTGTAATGAATCCTTGATTTCATCAATTTTTTGCTGAATTTGTGATGCAATTTCGTTATTGGCTGATGAAAACATAACCGTATTTTCGTCAGTTGTTGCATCAAATGCTCCTCCAGTGCTTTCCTTTCCACCTGATATTGTGAATTGGATATAACCATTTGTTAGTCCTGCTAGTTTTAATTGAACTCCGGATATTTGGTTGATATAAATTGTTTTATCGCCTTTTGTAAATCCTTGAGACAAACCAGTGATAATGCTGGATTTATTCCGTGAAATGATTATTTTTGATGAATAAAGGAATAATTCTCCATTTACGCCCGCTAAGTGGTAAAGAGGATTGTTAATAGAAGAAATATTCTCGTTTAATTCAATTGGTGGTGATAATGCTCGGTTTAGTAAGTATCCACAGTTTTTACATGGATGATTCCATTCATTGTAAGAAAAAACAATTTCAAATCCACAGGATGGGCATAGGGTTAGATAACTTCTCTCTCCGAGCTGTTTGACATCGTAGTTTTGTTTGAGTTGTTGTATTTTTCTTAGGCTTTTATCTCGCTTTTGGAGGAGCAGGTCATTATTTTCAGCCGGTTGAGTAGAACTATAGAGAAGTTTATGTGAGCAGTTTGGGCATTTAATTTTAGATTCTTTTTTAGTGATGTAGATTATCTGGTTACATTTTTCGCAAATAGTATAGAAAGGCTCCATAGTATCATTACTGAAAAACATCTCTCCTCCGGTGCCGTAATAATGATTCTCACCGGCAGCAGTAAAAAAATGATTTGTTTACTCCGGTATGGTTTTGATGGAATCTGATCGATAAAACAGATCACAATGTAGTATAAGATATTTGAAAATAACCCGATTTACTTGGGATTTGGTAAAATTAGCGAGTTCTGTTTAATTTGATCAAACTATAAAGGATTACTTTATAGAGAATAGTGATTAACCCCAGATAAAAAAATCTCGACTATATAAGTCATTTAAATCGGCTTTTATGCCAATGTGGGGTTATTCACTATTCTCTATAGTTGAATAGAAGAGGAGGTCATAGAATCATATAGAAATCTCTCTAGGGACGCTCTTTTCTAAAAAGGGTCTGAAAACCGAGTTTTCTAAAAATGATTGAGTAGGGTGAGTTCTCCTCCCCTTTTTTTGCCTGAATCAGGCGGTTGCATCATAGACGTTGCTGATGATCCGGGCGATGAATACACCCCAGAGCGGGGAGAGGATCAGTCCGGCAAGCGGTCCGAGGAACGGAACGACGCTCAGGCCCATGATAATGAGGAAGAGGGTTGCCGAGAGGATCCAGACGATGATCCAGACCGCAACGTAGGGCCCCCATCCGATACCGGAGGAGATATGATGCGAGATATCGCCGATTGCGAATGCGTCTGCCAGTGCACCGCTCCGGGAGAACCGGACATATGCCATGTACATGAGGAGGGAGAAGACGATTACGAGGAGGACCGCGAGGAGTATCCCGAGGCTCCCGATGGCGATCCCCACGATCTCGGCGATCTTTCCGGTAGAGAGAATCCCGGCGATCATCGGAAGGACCCCGAGGACTCCGAAGATGAGGGCGACAATGATCGCCGGAATGAGGTAGAGGATCGTGATAATGTTGAACTTCCAGCCGTCCACGAAGAGCCGGCCGATCCCCTCCGTTCCCGGGGCAGTGGGGTTTGATGACCCGTACACCCTGACGAGGTACCCGTTGAAGAGGGGAACGATGCAGAGCGTGAATCCCTGGACGATCATGAGGATGATCAGGATCAGCCAGCGTTTCCAGTCGGTGATGCATCCGGTCTTCACGTACTCAGATGCTTCTGCGATGATGGTTCCGATAGATGCCATGTTCTTCGTTTATACAAGGAAAAATGCAGATATGAACCTGTCGAAGGAATGAGGGGAGTATAATCCGCTTATTCAACGATTTCCGGATCAAAAAAGAAGTTACAGGTGCATCTGCCTGCCTGGTCAACCTCGTCCTGGTGGTAGATGCAGGGACAGATGATCCGTTTGTCAGTCTCCGGGTCTCCTGACCGGATCCGGCAGGGGCAGTATCGTGCACCAAACCGCTCCGTGTTCCGTGCGAGACCTTTCGCGACGGCATTGCGCTGACGGTCATCAGGGTTGAGAATCCACCCGTGCTCCCCGGCATATTCCTCTGCCCATTTGAGAATCTCTTCTTCCAGATGTGTCACCGGTTCTCCTTCACCCATGTATCTCTCAGCTCCTGTTCCCTTCAATGTACTGAATCATCGAGGAAAAAATCTGCTTTCCATCCGCTGATCCGAGTACATCCTCGCTCGCCCGCTCGGGATGAGGCATCATTGCCAGTACATTCCGGCGCGGTCCGCCAAGAACGCCGGTGATATTCCCATGCGATCCGTTCGGGTTCACCCCGGGATTCACCGCACCGTTCAGATCACAGAACCTGAATGCGGCATCGACGGTACCCTCCGGAGGCGGGACGTACCGTCCTTCCTGGTGTGCTATCGGAATACGGATGACCTGTCCTTCCCTGAAGGCACCGGTGAACGGTGATCCGGTATCCTCAACCCGCAGGTATGCCGGCCGGCAGATGAACTTCGGGTATGCATTAATCGTGAACATCCCGGGGATAAGGCCGCTTTCGGCAAGGATCTGTGCCCCGTTGCATATTCCGAGGACCAGTCCGCCCTCCCGTGCATGAGCCCTGATCCGGTCCATCACCGGTGTCCGGGCAGCAATGGCACCGGCCCTGAGGTAATCACCGTAACTGAACCCGCCCGGGAGCACGATTGCATCATACTGGCGGTTCAGTCCGTCCTTATACCATACCCGGTCGCAATCGACCCCGATGACCTCTGAGATAACATACTGCGTGTCATAATCACAGTTGCTTCCCCCGAATGCAACTGTTGCAAACCTCATTCAGCAACCTCAATGGTGTAATGATGAATGACGGGGTTTGCGAGCAGCCGCAGGCACATCTTCTCCGCCTGGTCCCGTGCTTCTTCAGGTGAGGCTGCATCGAAGGTCACGGAGAACTGCTGTGCTGATGTAATGGTATCCACCGCAAAGCCGAGGTTTCTCAGGGCATCACTGATCGCGTTTGCTTCAGGATCAAGCATTCCGCGCTTGAGTGAAATGGTAATGTTTGCCGTGTATTTCATGGGTTATTCTCCGAATTCTGGCATGATGCGCTGGAGAATCCGGCGGTATGCATCCATCACGTCGCCTTTTTCAAACCGGTAGACATCCTTGTCAAAGGACTCCCCGGTCTTTTTATCCCACAGGCGCATCGAATCCATGCTGATCTCGTCACCAAGCATGATTTCTCCATTGGCCATTCCGAATTCGAGCTTGAAGTCCACGAGCCGGATCCCGTATTCGTCAAAGAACCGGGAGAGAATATCGTTGATTGCAAGAGCGGTCTTCTTCACCGCTGCCAGGTCATCACTCCCGAGAATACCGAGAACCTCAATGAGATCGTCATTGATCATCGGATCGCCCCGTTCGTCATCCTTGTAATCGATCGTGACTACCGGTCGCTTCAGGACAGTCCCATTCTCGACCGGGTATTTCTTCGTCATCGAACCGGCAGCGACATTGCGGACGATCACCTCGAGCGGGATCATCGAAAGGCTCCTGACGATCATCTCTTCAGGGCCACTCATCCTGATAAAATGAGTTTTTATCCCGGATCTTTCGAGCAGATCCATGAAGAACGCGGATGCCGTCGCGTTAAACCGCCCCTTATTCTCGAACTGGTCGTGTTTTACCCCGTTGAATGCGGTCATGTCATTGCGGAAGACCACACGCAGCTCATCAGGTTTTCCGGTGGCGAATACTGACTTCGCCTTCCCTACATAGAGGGGGGTGCCCTGGTTCATTACAATCCTCTGGTACTGATTCTGTCCTCAAGCCTGATGATAAGATCCCTGAGACACTCCGGGTACCAGCCCTTTTTAATGTATTTCGGGTAGATGCAGAGCCGTTCACGCAGGATGTACCCCCTGGCGGTCTCTTTCAACTCTTCAATTGCCGGCCAGGGATGCTCGGGGTTCACGTAATCGATGGTGACTGGTGAGACGCCGCCGAGATCGGTCACCCCGGACGGAAGGATCTCCCTGATCTCCGCGAGATTGGGCGGGATCTGAATGGAGATGTCATCGGGAAGGATCTCTGTTGCCATCCTGACGGTATCCTTCAGTACTTCAGCACTGGCACCGGGCACGCATGCCATCCGGGTACCGGGTTTCGGGCAGAAGTTCTGGATGATCACTTCCTGGATGTGATCGTACCGACGGTGGAGATCGGCGATCACGTGGAGAGAATCCTCCCGGTCCTGCCGTGTCTCTCCGATCCCAAGGAGAAGCCCGGTGGTAAACGGAATGCGGAGTTTTCCTGCCTCCTCGATCATTTCGATCCTGACTTCCGGTTTTTTCCCGGGTGAACCGGCATGGGCCGGGATGTCAGCGCAGGTCTCAAGCATCAGACCCATACTCGCGTTGACCTCCTTCAGGTCTGTCATCTCTTCGGGGGTGAGAATTCCGGCATTGGTATGGGGAAGGATCCCGGCGTCTATCGCTACCCGGCTCATTTCGTGGCAGTATCCGAGGATTGATTCGTACCCAGCCCCCCGGAGGTACGGCATAAACCCGTCTTCCCCCTCCGGTTTCTCCCCGAACGTGAAGAGCGCCTCGGTGCATCCGGCAGCTGATCCACGCTGGATGATCCCGGTAACCTCTTTTGGAGATAGGAGACAACCGGGGCCGGCCTCCCTCCGGAACGTGCAGTACCCGCACCGGTTCCGGCAGACGAACGTTAGTGGAATGAAGACATTCCGGGAGTAGGTGATCTCCCGCCCCATCATACCTACCTGTTCGGCCGGGAAGGTTATGGCCCCAGCGGTTCCGCAGCCGGATCCACGGAACCGTTCCGACGGTATCCTGACACATCTGCGAGGGTTTTTTGGTTCATACTCCTAACGGAGGTGAGATGCGCATACCGGTGGTCATCCCGTTCAAGCCGATACACCCGAAGACCCGTCTCTCCCCGGTGCTCTCCGAGGAGGAGCGGACTGCTTTTGCCCTCTGCATGCTCCGTGACGTGGTGACGGCGCTCAGGTCTGCCGGTTGTAACCCCCTCGTTCTCTCGACTGCTCCTTTCGATAACGGGGATATCCCCGTGAAAATCCTCGAACAAGGTCTGAACGAGGCGATAGATACCTTCTGCACGGGAAATGACGAACCTCTCGCGATTGTCATGGCCGATCTCGCCCTTGCCGACCGGTCATCTGTTCTTGCCCTGCTTTCCTCCGGTGCCGATCTTGCGATTGTCCCCGGCAGGGGAGGGGGAACGAACGCGGTGTATATCCGCAGGGCTTCCCGGTTCAGGGCCCAGTATTACGGGAGAAGTTTTGAGAAGCACTGCCGGTACGGGGAGAAAGCAGGACTTTCCCTGCGGATCATCGACTCGTTCCGGTTATACTGCGACGTGGACGAGAAGGAAGACCTGATTGAGGTTCTCCTCCATAACACCGGTGAATCCCGGGACTTTCTCCTCGGCCTTGGTTTCTCTCCTGATCTGAAACGAAGCAGGATCGGTGTTGAGAGGCCGGCTACCTCGTGATCAGATCTCTTCCGGAAGCGGGAGCGGAAGGTGGCATACCGGATCCGCTCTTTCAGGGAGCATGAACCCGGTATATTCATGAATCACTGCCTCGACAATGAGGTAGACACGGGTATCGCCCCGGAGACAGCCGCAGAGTACTTCGGTCCCCCTTCCGGCGGTGACATGGAGGTGCAGGTGCGGGCCATCCGTCCCGGTGTGGATCACGCCATGACCGGTCAGTTCATACCCCCCATTCCTGACCTCCCGGTGGGGAACCGGCGGGAGGGTCAGTTGTTCTGGTCCGCATACCAGGGAAAGCCGTGATACGGCCCCGGTGAGAGAGACTGAACCTGCCATGATCGATCGCTCCTTCAGAAATCCGGTCAGGACCCCGACAAGGTCTTCTCCGTGATCGATCCGGAGATAATGAACTGCTTTCAGAGAACCGGATACTGCTTTCATGGATCTCAGGTTTCTTCTTCTGAAATATCAGGTAACCTGATTTAGGTGTTCTCTCGGGCTTAAGACGGGTGAAAAAAGATAGATCTCGATTATTTCGAGGAATAAGCAACAGCCGGCTGGACAGAACCCTGAAGCACCTCGTGTTTCTCCCA
>CAZWTX010000037.1:4433-22093 GCA_964637135.1 uncultured Methanospirillum sp. | reverse complement strand
ACGCTCTGCCCGGTCTGGCTGATATAGTCAAAATCCTTGATCGTGAGCCGTTTGATATCTGATTCGTTCCAGCCCATGAGCGTAAGCGCTGCCTGGTTCATCGTTTCTATTGCCAGTTCCGGCGTCCAGAGAATGATCGGGTATGGATTTTGTGCGATAATCGAGGCGGTTCTGTCCTGCAGAATATTGATCTCATCGATCTGTTTTCGCTGCCCGGTGATGTCGTTATACACCGAGAAGATCCGTTCGATTCCTCCCGATGAGTTAAGAACCGGAATGGTATGTCTCACCCAGGTTACGATCCCCTTTGGAAACCGGAATGTTGCTTCTCCGGTTTTTTCAGTCTTTTCTCTGACCGTTTCTGCAAGCCCGTCTCCTTTCCTGTCAAGATAGACAAAATCATTCAGGGTTGCGTTAAGGGTCTTCTCCCGGCTCCATCCGGTTGCATCAATAAATGCTTGGTTGACATCGATGATGGAGAGATCGGCATTCCAGATCAGAATCGGATTCGGATTCAGGCGGAAGACAAATTCGGCCTGTTCCTGAAGTTCCCTGGTTCTTTCAAGATCACGTTGCAATCGGGCATTTTCTGCTTGTAATAATGAGAGATCTTCCTGTCCGGTCATATCAGCACCTGATCTCCTGATATGGGGTAATGGCATTTCAGGGTATATTTATCCGCCGGTCCAGATTGCCCCCCTCTCTCCTTTTGATTGAATCTGTCTCATGCTGGAAAATGGTTCACGCGAATACCTGAACGATCTCTCCCATCATGGGTTTTCGGGGGTGTAGCGCGTGGGCACTGGTCCATGCCTGCCTTCTGCTCTGTTCAGGCTGCGGCATCGTTTCATTATTGTCCGGAAGTCCTTATCGAATATAGTCATATCCCCCGGTATTCACTTTCACCCGGTTTGAACCAGGTTTATATCTGCTTCCAGAATACCTCGTATTCATCCCGGGGAGTCGTGTTGCCTCGTCCGGGTTGATTAATGCCATAATCCCCTGGAAATGATGAAATGAATGTAATCAGTGAGATATGCCAGAGCTGCGGAATGCCGATGGTGAATGATGATCAGCGTGGAACCGAATCAGATGGTTCGCGTTCAGGATTGTACTGCTCGTATTGTTATGGATCCGGCTCTTTTATCGAACCGGAGATGACCATGCAGGAGATGGAGGATCGGTGCGTTCCGGCGATGAACCAGATGTTTGGCATGCCTGAACAACATGCCCGCACGTTTCTTCATCAGCAACTCGGATCACTCCTTCGCTGGAGCGGAACGTTGTTTCCGATATGCGGCAGTTGCGGGATGCCGGTCACCTTGCCCGATGAAGCCGGGACTGAACCGGACGGAACCCGGAATGAACGGTACTGCATTCACTGTTACCAGAAGGGTGCCCTGATCATGCCTGATGCAACCCTCGAAGAAATGGCAGCCACATATGCCCCGGTTCTCGCCGGTGAATATGGCGTCAGCCATGAAAATGCCATGAAGATGATCACCGGGTTTTGTGCAGCCCTTCCGAGATGGAAGCAGTCATAATACTCCTCTCTTTTTCCCCCTGTAAGATTTCGGCGACCTGATATCATTGCAGGATCCAGATCTCATTGATCCCGGATTCCTGACATGATATGTATGGCTGAGTATGGGGTATGAGTATGGCGGCAATACCATGAGAGACGAGTCTTTTCCATCCGTTCATGAACCGGCTGAAAAACAGTCCGTTCCGGGCTGGAGTGTTCTTCTCGTCGCATTATTCTCCGGATTTCTTACCCCGTTTGATGGCTCGGCCGTGAATATCGCTCTTCCCACGATGGGGTCCGAATTCCATCTTGATGCCCTCATGCTCTCCTGGATTGCGACATCATACCTGCTCGCATCAGCCGTTTTCCTCGTCCCGTTCGGGAGAATTGCGGATATATTCGGGCGGAAACGGGTATTTCTCTCAGGAATTGTTACCTTCACGCTGTCCTCACTGGGTATGACGATGGTTCCCGACGGCACCCTGCTCATCATGATCCGTATCATCCAGGGTATCGGATCTGCCATGATCTTCGGGACCGGAGTGTCCATGCTGACCTCGGTTTTTCCGCCCCGGGAACGGGGGAAAGTACTCGGGCTTTATGTCACGTCGGTCTATCTCGGGTTATCAGCAGGCCCGATGCTTGGAGGGTTTCTGACCGCATATCTTGGCTGGAGGAGCATCTTCTGGATCAATGTGCCGATCGGGATCCTGATCATGTATCTCATTCTCCGCTACCTGAAAACAGACTGGGCTGACAGTCATGGAGAACCGTTTGATCTGACCGGATCCCTGATCTACAGTTGTTCCCTTGTCTTTGTCATGTATGGGTTCTCCTCGCTCCCCGACTACTCCGGTGTTTTCATGATCATTGCCGGGCTGTTTGGTTTTTTCCTGTTCATCAGATATGAATTGCGGATCCCGTTCCCTGTTCTTGACCTCCATCTGTTTCTCCAGAACCGCCCCTTTACCTTCTCAAACCTTGCTGCCCTGATCAATTACAGTGCCACCTATGCAATCGCATTTCTTCTCAGCCTTGATCTCCAGATAACCCGGGGATTTACCCCGGCGCATGCAGGGCTCATCCTGATTACGCAGCCAATAATGCAGGCGCTTATTTCACCATTTTCAGGACGGCTCTCTGACCGGGTGGAGCCGGCATATGTCTCGTCTGCCGGGATGGGTCTTACCACTCTCGGGCTGTTCCTCCTCGTTTTCCTTGACCCTGATACGCCCCTCTGGTACTACTTCGGGGTTCTTCTCCTGCTCGGAGCCGGTTTTGGTCTCTTTACATCCCCGAATACAAACGCAGTCATGGGATCCGTTGAAAAAAAGGATTATGGAGTTGCTTCAGGAATCCTTGCAACCATGCGACTCCTCGGGCAGACCTTCTCAATGGGAATCGCCATGATGCTCCTTGCTATCTATGTCGGACCGGTTGAGATTACCACCGATCTGGCCATACCCTTTGAGAATGCAATGCATTCCGGGTTTATCTTCTTCACCGTGGTTTGCTTTGCCGGGATCTTTTTCTCGCTTGTCAGGGGGCGGATCCATGGGAATGATCTGCCTGATCCTGACACCCCCTCTTCTCCGGTCATGACGGAGAGATGAATGCGAATCATCTATCCCAGTATGATCGGGGGTGACTGGCATCCCGGCCGGCATCCAACGCAGAGATCAGAAAATGAGATCTTTCCGGTGGGAACCGGTGCGGGTATCCGGGATCTCAGGGATATCCGCATTATCCACTTTTATAGCCGGTGAGGATCCTTCCATCTGCTGTTCCCGTTCACAACCCAGTCCGCCGTTCCCGTTCGCGGGGGCATCGAAGGTCAGCTCGCCGGATTCCCGGTATTATCTGATGAAAATCCCTTCATTGAGAGGGTTATCCGTCGCCGGTCAGAATCAACCGCGATCACCCGGACCCTGACCTGTTCTGATACCCGGACAATCTCACCCGGATCCCGGACAAACCGGTCTGCCATCTCGCTGATATGGACGAGGCCATTTTCCTTGATCCCGAGTGAGATGAACGCTCCGAAGTTGGTGACATTGGTCACCACCCCGGAGAGTTCCATACCGGGAATGAGATCATCCAGCGAGGTTACCGGATTTTCGTACGGGGTATATACAAAGGATCCCCGGGGATCGCGTCCCGGCCGGAGGAGTTCTTCCCTGATATCGATGAGCGTAGGCAGACCGCAGTCAGCGGTGATAAATTGTTCCAGGGGGAGGGACCTGATTCGGTCCGGGTCATGAATCAGGTCATGTACCGTTATATCCGCTAACACTGCCATCTCCTCAACGATGGGGTAGCGTTCCGGATGGATTCCGGTGTGATCCAGGGGTTCAGATCCCCCGGCAATTCTTAGGAATCCTGCCGCCTGTTCAAAGGTCTTCTCTCCGATCCCCCTCACCTTGAGAAGGTCTTTCCGCAGGGCAAACCTCCCGTTTGCTTCCCGGTATGCTATGATTGCCGATGCAGTGTTCCTCGTGAGGCCTGAAACATATGCCAGGAGAGCAGGTGAAGCAGTATTGAGGTTTACCCCGACGCTATGGACCGCACTGGTAACAACCGCGGTGAGTTTTTTTCCAAGCAGTTCCTGGTCCACATCATGCTGGTACTGGCCGACACCAAGGGATCGTGGTTCTATTTTCACCAGTTCGGCGAGGGGATCGAGGAGTCTTCTCCCGATTGAGACCGCTCCCCGGATGGAGACATCCAAATCCGGCAGTTCGGCCCGGGCCACATCAGAGGCGGAGTAGATGGAAGCACCCTGTTCTGATACGCTCACCATCCGGATCGCGGATGGAAGACCGAGTGACTGGAGGAAGGTCCAGGTTTCCCTCCCGGCGGTACCGTCACCGACCGCGATTACCTCGATGGAAAACCGGATACAGACATCCCTGATGGTTTCTCCGGCAGCGGAACCGGAGGATCCGGTATGTGGATAGATCGTCCCGGTCCAGAGCACCTGTCCTTCTGTTCCAAGCACGGCAAGTTTACAGCCGGTGCGGATGCCCGGGTCTATCGCCAGGATCTTCTTCGGACCGAGCGGGGGAGCAAGCAGGATCTGTTGCAGGTTCCGGGAAAAGACTCCTGCGGCAGTCTCATCAGCCTTCTCTTTCAGTTCTGACCTGAGTTCGCGTTCAATTGCCGGTGCGAGCAGCCGGCGGTATCCGTCTGTTGCCGCTGCGGCAACAATCCTGCCGGCCGGATCAGATCTCCGAACCGCACTCCGGGTCAGGATCCCAATACCATCCTCGTCACCGGGTGCGATATGAACCGAGAGAAACCCGTCACGCTCTCCCCTGAAGATGGCCAGAATCCGGTGCGACGGGGCGTTCCCCGCCGGTTCAGATAATCCGACGAGATCCTGGTACACTCCTGCATCACCTCCTCTTCCCCGTGCTGCCGATACCAAAATCCGGGCAGACCGGTGAAAGAGCGCCCGTACTGCCGATCGTATGGTGCAATCTTCTGCAAGATCAGCGGCTATGATGTCTTGTGCTCCTTCCAGGGCTTCTTCCGGGGTGAGCACTCCGGTGTCAGGATTGGTATAGTGTTCTGCATCCGCACAGGGATCGTATCCGGGTTTCTGTGCTCTGATCGATGCAGCAAGGGGTTCAAGTCCTTTTTCCCGTGCAATATCTGCCCTGGTTCTTCTCCGGGGGCGGTACGGGAGGTACATATCCTCAAGGATGGTAAGGGTGTCGGCATTCCTGATTGCATTCGCAAGTTCAGGGGTGAGTTTCCCGGCCTCCCTGATGGTAGTGAGGATCGTCTCCCGTCTTGCTTCCAGCCGGCTGATCCGTTCCATCTCGCCGGCAATGGCACGAATCTTGACTTCATCGAGCGAACCGGTCCGTTCCTTGCGGTATCGCGCGATGAACGGGATCGATGATCCCTCGGAGAGCAGCCTGATACAGGCAGCAGCCTGGCTGATCGTGACCCCCGCTCTGGATGCTATCGTCTCAACATGGGCGGTATATTCATCAGCGTTCGATACAGGTGATCCTGCCAGGCCGGTCATCCGTATCAGGTATGAAGGAGGAACACATATCTCCGCGGGTATTATTCCTGACCGTTCACCTGCTTATCCTCTCTCCGGAACGCTGCTGGTTCTTACCGGTTCAGTCTGATCCGCTGTGCCATCGCATATCCGCAGATCACCAGGATTGATTCGCCGAATTTCCCGTTCATTACCGGATCTCCGGTGTCCATGAACAGTTCCGGGGTATTCTGGAGTTTTCCGGGGGTGGCAATCACGATGAGCGAGTCAAGCCCGGTTTTTTCCAGAACCCTGCTGCTGATCTGCTGGTTTCCCCGTCCGAGGACAAATCCCTGTGCCCCGATAGGACTAAGAATGATCTTCACTTTCGGATATCTTCCGGCCAGTTCGAGGATTCCCTGTTCATTCAGATCTGCTGCAACCAGTCTGCCGTTGCATACGGCATCGATACCCAGCAGGGTTGATGAGATTTTGAGCCGGTCGGCAATCGCCCCGGTAGTCGATCCGGCCCCGAGGAGGTACAGGGTCTCCTCATCCATGAGATTCGTAATGAAGGCAGCAATGTCCCGTCTGCTGATCTCCTCGTCACCAAAGAAGACTTCTTTTCCAGCCTGGATCAGGGTTGGGATGTATGGGACCTTTGCAATACCAAAGATCCGGGTGGTAAGGGTTCCTGACCGGTACTCCTCCTCGTCGACATCCATCACCTCGGCATCGGTCAGGAATGCCTCATCAGGGCGTAGAAGGATTTCGGCTGTCCGTTCCGGGCTTGTGGCAAAAACGGCAGAATAAATCTTCACTCCTGCCGGAATCCCAAGGATAGGGATCTCCGGTCCGGTGACCGAATAAACGTCCCGGGCGGTGCCGTCACCACCACAGAAGACGATAAGATCCACCCCGGCAGCGACCATGTTCCGACATGCCTGCCGGGTGTCTTCACCGGTGGTTTCCTGGTTAGTGGGGGTGTACACCACCTGGTGCGAGGACCATCCGGCTGCAGCGAGTTCATCTCCCCCCATGCTTCCCGATGCCGTGAGAATGCTGATCTCTTCTCCTGGGAGGGCATTCAGAAACCGGATTGCCCGTTCCGGGGATTTCGGTACTGCCCCCCGTGCCCGGGCTTCTCCGAGGCAGCCATCAGTACCTTTCAGTCCGACAGCGCCCCCCATTCCTGCATACGGGTTTACAACGAACCCAATCCGGTTCATTCAACCCGTGGAAGATGTCTGAGCGATTCAGCGATGAGATCAGCCGGGTATTCATAGTCAGGCAGGGATCCGGCAAAGTATGTCTCGTAACTGGAGAGATCAAAGTGACCATGTCCGCTGTTGTTGAACACGATGGTCTTTGCTTCTCCGGTCTTTTTACATTCAAGTGCCTTGTCGATGACCACCCTGATTGCATGGGCTGATTCAGGCGCCGGGATGATCCCCTCTGTCCGGGCAAATGTGACTGCTGCATCGAAGACACCATTCTGCGTAACCGAGGTTGCCGAGATCAGCTTGTCTGCGTGGAGTTTTGAGACCAGCGGGGCCATCCCGTGGTACCGGAGCCCTCCTGCATGAATGGACGGCGGGATGAAGTCATGACCGAGGGTGAACATCTTCATGATCGGGGTGAGTCCGGCGACATCACCGAAGTCATATGCGTAGAGCCCTTTCGTGAGGGTCGGACAGGCAGCTGGTTCGACGGCGATGACCTCCGGAGTGTCGGATTTTCCTCCAAGGATGTCCTGGACGAACGGGAAGGACAATCCGGCAAAGTTGGATCCCCCGCCGGCGCTCCCGATAACAATATCGGCTTTTTCCTCCACCATATCAAGTTGTTTCTTAGTTTCCTGCCCTATGATGGTCTGGTGGAGACAGACATGGTTGAGCACGCTGCCGAGTGCATAGTTCGTATTGTCATGGGTGGCTGCATCTTCGACTGCTTCTGAGATGGCGATGCCAAGACTGCCGGGAGTGGTTGGATCCTTTTCCAGTATTGTCCGGCCGGAATGGGTGTCAGGTGACGGAGAGGGAACGCAGTCCGCTCCCCACACCTGCATCATCATCTTCCGGTACGGTTTCTGGTCATAACTCCCCCTGACCATGTATACCTTGCATTCCATGTCGAAGAGCTGCGTTGCGAATGCAAGCGAAGATCCCCACTGGCCGGCACCGGTCTCGGTTGCAATCCGCTCTATTCCTGCCTTCATATTATAGTATGCCTGGGCGATGGCGGTGTTGGGTTTATGCGATCCCGGCGGACTGACTCCCTCGTACTTGTAATAGATCCTGGCAGGGGTTTTGAGGAATTTTTCGAGTTTATGGGCCCGGAACAGGGGGCTGGGTCTCCAGAGGGTGAGAATGTCCCTGACTTCGTCCGGGATGTCGATATACCGATCCTGGCACATCTCTTGTCTGATCAGTTCTTTCGGGAAGATTGGTTCCAGGTCAGCCGGTCCGACCGGCTGTTTTGTCTGTGGATGGTACGGCGGATCGAGCGGGGTCTTCAGATCTGCCTGGATATTATACCATTTCCGGGGAATTTCGTTCTCATCAAGAAGGATCTTAGTTTGCATGTACACATATGTATTACAATGTCTACATTTATACATTTTTGAACGAAGTCTCTCCTCCATCCGGAATGCTCAGCATCCCGGATGGAGAGGGGGCCGGTGCATCCACGTTTCATGCTTCAGTCGATCACCGACCTCGAGATAAAACCCGATGAATCCTTTCCATGCTCCCCATGGCCGGGCACATGCCATGGCTTCTTCTGCTGATATCCTCCTGCCGTCCAGGAATCGTTCGGAAATCATCCGGCGGAGCGCGATATCAGCCGCCGGGAACGCATCCGGCCGGTGAAATCCCCGAAGAGCTGTCAGTTCGGCAGTCCATCGCCCGACTCCCCGGATGGTACAGAGGGCTGTAATAATCTCTTCGGTATCGTGTCTGTCTGAAAGTGCTTCCAAATCCAGTGAATGATCCCGGATCCTGGCAGATATTTCCCTGATATACGATCCTTTCCGAAGGGTCAGGCCACATGCCCGGAACACCTCAGGGCGCGTTTCTGCAAGCACCTCCGGCCGTGGATAACAGAAATACCGGGTTCCTTCGTGGGTAAATGCCCGTCCGGTTGCCTGTATCAGCCGATGTTCAAGTTTGTACGCGACAGCAAGAGAGATCTGTTGTTCAATGATCGAGTCGGTAAGGGCTTCGAAGAGAGTGGAGGTTGTCGGGATGCGCAGCCCGTAGAGTTCATGGATGAGATCGGCTGTCTGGCTGTCCGTGGAGACTGCCTCATAAAACGGGAAGAGATCTTCAGAAAGATTGAGCATGAGATCTACCTGTTCTGATATGAGAGGTCTTACCCATGGGGGAACCGGCCCCGCTCCCGAGACGGTAACGAGCAGGCAGGGGCGGGCAACGGTTCCGGTTGACCGGATCCTGATGAGGACCGGCATCTCCCCGGTGTCAAGGGCCATGCTGAGCACCCCGTTTGTGTATGTCCTGAAGGCAGGATCTCCTCCCGCAAAGATCAGGGCACTCAGATGGAAATCATAGGGCGGGCGGGGATGGAGGATGAGCGGTCCGGTCATGCTGAAACCCTGTGTGAAGTTTTCAACGTTGCTGGTAATGCAGGAATCTCTCTTTCAGGCGTCTGGCTGAGTATCTCCTGAACCCGAACCAGGCAAGGGTGATGATGCATGGCCAGAGAACTGCCCAACCGACAAAACAGAAGACGATTCCGGTGAGTACGAGTGATATACCACTCACCGCCATTCCCAGGCGTGAATCCCTGAGGAGGACCAGTCCTGCGGCACACCCGCCCAGGTAGGTCAGGATAAACGTCGCATTGGGTATCTGGATCAGGGTTGCAAGCGGGATGATCCCGGAATAATAGATGGCAAGAATGGTACTGAAACAGAGGGTGAGAAAGAGAAGCCCGCCTACGGGGGTCTGGTATCGTGCCGAGAGCCGGGAGAGTGTTTCAGGTGCACTTCCGGTCCGTGCCAGGGTGTAACAAAGTCGTGATGCTGCCCCGGTGTACGCGATTGACGGGGCAATGGTGATAAACAGGGTGATAACCCCGGCGATGAGCATCCCGTAGCTTCCGGCCGTGATCCCGATCAGGTGGATGAGAGAGACCTCAGATATGCCCGGCCCATAACTCCCGGTACCGATGACCACACAGGCGGTTGCGAGGTAGAGGATACTGATGATGATCGAGGCGATTATGGTTCCTTTCACCACATCACGCCGTGGATTTTCAAACTCACCGGTGACATGGGATACTGCTTCCCACCCGAGAAAACACCAGAAGATGAGTGTTGCAGCCTGGCCGACACTCACTGGTCCGGAGGGCATAAACGGAGAGAAGTGTGCCGGATCTATCGCCGGAAGGCTGCCGGCAACTGCTCCGACAAGGATACTAATTGTCGCTACCACGACAGCCATCTGAACCTGCCCGGTCATCTTCATCCCGAAGTAATTCGAGAGAATCCCGGCGGCAAGGATAAGAATTGTTACGGGAAGCCGGGAACCTTCGCCGAGACCGAATGCACTGCAGGCATATCCTGCCCCGGTCAGGGCGATCACCGGCACGGCCATGATCGCCGAGAGGAGGAAGAACCATCCGACAAGGGATCCGAGTCCGGGGGAGAAGGCGGTGGATACAAAATGGGAAACACCTCCCGAATGGGGGAAACGGATGGAGAGTAGTCCCATGGTCAGAGCCATCGGGATGGCGAGCAGTCCCATCACTCCCCAGGCAAGGAGCGATGCCGGCCCGGCAAGATCAGCTGTCAGGCCGGGAAGGAGAAGGATACCTGAACCGAGGACCGATCCGATGTACAGGGCGATGATCTGGCGAAGATCCAGCGAGGCTGTTTTTGGCAGAGATGTGTCCACGGTTATCCCCGATCTGTGTAGCAAAGGTTCTGACGGGAGTGATCCCGATGAATTCCTGATGATTGGCTCCTGGAAAGGATAAAAGGTACGGGGGGATTTAGTCTGGTCCAGCGATCCCTACCAGATCCTGACCCGTTCTTTTTGTGGAAGATACCATGCATTATCCCAGGTACCTTCCGGGAACGCTTCGTAAAACGCATCAAGGTTGGATACTGCAACGTTCACCCGGAATACATTCCAGTGGTGAACATTGGTACTGGTATACTGCCTGAGTGCCTCATCCCGGATTGATCCCCGGTAGGCAGTGGCATAGCTGGTGAAGAACGGGGGATACGAGGGGGTGGGGCCGGACGTTTCGCAGGATCGTACGAGGCGTATGCCCAGGAAAGTCTGCCGATGTCGGCGATATTCTCATTCAAGGTCCGGTTCCTGTCCGGCTGCCTGGACTGGTGAGAAGATCAGGATGAACAGGATGCGGTCGATGATGTGGGTCATATGATAATGGTCCAAGGGGGTTCGGGATGATACTGATACTGTACTGGTACGCCATCCCGGGAAGAATTCTTTCCTTTCCTGCCGAATGAGATCGGCATGTTGTTCTCCTGGCATTTCCCGTACCTGATAAGAACGTCATGCCGGGAAAACCCATGAGCGATAGCAGCAATGGGAACCGTTTTATCTCCCTGGTTCCCTTCAGGGCAGCAGATCTGACCCTTGAATGTGTGATACTGCTCGTTCCCGGGATGTTCATGCTCATTTTCGGCCTTCTTCAGGAGGGTATCCGTGCCGGAGATATCCCCTACAACCCGGACAGTTCATACGGGCTGCTCCTCGTCATGCTCTCCCTGCAGATGCTCACCCTCGGGAAAACCCCGATCGGAACCGTTCGCCGTTCATGGCTCGTGATAGTGATTGGGATCACCCTGTCAGTTCCCGGAACGATCGCCTGTTTTATCCCCGGTCTTCTTGGCGGGGGAATCCGTGAACTGGTCGGGATGATCATGACCGTCGGGGGAATCGCTCTCTTTCTGCAATTAACCGGTTCACATAGCAGAGCCGTCCGGTGGATCCGGATCTCCCGTCCCCTCCGGCATCTCGCGATTGCCAGCGGCCTTGTCTACGTGGCTGAAACGCTCTTCGGTATTGCCAGCTGTGTTCCCGGAATCCTGCCAGACCCGGGCATCGCACTCATCAGCATCTTCTTTGGGATCAGCCTCTTGTACCTCGCCGGGAGCCTTCAGATCGTTTCACATCGATATCCTGGAAAGAAGGGTGTTCCTGTCGGAAACCAGTATTTCCTGCTTCGTGATGCTATATTACCGACCCGGGTAGCGATCATGCTCCTTTCAGGCGTGATCTTCCTCCTCTTTTCATTTCTCCTCGTCCCGGTGGGTCATGGAATGATTCCGTTCTCCCGTGACAGCCAGGTCGGACTCCTCATGGTCATTATGGCGATCCAGGTGCTTGCACTGGGAAAGACCCCGGTCGGGGAGTACCATCGCTCATGGCCGCTGATGAGTATCGGGCTTGCCATCGCCTCCCTTGGTATCTATTGCTGCATCGTGCCGGTGAACGTTTCCGAGTGGACGGTTCTCCCCCTTGGTGCCTGGAATATCTGTACCGGATGTATTGGCCTTAGAAGACTGGCCGGTAGTCATCTCCGTGATACCCGTACATCCGGGGTAAAAGCCGGGTCCGCCCGGTCGGGGAGCAGGAGAATTGTGAGTATCGTATTTGTTCTCTATCTGTTGACCATCATCTTCGGGATCAATCTCATCCTTCCCGGTCTGATACCCGGGGTTGTCATTCTGTTCACCCTGTTCATGCTGGGCGTCCTGCTCCTTGTCCTGGCATATCTCCTCCTGATACCAACGGTGCCGGCTGATGCAGATTGAATAGGTTTAACCGACCCAAAGGAAATTATTTCATGGGAACGATCCGGCATCCCGGATAGTGAAATGAGGCTCCATTATGGCGAATGAAATAAAAAGTACCTCCCTGTTTGATGATATCGGGAATGACGAGGAGTTCAGAAAGCGATACGGGGAGCAGATCGGCTCGGGCATGAGTGCCGTGATATATGCCCGGGATGGTATTGCAGCCAAAGTATTCCGCATAGGCCAGCCGAAAAGACAGGTCTACCAGGAGGCGTTTACCATGGCCGTGATCGCTGAACTCGGGATCCCCGCCCCTGATGTCCACGGGGTTGAGACCTTCTGTGATCAGACCGTGCTTCTCATGGAAGAGGTAAAGGGGACTTCCCTGCTTGATATCATGCAGGCAGATCTGACAAAAACCAAAGAATGCATTGAAAAGGTCGTCGACCTGCAGGTGATGATGCACAAGGTGGTCACCACCAATTTCCGGCCCCTGAGGATGGTTATTCATGGGAATATCACATATAGCCCGGGACTTGCCGATACCGAAAAAGAACGGCTGCTTGATATCCTTTCCCGGCTGCCTGATGAATATGCCCTCTGTCATGGGGATTTTCATGGGGGAAATATCCTCTCCGACGGGCAGTCATACAAGATCATCGACTGGGCCGAGGTAGCATGTGGTTCTCCGGCAGCCGATGCCTGCAGAAGTTACCTGGATTATGCCATGGCAGGAATGGGTCTTGAAGAGATGTATCTGACCACCTATTGTGCCGCGACGGGAAGAACCCGTGATGAGATCCTGGACTGGCTTGCGGTGACTGCCGGGGGTCTTTATGGCTACCTGTCTGAAGAGGGAAAGAAGATTGCCCGTCCCTTCTTCTGATTTCCTGCTATATGGAGGATAAAGGATGTCACAATCATTTTTCGGGGAGCATGATCTCTCCATTGAAGTCATCATTCTTCTCATACTTGGAGTATTCATGTTCATCTTTGGCGTGCTCCTGTTCAGCATCCATACCGGTGATCTGCCTTATACTCCTGACAGCATGTATGGACTATTGCTCGTTATCGTCTCATTGCAGGTGATAACCATGGGGAAAACACCGTTTGGTGATCTTCGCCGGTCGTGGCTGGTTGTTCTCATCGGGATCGGTACCGCTGCTCTTGGCATGACGGCCTGTTTCATCCCCGGCTTTCTGACCGACGTCGTGCGATTCGTGGTTGGAATCCTTCTTTTCATCGGGGGGATTGCCCTCCTCTTCCAGTTGTGTGTCGCCGAAGGGAAGGCAAAAGCCTGGGTGAAAAGCCCGGCAAATGTGCGGAAACTGATCATTGGCTGTGCCCTGGCGTACCTGATAGCAATAATCCTGGGTGCTGTGACCCTACTCCCCGGGATTATCAGCGATCCCCAGGTGGCCTCGCTTCTCATCCTGTATGGTATCAGTTTATTCTATCTCTCGTGGTGTATACAGGGAGTAAACCGGATGTATCCGCCGGAAGGGAGATCCCTTCAGGAGGGAGTGTGAAATGGTACCCGATTCAGTTTCCCTCCCTGGCCGGTACCGGCTCTTCATGGATGCCTCCCTTCCCCTTTCCCTTGCGGTACTGATCCTGCTTGGCATGCTCCTGAGCCTCCTTGGGTTCCTTCTTGTTCCGGTAAACCTTGGGCTCATCCCGTTCTCGCCGGATGGTCAGCTTGGTCTGCTGATGGTTATCAACGCAATTCAGATGATGGCACTGGGAGAGACCCCGGTCGGCCAGTACAGACGTTCATGGCTGATGATTCTCCTTGGAATAATCTTTGCGGGGCTCGGGATATTCTCATGTATCATTCCCGGCATTCTGACCGATATCCTTCGGATCCTTCTTGGTGTTCTGAATATTGCGGGTGGTGTTCTTCTCCTTGGAAAACGGTATCTTGCCATGTTCCATGCTCCGGGAGCGTCTCCGGCCATTCCGGCTGATCTTGCTCCACTGCTCGCGAAATTGCAGAACACCCAGGCAATCCTCTCGGTCGTGTCAATTGCATTCGGCATCACCATGCTGATACCAGGCCTCGTATCAGGACTAATCATCGCCGTGATACTGATCATGAACGGGATTCTTCTCTTTCTTCTTGGTTCGATTATTCAGAAGTTACCCCCCGCGTAAAGAACAAAAAACACTTCTTTTTTCCGGTCCACGGTCAGCGGACCAGCCCGGTACCTGATGCCGGGATGCTGATTCGAGATGGCCCTGGAAGGGATGAGGCGTACCGGTCACTGATGATCAGACGATGACCTCATCCTGTATGGGAATTGCTGATAGAAATGAACCGGCGCCGGCATTATATGGGAGACCTTTCACCCGGATCATCCAGCGGAAACATGAAATAACCGGGAACATACATGGAACGTATGGATCCGGTAGTTCATTTCGAGATGCCGTATGAGCAGGCCGATCGTCTGGTCACTTTTTATTCCGGTGTGTTCGGATGGCAGATGTATCAGTTTGGGGAAGAGATGGGGAAGTATATCCATGCAACCACTACCGAGACCGATGAGGACCGGATGCCGCTGAAAGCCGGGGCAATTGGTGGAGGTTTTTTCCCGAAAGGTTTGGGCAGGTTGGATATCCCCTCTGTCGTCATCGCGGTTGAAGATATCCGTGCATCCATGGAAAAGGTCATCCGAGCCGGGGGAACCGTCTCCGGAGAGCCGGTGGAGATCCCCGGTATCGGGTTATTTGTTCCGATTACTGACACCGAGGGGAACCAGGTCGGCCTTCTGCAGACCATTCCCGATACCGGTTTTTGAAGGATTCTCCCGGTGTACTCCCGGCTGGTACGGATATATACTTCCCTGGGGGTAACCCGGATTAGAGATACGGATTACCACCCCGTGCCATTACTCCGGGCAGATAGCCGATACCCGCTCGCTCAGTTCCTTCTCCCCGTATACCCCATCTCCGAGGAGAATCACTTCTCCATGGCAGATGATGATCGTCTGAGGAAGCGTGAGGGCAGTTCCCGTCCCGAGTGTCTGTACGATATCCCGTGATACCCGGGCGGGTGCATTGACGAAGTACCCGGAGAATCCATTCCGTTGTATATGGTTCTTCACGGTCAGTGCATCTTCATTGGGATCGATATCCATTCCAATCATGATGTATGAATCAGGGTTTTCCCTGACGAGCCTGCTGGTTTCACGGAGCTGGATGGTACAGGCCGGGCACCAGACCGCAAAGGTATGGATGATGATCGGTTTTCCCTCGGTCATGAGATCTGATATCCGGATCTCATCACCGCCTGTGATATCGGTCATAGGTTCTGATAGCCAGGCAAAGGGCGTGGTCCCTGATGCCGACCCGGTCTCCTGTTCAGGTAGGCCGTGTGCCTCGTCTGTTATGCACCCGGCGGAGAGGAGAAGGAGAAAAGCAGTAATAATGAGCGTGAATGGGAGGAATGATCGATGCATACATAGTATCCGGGAGGATTTTATAAAAGTATGCAGACCCCCGGGGGGTCATATTCCGGTCAACACGGCGCCTGAGGTTCACGGGGTATCCAACATCGCACCTGCAGGGGGATGCGAAGAGTATTATCCCGCATCCCGCTCTTCTCGGTAATGAATCAATCAGACGACAAACCGGTCCATCGCCTGAGATATCCGGTCAGTCGCTGCCGCTGCGTCAGTAATCATCCCGGCGACCTGATCCAGGGCAGCTGATGCTTCTTCTGTTGCAGCAGATGCCGAAATGGCAGATTTTGCGGTTGCTTCCACCTGGGTGTCGACCTCGTGGACACTCGCGCTGATCTCCTCAACCGAGGCAGCCTGTTCCTCGGTGGTTGCAGCAACCCCGCTTACCCGGTGTGAGAGATCTCCGATGGAATCGGCAATCTTATCAAAGATTTCCATGGTATTCCTCACCGCTTCATCTCCGGAATTGACGTCATCGATCGAACGTTTCATGGACATCGTGACATTCTCTGATTTTCTCTGCAGTTCGGTGATAAGGGTTGCAATCTTCTCTGCAGAGTGTCGTGATTCTTCGGCAAGGGTCTTCACTTCATCGGCAACCACGGCAAACCCGAGACCGGCTTCACCGGCACGGGCCGCTTCGATGGCAGCATTGAGCGCAAGAAGGTTGGTCTGATCCGCGATCCCGCCGATGACCTCGACGATAGATCCGATTTCATCCATCTGACTGTGGATTTCCCCGACAACCAGGTTCGTCTCTTCAAAGGAGGCCTTGATATTCTTCATACCCTGTCCGGTCTTTTCCACGAGTTCAGTTCCGGTCGAAGAAAGGTCTGAAGTTTCCTGTGTAAGAGTAGCCACTCCGGATGTTTCGGAAGCAACTGCGGACACTGCGGAGGCGAGATCATTCATTGCCTGGAGAATCTGTTGTATTCCAATACGTGATCGTTCCGTGAGATCACTCACCTCGTTTGCATTCGCAGCAAGAATTCTCGTCCCGGCTGATATCTCCTGCGTGCTAGAACTGGTACTTTCCATTTTGGAAAGAAGGGATTCTACTTCGTTCTTTACAATCCTGACCGCCTGCCCGCTCTCGATTCCGACCGTGTTCATGGTGTCCCGGAACCGGACAAAATCTCCGTTTACCGGAACATTCTCCGAAAATCGTGCAGAATAATCCCCCTCTGCGTACCTGTCGGCAAGATCCATTCCCTCCTGCAGGGGAAGGAGCAGGTTTTCGAGAGTGGTATTAAAACCGGCGATGATCTTCCGGTATCCTCCCTGGAACCCGGTTTCATCACCCCGGTATGAGAGCTCTCCGGCTGCAGCAGCAGAGACCAGTTTTTCAGTCTCACCAATGAGCCGGTTGATCGCATCTGCTGTCTCCTTCAGTGCCGGTCCGATTTCATCCTGGTCATCCATGACCGGGATTTCGGTTACCTCTTCGCCACCGGCAATCGCTTTCATGATCCTGACGACCTGGTTCTGGAGATTATCTGCAAAGATGTCCATGATCCGTGCCATATCTCCTATCTCGTCATGGCGGGTCATGGTAAGTCTCATTCCGAGGTGGCCCTTTTCCATCTCCTGGATCATCGTTACGGTTTCGGAGAGGGGTCCGGTGATGCTCCGTGTCAGGATGAGTGCAATGCCGAGGCCAAAGACCAGGGTGAATAATACGATTATGAGGAAGAGGAGTGAAGAGGACTGATATGTCGAGGCTATCTCTTCTTTCATCTCCCGGGCCTTGTTTGAATTATACGCCTCGAGTTGATCCAGAGCATCCTGGGCAGCGTCCCGGGGCACTGAAAAACTGTCTGCATAAATACCTTCAAGGGCTGCTTCCTCTTTTTCGGCATTCATATCGGCGATGATCGCCTTCAGATT
>CAZWTX010000037.1:0-4333 GCA_964637135.1 uncultured Methanospirillum sp. | reverse complement strand
TTATCATCATACATGATGGTTGCTTTCTCGGTCATCGTCCCCATCGAGAGATATCCGATCAGGGCAATGATAACCGCCAGAGCAACCACTACCATAAAGCCCCCGATTAACTTGGATTTTAATGGAATGTTGTCTAAAAACATGTTATTTCCCCCAGGAAAAACAATATTTTGTATAGTTCTTCATTCACCTTATTAAAGGATCTGATGGACGGCTCTCTGTACCTGGCTTCTCTACCATTTGCTCATTAAATTTACCGTATTTTGGGAGAATATTGGATATCTCCCTGTAGATTAAGATACATGTCACGACGGGGGGAGCATCCGTTCTCGTTCATGCTGAACCGAATCGAAAAGATGAGTATCCTGGAAGATAATGGGGATTTGGTGCTTCCAATGACCGTAAAATGGAAGATATCCTGATCGATAAGCAGAACCGGATTATCACATCCATCTGGTGATGCTCACCAGGGCAGTCAATCTATACAGAAGAAAAGGAGAAAAAACCATGGTCGAATAGCCTTCGGTTGTAACACCCAAGTTATCGATAAACCGGTTCAGCTGCAACCGGTACCTGGCCAGTCCTGATACGAAAATGAATCCTGATAAAGGGATCAAAATCAACTCAGGGAAGGGGGGCTCGTTAGTGTGACGAATATGATGAACGTTCACACCCTCAACATTTAACATTCAATATAAAAAAATAAAAAAAATGTGGACTCATATCAGAATTATGACAACCATTGTGTTGTTATCGCTTCAGAATATCTGGAACCGGGGGACAGTCTCTCCCATTGGGATATATTGTCCTGATTCTTTCTGATGGTGATACTCCTGACAGTCATCTCTTCATGGGGACGATTAACCCGGACATAAAATTCCGGATAGTACTCTGATCCGTGTTCTTCAGTCAATGCTTTTGTCGGGGTTGTCCGGCCGGTTGGGAGGAGGAGACAACGGACAGTACAGAGCACGATAATTTGGATGATGTTGTCTTTATAACTACAATCCTCTGATTTCTCGATTCTGATAGACATCCCCCGAATACGCTCAGTTCAACCCGTATGTCTGTTCCATAATGCGGGAAGATTCTGATCCTATGAGGAAAAAACAGGATAATCCTTATAGGCAAACTATCAGAATATATAGTGAATCGCCATTTCAGGATTTGGGGGCATATTCTTGGGGTATCTATCTCCTGGTAAATGACGTGATCAGGTGAAGATCCCCGGGTATTCCGGTGTCAACCAGACCGTGATCCGGGATCGTTCCGTCTCCAATCCGGAATCCTGCGGGCAGCAGATCCGGATAGGATGGTGGGTGCATGAAACAGGTAAAAATATCATCGATCCGTCAGAGGATTGTACTCTGGGGAGGAATTGCGTTCCTTCTCGTTGCATTGGGGATCATCGGTTTTGCAGTCTTTTCGATAAGTTCAATCAGTTATGACGGAGTAAAGAAGGATCTTACCGGGATCGGTCAGAATCAGACCGTTCCCATCAGATCTGATCTGGAAGAAGCACTATCAGTCTCCGCCACACTTGCTGAAACATTCTCCGGTATTCGTGAAAATGGCATCACCCTGACTCCGGAAGAGTCGGATGCCATCATCCAGAGAACCCTCTCAGTTCATCCTGATTATACCGGGATGTACGTTGTCTGGGAGCCGGGAGTTTTTGACGGGAGGGGTAAAGAAAATGCCCGCAAAGATGGATTCGACCTTGACGGAAGGTTCCAGACCTGGTGGATTCGTGATAATGGGTCGATTGTGGCCGGACCGTACTTGCCTGATGAGTCGTTTGTCACCGGTGAATATTACACAATCCCCCAAAAGACCCTCACGTCAGTGGTAACAGAGCCGTACGTTGATGTTGACACGAATCTCCTGATGACATCAGCCGCCTCCCCGATCATCGTCAATGGAAAATTTGCAGGAATAGCCGGGCTTGATATCACGCTTGAAACGCTCACCCGGCAGGCCGATCAGATCTCCGGATATGATAACCTGCTCAGGGAGTATATTGTTACCAGCGGAGGAACAATCGTCGGGGCAACCGGGGATCCCTCCCTGCTCGGGCAGAACCTGAATGAGACAGATTCTTTGTCAGGGTCGGTATCCGGAAATGATATCACTGAAGGATTCATTTCAGGGAGCGGTGAGGTTCTCGTAAAACACGGAATCATCGTAACGAAAACACCCTTTACTATCGGGGAGATGGAACAGTCCTGGGCGGTCTTCCTGACAGTCCCTGAAGACAAGGCCACTGAAACCGTCAGATCCATCACCCTTGTGATGGTGGGTATCGGGATCATCCTCACGATCCTGGGCCTTGTACTCCTTTCCTATGCAGCGAAGAAGATCTCGGATCCCATCCGAAAGATAACACTATTCGCTGAGCATATTGCCCTTGGGAATCTGAGTATTCCTCTAACCATCAGTTCTGACGACGAAATTGGAAAACTTGCAGCTTCATTCCGGCGGTTAAAGGAAGGGCTAAATGCCAAGGCTGATGCCGCAATGGGAATTGCGCGGGGAGATCTCAGTGTTACAATCCCGGTTGCTTCAACGCGGGATACGCTCGGAAATGCCATGCTTGCAATGCATACCAATCTCTCCCGGATGACTGCTGACGTCCAGCATCTATCCCGTGCAGCGGTGGCAGGGGATCTGACCGTCAGGGCAGATCCCGAACCCTTCGAGGGAGAGTTCAGGGAGATCATCTCCGGGATTAACGCTACCCTCGACGCGGTGATCCATCCGATCAACGGGGCCATGGATCTCGCCACCCGGTATGCATCAGGTGATTATACCGCATCCTTTGATCCATCCATCCCGGTGAGCGGGGCATTTGCCACCTTCCGGGATTCACTGAACCATATCGGTGAGCAGTCCGGATCTGTTGTCCTGGCAGTAAAAGAGCAGATCGAATCGATGGCTGGAGAAATCGAAGAGACCACTGCTTCGATTGAAGAGGTCTCGGCAGGTTCGGCCCGGCTTGCCGAGTCTGCATCAGCAGTAAGTGCCCTTGCGGATACCGGGATGATTGGGATCAGCCAGATCCTCTCCTCAATGAATGATCTCTCGAGTACTATCAATCAGGTAACCGAGATGATCGATAAGGTTGCTGCAATCTCCCAGACTACCGATGATCTCTCCTCGAAAGGAGTGCACCTTGCGAGAAACGCCGAGGAAGGAATGCAGCAGATCACCGTCTCTATCCTGGAGAGCAGTACCACCATGGAAGCGATGTCAGGACAGATGACCGAGATTGGAGAGATTGTAAGCATCATCAGCTCGATTGCCGATCAAACCAATCTTCTTGCCCTGAATGCGGCTATCGAGGCCGCCCGGGCCGGTGATGCGGGTCTTGGGTTTGCGGTGGTTGCCAATGAAGTAAAAGCTCTTGCGATTGAGTCCCAGGAGGCAACCGAGAAGATAGTGGCGATGATCACCAACCTGCAGAGACAGTCGGTACAGACCACCAGTGCCCTGAACCGTTCGTCAGAAGAGGTCACCGCAGGCAATACCGCGGTGAATGAGACGCTTGTGGTTTTTTCAGATATCATCCGCCACATCGGGGCCCTTTCAGAACACATATCGGCAGTTTCTGCTGCCGCAGAAGAACAGGCTGCAGCGGTCGATGAGGTAACCTCCAATGTTCATGAACTGGAAGGGCACCTCACCCGGACATCTGTTGAAGCAACTGCTTCGGCGGCTGCCACCGAACAGACATCTGCAGCTCTTGATCAGATATCCAACTCTATATCAGAGGTGGTCGAGACATCCGAACGAATAACCCGTGAAATGGAGCGGTTCACGGTCAGATAGTAACCCCCATCAGGGAAGAGATCCAATTCGGATCTATGATCGCCTCCTTTTCCCGGCTATTGATTCCTGCATCCCATCGCCTTTTTCTGACGTCATTGCTGGTCCTTCTTCTCCTGGGTATTCTGCCTGCAACCGCCGAATCAGGAGGAGAAAGCCATGTATCAGATCTCTTTTCCCACATGACATCCGAAGAGCGGGTCGGTCAGCTCTTCATGCCGGCAATCTCTGCCTCCGGAACCAACGGGACAACCGGGATGACGGGAGAGCTCAAAGAACTGCTGGATACCATTCATCCTGGAGGAGTGATACTCTTCTCCCGCGATATTGTATCACCTGCCCAGCTGGTCACCCTGACAACTGATCTTGAGGCTAATGGCTCTCTCCCGGGTGACGGAGAACCGGTCCCCCTGTTCATCGCGATCGACCAGGAAGGCGGATATTTAACCCGGCTTCCCTTCGGACCGCGGATGCCGGGAAACATGGCTCTTGGAGCGGCAGGGTCCGC
>CAZWTX010000036.1:23380-25244 GCA_964637135.1 uncultured Methanospirillum sp. | reverse complement strand
CAGATGATGTGGACGGGTATGGCATCTGCGATGAACCCATTGTCATCAATGATTATAACACCGATTACCTGCCCCTTCACCAGAGTGCTGAGAAAGGACCGGCCCCGCTTCATGTGCCGATTATCCCCGCTCTTCCTGATAGCGGAAATGACTCAGAAACGGAATCAAATGAGAGTGTACCTACAGATCTCCTGTCTGAACCTGCTGACGGGAACAACACCGACATGGGTTCCGTTCAGACCCTTCCGGCAAATGTGAGCAACACGTCCCAGGTATCAGGAAACTTCACCGCCGTGACCAGTGAAGCGGGTACAGATGAGAATAATTCCACCGCCTCCGGAAACACGAGCAGGATTCTCTCCATGATGAACGAATCGGTGACAAACGCATTCGCCGTTGACGAGGTCGAACCGGCGTTCCAGATAACGGCCCAGGTTGAGGAAACCGTCCCGTCCATTAACCAGACACCTTCACCGGTTCTTCTTCCTTCCCCCGGGATTGGATACCTCATGTTTACTCCCCTCAATCCTGGTTCCTCGGTTACGCTGAAGACCTCTGCAGGAACCGATGTCATACTTGATCCGTCAAGCGAGCGAAATCTAACCGTCCCGGTACCAGCCGAACCACAGGTCTATGTCAGCTGGATTATCCAGGCTCCCGGATACATGCCGGCTAGCGGTACCATAGATTCCTATCCGAAAGCAGACGAGACCGTGGTCATCACGGTATGGCAACAGCCCGAACAGATAGCAGCTGCCCCAGAATCTGCACCGGTTCCGGATTCAACAGCGTTCTCCTTCCCGGTTACCACGGTTCCAACAGGTGAACCGGCTTTCAATCTGAACGAATCTGTATCAGTTCAGACCATGATACCTGAACCGGTGGTTACACAGAATGGTTCTGCCGTTGGTTCTGTCTTCAGTGTGTATGAACATGCGAATACGACCCCGGATACCGGGTCTATCGTTCTGACCAATGCGGCAGACGGTACGATGACAGCCGGACATGTCATCTCGGCATCGTCAGGTCCCGGAGGTTCCATCTTCCCTGAAGGATCCGTATCGGTAAAGGATGGTGAGTCGGTAGCTTTTATCATGACCCCGCATGACGGAAAGAAAATGACATCACTGATGGTAGACGGCATTTCCCGGTCCCCGGTATATGAATACCGGTTTACCAATGTCACCTCTGATCACATCATTGTGGCCGGCTTTGCCTGAATGTGAATACTGATGCCCGGGTCATCCGGGCTTTAAAATACCAGAAACAGATGAAATAACCGGATACTGACTGCTGGTGAGACCATATTTATCTCTCTTAAAGGCGCTATAAGTACCATGAACAGCATTTCCTGGTGTCGGGTCATAATGCTGGTTCTGCTGTTTATTTTAATAATCGGGCAGGGGCCGGTATCTGCGGCTGACGCTACTCCGGCCCCCGCTCAGGTATCAGTGGATGCACCGGCTCCCGGTGAGACTGAATCCCCTGATCCGAAGATCACCATCGCCCCTATCCACACAAAAGAACCTGAGGTGAAACCTCCTGTTGATCAACCGGCTGTGACACCGGTTCAGACGGGAGTGACACCTGTCCGGACTATTACCGTGAAACCGACAACTCCGGTAACCCCGGAAGAAACCGCCAGTCTGGGCAATAACGAGTCTGCAGAAACCTATTACCAATGGGGGATGGCCTATGCCGATGCCGGGAAATGTGAAGCCGCGATTGAGGAGTTTGACCGGGCGATCGCCAGGAATCCTTATTATGCCGATGCCTGGTATCACCGTGCCCTCTGTCTTGAAACCCTCGGGAGATGGGATGAGGCATACGAGTCGTACCGGTTCCTCCTCTCGGTTAATCCCGA
>CAZWTX010000036.1:0-23280 GCA_964637135.1 uncultured Methanospirillum sp. | reverse complement strand
AGGTGATCCGGTAATCCTCCGGGAGGTTCTCGGAATTGCAATCGAGATCGCCAGGGAGGGACGGGAAGGAAAGAAGGTAGGGACGGCATTTATTCTCGGTGATACCGAAGAGGTGCTGGAACGATCCCGTCAGCTCATCCTGAATCCGGTCGAGGGTCATTCCGATGTAGAGCGGATGATAACCAACCCTGACATGCGGGAGAATATTAAAGAACTCTCCCTGGTTGACGGGGCTTTTGTTATCCGCGGGGATGGCGTGGTCGTGGCAGCCGGCCGATATATCTCGATCGATACCGGATCGGTGGATCTCCCGAAAGGATTCGGAACAAGACACGTTTCAGTTGCTGCCATCACCGGCGAGACAAAAGCGGCTGGTATTGTTGTATCAGAGAGCGGTGGTGTTGTCCGGATCTTTCTGGATGGCCGGATGGTTGCCGAGACCGGGTGAAAAAGGGTTCAGAAGGAAATTTCAGGTCTCTTTTCGATATCCTCTTCGAATTCGAGGTATGGCAGTTTCACAAGGCCGATCATCCGTCCGACGATATTGGAGGGTATCGTGTCTATCATCGTATTGAACTGTTCGGCGATGTTGTTTCCGGTGTACCTCTGACGGGCAATCTCGTCCTCCACGCTTTTTACTGCCTCCATCAGGTTGGTCACCGTCTGGGATGTTTTGAGGTCCGGGTAATTTTCCATCACCGCAAAGAGCCTTCCCAGGATGGACCGTGATTCGTTCTCAAGCGTGGTGAGATCTCCTGCTCCGGCTGATCCAACCGAGGCACGCATTGCGGTTACTTTTTCGAGGGTCTCCTTTTCGAAGGTTGCATAACTCTTGACTGCGCCGAGCAGTTGTTCGATCATGTCAAGGCGTTTTTTCAGGGCTACCCGGATCTGACCGAGCGTTGCCTCGTGTGAGTTCTTAAGGGCAAAAAACCGGTTATAGATGGAAAAGAACCATAATACCAGGATAACCAGGACAAGAATGATTACTGCCCCGATAATGAGTTCTATCATGATAATTCGTATCATGGTTCATCGCATCAGCATAATATGCTATCCCGCAAGGTCATGGGGAGGGGCTTGTGGACCATTGATAACCGGGAAGGATCCCTGGTGACGGCTATCGGGGAAATCCGTGCCAGGTACCCGGAAAAAAAGGACCGGCGGTGTTATCAGGATTCATCCGGCTTGATCACGAGGACCGGTTTTCCGCTTTCCCTGACGATCGCATCACTTACACTTCCGAGGACGAACCGGTCTGCCGGACCCTTTCCGGAAGCCACCACGATGAGATCGTTGTTGTTCTCATCGGCAAAGGTAGTAATGATCTCTGCCGGAGATCCGATAAACGAATGACAGGAAGCCTTCATCCCAAGTTCTGTGGCAATCTGTTCGGCCTTGTTCAGGACCTCATCGTCCATTCCTTTAAGAGCCGGGGGCGGGGAATTTTCATCACCCCCGAACTCAGCCATAACCGCCCGTTCAGAGAGAATCGGCTGCATTCTTTTGGGAAGAACATACAGGATATCAAGTGAGGCGCCGAGAGGTTTTGCAAGGCTGACTGCAGTTTTCAAGGCTTTGTATCCGATATCTGAACCATCAACACCGACGAGAATCTTTCTGAACATACCAGTACCCCCACGGCGGGAGAAAAGAATCTTTGGATCGACTCTCCTCTCCCGGAGCTTTCATCACCAGGAATGGTCCACCATTATGGTGATTCGTGCATGGATCTCTACCCAATCCTGTCGAGTATCGTCACCCTTTTCCTTATGATAGGTGTCGGATTCCTTGCATTCAGGTCAGGATACATCACCCGGCAGGGGGTAAGCGGTCTGTCGTCATTGCTCGTGAATATCACCCTCCCCTGCCTGATCATCGGGAGTATGCAGGTTCCGCTCTCCCCTGATCTGGTATCTGATATCGAATGGATCTTTCTCATCGAGGCAGTATGCTATCTTATTGCATTCATATCCGGACTAATTCTTACCTTCTTCCTCTCTGTCTCCCGGTTTGAATCAGGCGTTGTCAGGTTTATGCTCCTCTTCTCCAATCTCGGATTCATGGGTTATCCGGTTTCATATGCCCTTTTTGGCGAGGAATCCTACTTTTATGTCACCCTGGTGAATATCCCCTTCGGATTCCTCGTCTTCACACTTGGGATATCCCTGCTCAGGCCAGATTTTATCAAGATCAGTGAACTCTACCGGATCCTTACTCCCGGTCTTGTTGCTTCCGTGATCGGACTGATCTTCTTCTTTACCGGGATAACTATCCCGTCACCCCTCTCCGATACCCTTGATCTTCTCGGTTCAGTCACGACACCTCTTGCTATGGTGGTTATCGGGGCGCTCCTTGCAACCTTTCCGATCGGAACGGTTTTTTCAGATCGACGGATATGGGCAGTCTGCGTTTTCAGGCTGGTTATTATTCCCTTTGTCCTGTGGCTGGTCATAAGCAGGATTGTATCTGATCCCGTGCTCATCGCTATCCCGGTTCTCCTTGCGGCTATGCCGGTAGCGGCGAACACTGTTCTCATGGCAGAGGAATACGGGGTTAATGCCGAGTTTGCTTCGAAAGGTGTCTTTCTCTCCACCCTCCTCTCCCTTCTCACCCTCCCTGTTGCCGGTCTTCTCCTGACTGCTCTCTCCTGATGCATTCATATGGATCGGGAACAATCTCGGTACTGGCGATATCATGGGAAGCGAGGTGTACTTAGCCAGGATGCGAAATAAAGGGCCGGAAGAGAATAATCTTACCAAGATTTCCGGATTATTCGAACAAGCGGGATTTGATTCCCTGTTCGAAGATGCCGATCTCACTGCAATCAAGCTCCATTTTGGTGAACTGGGAAATGACACCTTTATCAAACCGGTCTTTGTCCGCCAGGTCGTCGACGAGGTTAAAGAAGCCGGGGGTCGTCCTTTCCTCACCGATACGAGTACCATGTACATCGGGTCCCGACATGATGCCGTCGGGCACCTGGAGACGGCAACGAGACATGGATTTGTACCGTCAGTCGTGAATGCCCCGGTTATCATCGCCGACGGGCTCAGGGGGGATAACTGGAGAAAGGTCATGATAGACGGGAAGCATTTCAGAGAAGTCTCCATCGCCGGCGACATCCTTGATGCTGACGCTATGGTTGTCCTCTCCCATGTGAAAGGACATGCCCTCTGCGGGTTTGGCGGGGCGATTAAGAACCTTGCCATGGGATGTGCGCCGCCGGTCGGAAAGCGTGACCAGCACCAGGGAATGCAGGCTGAAGTCAATGAACAGAACTGTATCGGGTGTGGATTCTGTGTTACCCAGTGTCCATTTAACGCAATCCGGTGCGACGGCAGGAAAGCCCGGGTGGACAAGTCAGTATGTTACGGATGTTCTGCCTGCCTGCAGGTCTGTCCGAAAGATGCCATTGACTTCAACTGGACAAGGGATGTCCCCCTCTTCATCGAACGGATGGTTGAGTATGCTGCCGGTGCGATACAAGGAAAAGAAGAAAAAACCGGATACATCAGTTTTCTCCTTTCGGTAACTCCTGACTGTGACTGTGTTCCCTGGAGTGAGGCCCCCATCGTTCCGGATATCGGATTTCTTGCATCGCGTGATCCAGTGGCAATCGATGCTGCCGCAATCGATCTCATCAACCAGCAGCAGGGACTTACACAGAGTTGCCTCCATTCGCACCATGCTCCGGGCGAAAATAAGTTCACCGGGGTTTGGGACAAGGTTGAAGGGTATCATCAGATCATGTACGGACATGACTTCGGGCTTGGATCCCGTAATTACACACTGATTGAAATCTGATCAGATCCCTGCCTTCTTCATCGCACCCATGATTGCAAAGCGTCCGGCATGGAACTCATCCATGAGGTGAGCGATAATTTCCTTTTTTGTTCTTCCCTGGCCTGAGAGTTCGGTGTGCCGGTTCCGTATGATCACAAGTTCAGGTTCCGTCCAGCGGTGACGGGTTGCAGGACCGAGCAGTTTTTCAGGTACCCGGATGGTTTTAAGGAGAAATCCGGGAGAAAGTGCTGATATTTCAGGTTCCCGGATCCCGAAGATCTCTTTCGAACGCTCGAATCCGCAGATTCTCCGGTTCAGGCCGATCGCAACTCTTGCTGTGGAACATCCCCCTAGGAAGAAATCACAGACGAGATCCCCGGGATTGCTGGAATAGAGGATCATCCGGGAGAGAAGCGCGACTGGAAGTTCATTCTTGTTTTTTACCTGCCCGGGTTTGTACTCACGGCTGATGATCCAGACATCCTCCCGATCCTGGTAATTGAGTGATCTGCCTTCGGTATTTTTCTCTCCGGTCCCGAACCGGCATTCAAGGTTGAATGTCCTTTCACCGCCTGGTTTTGAATAATAGAGGATGTGGTAATGGGATGAGATGTATTTTCTGCTCGTCCAAACCCCGAAGTTGTATTTCCAGATGATGTGGTTTATTTCCCGAAGTGTTGTCTCCCTGAGAGCTGCGAGGATATGGAAGAGGTTGGTATATCCGGAGACGATGTAGATAGAACCGCCCGGTCTGAGTACCCGTTCTGCTTCCCGAATCCAGGCCATGCAAAAAGCCCCGTATTCATCGTCCGGTATCTCGATGTATCCATCTGCCACGAAGTTCTCTTTCCGGTTATAGTGACGGTGGAGGTGATCCCCACCGATACCATACGGGGGATCGGTGATGATAAGGTCTACCGACCCGTCGGGCAGGTGTCTTCCCGCCCCAACAATACAGTCCTCGTTCCAGAGCATGACCTGCTCGTTCATCAGTAGTATCTCGGTGGTGCCGGCTGTTCAGGTCTCCGGGGAGAGGAAACTACATAATACATTTTGTAAAACCTCTTTTACATGCACACAACCGTTCATAACCCGTATCGCGATATTGTCAGCAGAGTCTCCAAAACAGCTGCATTCATTATCCACCTGGGACTTCCGGTGGTGATCATCCTTGCCGGAGCATTCCTTCAGCATGCATGTCTGGTCAGGTAAAGAACCGCCGGTGTGTAGACTGCGGCTCTGAACTCTGAACCTCATTCAATGTTATTTTTCTTCCCGTGTCGTTCCCTTCGCGGTGAACAGAACCGGCCCGGACTCCGGAGGTAAGTATGCCGGTTCAAGATGGAGACAGTCTTTCGGACAGTATTCGACGCAGCATCCGCAGATGATGCACCTGAACCGGTCCAGGGACCAGGTCAGATCAGGCTTGCTGACGGTGATTGCATCCGCGGGGCAGTGCATCGAGCAGAGCCCGCAGAAAATACAGTCATCGATGGTAATCTCAAGCCTTCCCCGCGTAACTGGTGTCGACCTGGCCGGTACAGACGGGTACCGGTGGGTGACCGGACCTTTCACCAGTCCGTTGCAGATGCTTCTGATAATCGCAAGCATACTCATGGTTCACCGCTCCATACAGCCGATACAGGGATCGATTGAGAGGACAATAACCGGGACGTCAGCAAGTTCGCATCCTTTCAGCATGGAGACCAGGGGTGCGAGGTTGGCCATCGTTGGTGTTCTAACCCGGTGACGGACGAGATTTTTCTTTCCGGCTGCCTTGATATAATGGATTACCTCGCCACGCGGTTGTTCGGCCCGGGCATAAAATTCCCCGTCAGGGTTTCCTTTCACCTTCACCTCTGTCTCTCCATCCGGGATCTGGTTGATCGCCTGTCTGATGAGGCTTACAGATGAGAAGAGTTCACCAACTCTGACCATGCACCGGTCGTAACAGTCTCCGCTGTCAAGAACCACCGGTTCAAAATCGAGATCCCGGTATGCTGCATATCCGGTCTGCCTCGTATCCAGTTCAATCCCGCTGGCCCTGACCACCGGACCGACCGCCCCGAGGTGAGCCGCATCCTGTTTGGTGAGGATCCCGACATCCCGGGTTCGGGTCTGGATCGTTTTGTCACTGCTGAATACTGAATCAAGCATCTGATATTCACGGGAGAGATCTTCAAGACCGTTTTTCATTGATGCCAGCAGTTCAGGGCTGACATCCCTGCGGACCCCGCCAACCTTGCAACTGCTCTGGATAACCCGGCCCCCGGTCGTCGCATCGAAAACGTCAAGGATCTTTTCACGCATCCGCCATGCCTGCATGAAGACGTTCTCGTATCCCATGGAGTCAGCATAGAGCCCGAGCCAGAGAAGATGACTGTGCATACGGGAGTACTCAGACCAGATAGTCCGAAGATACTCGGCCCGGGCCGGAGGCTCAATCCCCATGACCGATTCAACCGCCCGGCAGTAACACTCACTATGGATGAAACTACAGATTCCGCATATGCGTTCGGCTATGAAGACATAGTCCTTATAATCCCTCTTTTCAACCAGTTTTTCCAGACCACGGTGAACATACCCGATGGAAGGAATTGCTTCGACGACCTTCTCATCTTCGAGGATCAGGTCGAGATGGATGGGTTCGGGTAAGACCGGGTGCTGCGGGCCGAAAGGAACAACGGTCCGGTGACTCATGCTGAATCACCTCCCTTTCTGACGGTTACTGTGGGTTTTCCAAATGGATGGGGTTCCATGGTCCGGATATAGGATCCATGGTAATCGAGGACAAGCCCCTCAAAGGTGATACCATAGAGATCGGCGATCTCGTTCTCATGGGGGAAGGCGGCAAGGTAAATCCCGGAGATGCTCGGAACCGGGGAAGACCCGTCGGTATGGATCCGGAGTGTCCCGAGCTGATACTCCCGGTCAAAAGTATAACTGATTTCAAATCCGGTTTCCGTCCGTGAACAGACGATCACGACCAGCCGTGCTTCCTCGTCCCATTTTTTCCTGATAAGGGAGAGGAGCTGATCAACCGGGATCTCTTCGATGATCTGGGCTATACTCATGCGGGCACCTCCCTGCCGTTTCGTATGGCATGTTTCTCTTCAAGCCTGGCAAGGGCCGAGATCACCCCGTCGATGATTGCCTCCGGCCGTACGGCACAACCGGGAACATATACATCGACCGGGATGAATTCACCCACCCCTCCCGCGATGTTGTAACAGGACCGGAAGATCCCGCCGGAACAGGCACAGATTCCGATCGCAACAACCACCTTCGGATCAGGCATCTGGTCATACAGGGTCTGGATGACATTCCGGTTCTGTTCGTTAACTCCGCCGGTGATAAGGAGGATATCAGCATGCCGGGGATTCCCGGTGTTGATGATCCCGAACCTTTCTACGTCATAGAGCGGTGTCAGGCAGGCAAGTACCTCGATATCGCATCCATTACAGCTGGAAGCATCATAATGGAGGATCCATGGTGAACGTTTCAGGTATGGCATGATTCTCACAACATTGAAATGGCGATGATATTTCCAGCTCCGGCGATGAGCGTTACCAGCCAGGCACTTTTCAGGGCAAGCTGCCATTTTACACGGCAGGTTGCATTATCAACGATTATCTCTGCAACGTATACGATCGCAATGACGATGAGGGCCAGGAGGGGATTAAATGCAAAGAAGAGGTACATGAACCCGAGCATCAGGATTAATTCATACAGGTGGAGGATCTCGACCATCCCCAGGATGGGTCCTGCAAATTCCGTGTTAACTCCCTTTACGAGTTCCTGGTGGGCGTGATGGGAAGTGGAGAGATCAAATGGAGACTTGCGCAGCCGGAATGTCAGGATATATACAAATCCGATGAACACACCCGGGAGGAGAAGAATGCCCGGGAAGGATACTTCAAGCATCTCCCCGATATAAAATGTCCCGTATGCTTCGAAAAACCCGATCGATGCGATGATGAACATCGGTTCTACCGCCATCAGCATGAGCAGTTCCCGCTGTGCCCCGATGTGGGCATAGGGGGAGTGAGAACTGTAGGCACCGAGAATCAGGAGGATATGTGAGAGTGTCATTGCAAATATGACCAGCAGGATATCCCCCCCCCCGAAGAAGAGTGCCCCTGTGAAGATCATCATGATCAGACTACAGAAGATGAAAAATCCCTGCCCGGTTCTGACGGCTATCTTCTCTTTTTCAAAGAGTTTCCTGATATCGTAGAACGGCTGCAGAATCGGCGGTCCTACCCGGCGCTGGATTCTCGCGGTCAGGATCCGGTCAGTTCCCGTGACCAGGATGGCAATAACCGGTCCGAGAACAATGAAGAGGAATGCATCAAGGAACGGGTTCATAGTATCCCCCAGGCTACTACAGCAATACAGACGAATATGATGATAGCCCCGGCAGAACCATATGATACCAATCGCTTCTCACCAAACCATTCTTCGAGGTAGTAATTGGAGAGAACAATCTCCTGTTTTGCAAGACTTCCCTGAAATCCCGGTCCGTCCAGCTCGGCAAGTCCTCCCAGGTAAACCTGACTGTGTCGTTCTGGTCGTCCGATCCGTGCAATTGCCAGGGGAAGGATGAGGATGATGATCAGCATCAGGAACATGATCTCAATTGTTGAAATGGAGAGGAGCGGGTCAATCGTTCCGAAGAGTGCGCCGAGGTATGGCTCGACGAGGGTCCATGATATCACGGGGAAGAAGAAACAGACAATGACAGTCAGGATGGCAAGCGGGAACAGGGCTGTCCATTCATCACGGCTCACCGGGACAGGATCACGGCTGTCGCTGCTTCGTATCGCAATGATCTTTCCCATCCATTTAGCCCAGAAGAAGACGGTGATCCCGCTTCCGTAGGCAAGAATAGTGATCAGGATCATCCCGAAGGGTGGGACCGCTTCTGCAAATGCATGTAAGGACGCCCATTTTGAAATGAGCATTCCGAAGGGTGCAAGGAACATCCCGGCTATCCCGAAGAGGATGACCATCCCCACCTTTGGCATCCTGACGATCAGTGCCGTCATATCCTCGATATCCCTGCTTCCAATCCGGTGTTCAACCGTTCCCACCGAGAGGAAGAGGAGTGATTTTGAGATAGCATGAAAGATTATCAGGAACAGTGCTGCCCATATCGCTCCCGGGCTGCCCACGCCGGCACAGGTTACGATGAGCCCGAGGTTGGCGATGGTAGAGTATGCAAGGACTTTCTTTGCATTACTCTCAGAGACCGCGATGGCTGATGCCACGAGGAAGGTAAGGCCTCCTGCAAGGGCAATAAGAATGCCGGCCAGTTCTCCTTCGTATACCGGTGCGAACCTGACGATCACGTACACTCCTGCCTTGACCATCGTGCTTGAATGAAGGAGGGCAGAGACCGGCGTCGGGGCAACCATGGCACCGACCAGCCATGAAGAAAACGGGAGCTGGGCTGCTTTTGAAAGACCTGCAAATCCGATCAGGACGGCGGGGATGATGGCAGCAGACCCAGCCGCGATGAGGGTATTCATTCCGAGTGATGCACCGGACGGGTCAGTTGCGAGGAGCCAGATGATCGCAAGGATAAACCCGATGGATCCGATCTGGTTGTACAGGAGTGCCCGGAATGCATTGGCTGTCGCCTCTTCTGTTTTCGGGTACCCAATGAGGAGGTAGGAACACAGGGTCGTGATCTCCCAGAAGAAGAAGAGGAGCATCAGGTTATTTGAGAAGACAATCCCGTACATCGCCCCAAGGAAGATAAACAGAAGGAAGAAAAATCCTGTTCTCCGGTCAGTACATCCCGGGTGATGGGCGTGGTACTCCCGCATGTACCCGATAGCATAGATACAGATCAGGCCACCTATCACCCCGATGATGAGGGCCATGATCACTGAAAACTGGTCAATGAAAAGATCCCCGGTACCGGCAGTGACCTGTTCGGTCATCCATTCTACGATGATGATGAGGATAACCTGCAGGCAGGTGATTCCAAGGAGGATTTTTTGTCTTCCCCGAACCGCTATGGAGATGATGTATCCGCCAATGAGGATTTCCAGGAGAAAAACGAGGATATCCAAGGCTTTTGAATCGATAGGGTACACTGCAGGGCTGCTCGGGAAACATCCGGCATACCACGTCACCAGGATGGCAAACGCACTCAGGATGGTGATGAGGGAGCCTGCGATGGTGAGGGCCCTCCTGGTGGGATCACCTCTGGCGGCGAGGAGGAGGAAAGCCGTCAGAAATGGAACCAGGATAAGGAATACCAGCAGTTCCATGGACATTTATTCTATGTTTAATCTATCATTATTTATCATTATCAATCCGTGACGAGAGAAGTATCAGCCGTGAGCGAGGTACTACTTATTATTTGTTTGTCGGAGGAAGAAATTTTCCTGATAAAGATCTCTTTATAATGTTACTGGTTTGCGTGTATCCTGATCTCTATCCTGCTGATATATTCTGCTGAAAAAGAGGGAAATTTTTCGTGGGTTGAGAATATGAAGAACAGGTTTAAGTGTATTACTGCTCATATGTGATCTTTTCAGTACGAATTGGAAAAGCGCCGAAACGTGCTGCCCGGGAGAAGAGATCGTGGTGGACCTGATCAGACTCTCATGGGAACGACTACTCTCAATCCATGCTCGTGGTACTGGTTCTGGCTCTCTCAGAAGAATGGTTTGGAGCCCTGGCCCCCGGTCGTATCGATGAGGAGATGGCAGGTATGCTTCATTACTCCGATCCCTGATAGAATGGGTTTTAATGGGCCGGGTGCGATCTCTATATCAGGCGGTCATCATGGTAACCGGTGCCATTGAACGAATTCTGCTCGCAGAAAAGGAGGGTGAATCCAGAATTTCAACCGCAAGAGCAGAAGCTGACCGGAGCATCCAGCAGGCACACAGAGATGCCGGGGTATATGTTCAGACCCGAAGGGAGGAAGCAGAGAAAAGGGTTTCTGAGATGATTACCCGCTCTCTTGGAGAACGTGAAGAAACAGTACGACGCATCCACGAATCAGCATTCAGAGATCGGGATCAGATCCGGATATCAGGAACGGAACGGATACCGGATGCAGTACAGGCTGCCCTTGATCTGGTGACCGGAGGACAGTAATGTTCTACCCGGTCAGGATGAAGCGGGTGCATATCATCACGCATCATGATTATGAACCAGTTCTGCTCCGGTCCCTGCAGGAGTCGGGAATACTGGAAATATCTGATGTCAGGGAGAAACCAGACCTGAATTCACTGCTGAACCTGCTGGATCCGGTTCAATGCCACATAGAACGGATCGTTCATCTCCAGATGGAGATAGACCGGCTCATCGATATTCTGGATGATTTGTCTCCGAAGCCCGGTTCCCTGTTCTCCCTGTTCAGAAGAGAACCGGATCCCGTCCGGATGGCGGCACATACGGGAGCAGATGAGCCTCTCCTTTCCAAGGCTGAAGATCTGGTCACCTCTGGTTTCCCGCTCATTGAGCTGGCAGAAGAGAAGAAAAAGATCCAGGATCAGATTGAGGAAGGACGGGAAACATGTTCAATCCTGCGGTATCTTGAACCGTTCAGGATAAACCTTCATTATCTGGTTCACTCACGGTTCTGTTCTTTCTTTTTCGGTCTCATCTCAGACCATGATCCGGCAGGGATCGAGTATTCATTTGAATCGTCAGGAATCATCGGATGGACCCTTGATTTTGCGGTATCCGGAAATAAGACTGTTCTTCTTGTCGCAGTGCTGAATCCTGACATAGACCGTGCGAGGGAGATACTCAGGGCTGCCGGTGTGCACCTCCTCACCATTCCTGATCTCGAGGGGTTCCCGGGCGAATGTATCGCTGAAAAAACTCGTCATATTGGAGAATTTCAATCCCGTCTCACCTGGATAGACGAGCAGATCAATGAGATGCACAAGTCACTTCTCGTACCCTTCAGAGCCGTTTCAGAAGAGCTCGGCAATCTCCGGAAACGTCATGAGATTGGTCGCAGACTCGGGATAACACGAAGTACTGTGGTGATTTCAGGCTGGTGCAGGGAACGTGATATCCCTCACCTGGAAAAGACATGTACTGATCTCACGGCCGGAGTGGTATCAGTTCTCTCGCAACCTCCCTGTCAGGATGAGAGCGTTCCGGTTGAATATGACAATCCCCCCTGGTTACGTCCCTTTGAATTTCTTACCACCATGTTCTCCCGTCCCCGGTATACAGAAGTGGATCCGACCCCGTTTTTGGCACCTGCTTTTCTCCTCTTCTTCGGGCTGATGCTCGGGGATGCAGCGTATGGCATCATCATCACCATCATCGCGATTCTGCTCTACCGGGGTGCAGGTTCGAGGAGCCGGGAGGTACGGGATATGAGTTATGTCCTTGCCGGCTGCGGCATCGTGGATGTCATCTGCGGCACGCTGCAGGGAGGATGGTTTGGGGATCTCCTGCCACGGGTGTTTGGATTCAGTCCACCATTTGTTCTTATTGAACCCCTTGAGACCCCTATAGCATTCTTTCTCCTCTCTCTCGTGATCGGAACCCTTCACATCAACCTGGGCATCTGTATCGCGTTCTACCAGCATATCCGAAAGAGAGAGGTTCGCCAGGCATTGCAGGAGGAAGCGGTCTGGTTTCTCATCCAGCTTGCAGCAGCAGTTCTTATAGCCGGTTTTTTCAACTGGGCAGTCTTTCCCGGAGTGGTCCGGGCTCTAGCCGGCATCGGACTGCTCATCGGGATTGGGATCATCTTCTGGAACAAGGGGCCGATGGGTTTCTTCAGCCTGACGGGTTTTCTTGGAGACTGGCTCTCCTATGTCCGCATACTGGCACTTGCGCTTGCAACGGGGGGTATCGCGATGACCATAAATATCCTTGCCGGGATGGTGGCGTCAATTCACCCGTGGATGCTCATTCCGGCGGTACTCGTTTTCATCGGCGGACAAACATTCAACCTGGCAATCCAGACTCTCGGGAGCGTAATTCATGCAATACGACTTCATTATATCGAATTTTTCGGGCGGTTTTACAGCGGGGGCGGACGGGCATTCATTCCGTTCTGTGCAGATCGGATCGTGACGTATGTAGGTGATGAAAGATGATGGAACTCAGTACGGGTGCAGTTATCATGGCAATCGGTGCAGGTCTCGCAGTCGGGGCATCTGCTATCGGATCAGGTATCGGTGTGGGTATTACAGGAGCTGCTGCGGCTGGAGTCTGTAGTGAGCGGCAGGAAAAGTTTGGAATGGCCCTGGTATTCACGGCAATTCCACAGACTCAGGCGATTTACGGATTGCTCGTGGCAATTCTCATCCTCCAGGCTGGTGGTTTTCTCGGAGGGGGCGTCCATGATGTTCCGGTTGCATCCGGTCTGGTGGCAGTAGCTGCCGGTCTTTCAGTCGGTCTCGCCGGTCTTTCTGCCATCGGGCAGGGAATCGCAGCAGCTTCAGGAGTATCTAACACGGCTGAAAATCCGGACCTTTTTGGGAAAGGGGTTATTTTTTCGGCGGTGTGTGAAACTCAGGCGATATACGGACTTCTGATTGCCATTCTGATGCTGGCCCTAACCGGGATTCTTTCCGGAGATTTTTCAGTCACACTCCCGGTAGCGATTGGGCTGATCGGTGCCGGACTTGCAACCGGTCTCTCCGGGTTTTCAGCTATTGGGCAGGGAATTACCTGTGCAGGAGGTATTGCGGCATCTGCCAGGAACCCTGACGCCACTGGCAGAAGCCTTGTCTTTGCAGCGATGTCTGAGACTTTTGCAATATTTGGTCTTCTCGTTGCGATTCTGATCATGTTTGGTCTCGGTCTTTTCAGTATGTAACCAGGTGATACATGACGCTCGAAAAAATTCTCAGTCGGATCAGTGAAGAGAACGGGCGTGAACTCTCCAGGATAGCCGAGGATCTTGATCTTACCCTCTGGACGATACGGATGGAGGCAGAAGAGGCAGGTCAGGCAGCATACCAGCAGATAATCCGGGATGCTGAACGTTCGCTCCGGTCTGAAGAAGCCAGGGAACTATCACGATCACGGATTGAGGCTCGTTCGCTCATCAGGGAGGTCAGGGAAGACCTGATATCCGAAACCCTTGCCCGCACGAAAGAGGTACTCTCAGGGCTACGCCATGACCCGTCATACCCTGATATCCTCTGCCGGCTTATCGAGGAGGCAGGCAGGGAGATCGGAGACGGCGATCTCGTTGTTGAGGGGGATCCGAGGGATCATGACCTCATCAGGGAACGTATCGGGAAGATGGATCCAGGAAAAACAATTACGCTCTCTGATAAGCCGGTGACCACTGCAGGTGGTGTTATTGTCAGGAACGTGGCCGGTGTCCTCCATGTAGACAATACATTTGAAGCCCGGATTGAACGTTTTCAAAAGGATTTGACGATCCTGATTGCCGGGATCCTGTTCAGGGAGGATGACGGTGGCAGGGGATGATCTCTCCTCCCTTATGGGAATGGCTGCAGGTCTTGATCCTTCACTCTCCGGGATCATCATCGGCGTGATTGTTATAGGCATGGTCTTTTTCTTTCTTGCCCTGTTGAGTATGACCGCATATTTTACTATCCTCATGTCTGTTGCGATGTATGCATACCCGGTGGCGAGGGTGAAAGCAATTGGAGTACCCTACCTGCAGTCATCCCCGGTATCCGATCTCCTTGAATCACCGGTGTACCGTGACGCCCTTTCGAGAGTCCAGTCAGCCGGGTACCCCGTTGATCTCTCCGGTGAGGGATCCAGTTCACAGATTGAACATGACTGTGAGGGGATATTCCTTCGAGAAGCTGAGATCCTCGCCCGGACTGCCCCTGCCGATGTCGTCGTTTTCTTTGCCGCCTATCTCTCCCTTCTTGAGATTCGGGAGATCAAGCGGGCGCTCAGGATGATACACGGAAGGATTTCCTCCGGACGGATGAGGGCCGATATCAGGGCCGTGGGATGGATTACTCCTGATATGGTCAGGCGTTTTGCTGAATGCAGCAGTATCGATGAACTGGTCTCTCTCCTCCAGGGGACGGCCTGGTCATCAGCCCTGGCCGGTGAACTCCCGGCATACCATGATCAGAATACTACTCTTCCCCTTGAACTGGCCCTTGATCATGCCGGGTACACCCGGCTGAATGGTGCAGTCATGCAGGTTGCATCACCGCTTGCAGTGCCGTATCGTGAAATCGTCAGTATTGCCGTTGATATTCAGAATATGACCACTCTTATCCGGGCAAAGCATACCGGATGTGATCCCGGCATATCTGTGTCATGGCTTCTTGAAGGAGGTCATGAATTCCCGATGTGGCGTCTTCTCCAGTTAAACGAGATTTTGAGTGTTCCGGATCTGGTTGCGCAGGTATCAGGGACCAGGTATGACGGGATTCTCGTCCCCTTTATGGAACGGTACCCCGGCCCTGATGCATTTCACCGTCTGGATATCGCCACTGACCGGTACATGCTCCATGAACTGAACCGGATATCGGTGGTGTATTACCATACCGGCGGACCGCTGATTGAATACTGTATCGGAAAAGGGATGGAATTGAACAATATCAGGGTGATTCTCACCGGTCTTGCCCTGGGACTGGACAGGACCGTAATCAGACCTGATCTGGTTGTTATGGGAGAGTGAGGATGAAGGTAGCAGTAATCGCCGGCAGGGAACTGACTCTAGGTTTCAGTCTTGCAGGAGTAAATGAAGAGAGGGTGGTCTCCTCCCGGGAAGAGGCTGCCGATGTTCTTAGGTCTTTAATAATTGACGATTCCATCGGGATTATTCTCATTGAAGAGAATATTGCCCGAGAAATCCCGGGTGAGATGAGGATGGTGAGCATGAGAAAACAACCATACCCGATCGTAGTGATAGTGCCCGGCTGGATGGGAGGTCCATCTCCTGGTGCAGGCGGATCAAGGCCGGATCTTGAGAGCGGACAGGAATGTAAGGTGAGGATATGACACGTGAAGGAATCATCATCCGCATTGTCGGCCCGGTAGTGGAAGCATCCGGAATGAAGGGAAGCCGGATGTACGAGTCAGTACGGGTCGGTGAAGAGCGCCTGATCGGCGAGATAATTGCCCTCAACGGGGACATTGCAACAATACAGGTGTATGAGGAGACGACCGGCATCTATCCAGGTCAGCCGGTGGAGACAACCGGTCTGCCGCTCTTCGTGGAGCTCGGGCCCGGCCTTCTCGGGATGATCTATGATGGAATCCAGCGTCCTCTTGAGGTCATCAGGAACCAGGAAGGAGATGCCATTCCCCGTGGAATCGATCTCCCTTCGCTGAACCGGGAAAAGACCTGGGCCTTTACTCCCATTGCAACACCGGGAACCGTGATGAGTGCAGGCGATACGATCGGTGAGATCACCGAGGGACCCTTCTTCCGGCACCGGATCATGGTTCCCCCCGGAGTTCACGGGGAACTCAGTTCCATTGTCTCCCCTGGTGAATACACGGTAACGGATGAGATCGCGGTAATCAGGAGTGGTGAAAAAACCACCGGGCTTACCATGATGCAGCGGTGGCCGGTCAGGCAGGCCCGGCCGATCCATGAACGGGAGGACCCGGTCTCGCTTCTTGTTACCGGACAGCGTGTTATCGACACCCTGTTTCCCCTCTGTAAGGGGGGAACTGCTGCGATACCGGGCCCCTTCGGCTCTGGGAAGACCGTTGTCCAGCAGCAGCTTGCAAAATGGGTAGATGCAGATATCATCGTGTATATCGGATGTGGAGAGCGGGGTAATGAGATGGCCGATGTACTCAGCCAGTACCCTGCTATTATGGATCCGAGGACCGGACAACCGCTTATCAACCGGATGATCCTCATTGCCAACACGAGCAATATGCCGGTTGCCGCTCGTGAAGCATCCATCTATACCGGAATAACCATTGCTGAATATTACCGGGACATGGGATATGACGTGGCACTGATGGCTGATTCAACCTCGCGGTGGGCTGAGGCAATGAGGGAGATATCCGGCCGTCTCGAGGAGATGCCCGGAGAAGAAGGCTATCCTGCATACCTTGGCTCGCGGCTGGCGAATTTCTATGAACGGGCCGGAAGGGCACGGCTGATTGGTGACAGTGATCGGCATGGTTCCATCTCGATCATCGGAGCGGTCTCTCCCCCGGGAGGGGATTTTTCTGAACCGGTTACCCAGAACACCCTCCGGATTGTCAAGGTGTTCTGGGCACTGGACGCAGATCTTGCCTATGAACGGCATTTTCCGGCGATCAACTGGCTGATGTCCTATTCGCTGTATAATGAAGCCGCCGGAACATGGTGGGAGGAACATATCGGCCCTGATATGAAAGAACTGAAAGGAAAAATGCTCGACATCCTTCAGAAAGAGAGTGAACTTGAGGAGATCATTCGCATCGTGGGTCCGGAAACCCTTCCTGAATCGGATCGAATGGTTCTCCTCGAAGCAGAAATGATTCGCGAAGGGTACCTTCGCCAGTTTGCCTTTCACCCGGTAGACACGTATACCTCCCCCGGGAAGCAGTACCGGATGCTCACACTCCTCTTCAGGTTTTTCCGTGCAGCTGAAGAAGCAGTGGAAAAAGGGATGACCGTTGCAAAGATACGCGGTCTACCGATGATCAGCACCTTTTACCGGCTGGGTGCTGCTGCTCCTGCCGATGAAGAGGCGATGTTCTGGGCGTTTGAAGAGGCGACACGTGACTGGACATCTACAGGAGGAGGATCATGACCGGTTCATCGCGAATCTATTCATCGGTTACCCGGGTGGCCGGACCAATCATCGTAGTTGACGGAGTGGAAGGAATTGCCTACGGGGAGGTTGCCAGGGTGACCCTTCCTTCCGGCGAGACCCGGCTCGGCCAGGTACTTGAGTCATGGAGCAGTCGTGCCGTTGTCCAGGTCTTCGGCGGAACCAGCGATCTTGACACAGATATCACCAGTGTAAGGTTTACCGGGGAGACGATGTCGATTCGTCTTTCAGGGGAGATGCTTGGCCGGATATTTAACGGACTCGGGGAACCGCTTGATGGAGGAGGGGAGGTTATTCCTGATGAGATCAGGGATATCAATGGATCACCGATTAATCCATCGGCACGACAGCATCCCCGCGATTCTATCCAGACCGGGATTTCTGCGATCGACGGCATGAACACCCTTGTACGGGGCCAGAAACTGCCGATATTCAGCGGTGCCGGCCTTCCGCACAACCAGCTTGCTGCACAGATTGCCCGGCAGGCCCGGGTAACCGGCCAGGATGAAGCATTCGCAGTCATCTTCGTTGCCATGGGGATCACGTATGAGGAGTCATCGTACTACATCCGTGATTTCCAGGAGACCGGTGCCCTTGAACGGGCGGTTCTTTTCCTGAATCTTGCTGAGGATCCGGCAATCGAGCGTATTATCACCCCCCGGCTCGCCCTGACTACCGCCGAATATCTTGCGTTTGAAAAAGGGATGCATGTCCTTGTTATTCTCACTGACATGACTAATTACTGCGAATCTCTCCGCGAGATTGCGGCAGCACGAGAGGAAGTTCCCGGAAGACGGGGATATCCCGGTTATATCTATACCGATCTTGCTAACCTGTACGAGCGGGCCGGACGGATCGCAGGGAAACCCGGTTCCATCACCCAGATCCCAATTCTGACCATGCCGGATGATGATATCACTCATCCAATCCCTGATCTCACCGGGTACATTACGGAAGGACAGATCGTTCTCTCACGTGACCTCCATCGAAAGGGGATATATCCCCCGGTAGATGTGCTGCCCTGCCTCTCACGGCTCATGCAGGGAGGGATCGGTGAAGGGCGGACCCGTGCCGATCATGCAGATGTCAAGAATCAGCTCTATACGGCATATGCACGGGGATCCCGGCTTAAGAGCCTTGTTGCGGTCATGGGAGAAGAGAGCCTGTCGCTGGTGGATCGACAGTATCTTTTGTTCTGCAACCAATATGAAGACCTGTTTATCCGTCAGAGACAGGATGAAGACAGATCCTTTGAAGACACCCTTACCCGTGCCTGGGATCTGCTTGGCCTTCTTCCACCCGAAGAACTGAAACGGATAGATCCTGCCTTCCTGGCAGAGTATTACCGGCCACATCAGGAGCAGTAATGGCGGGAGAAGGGTCCGGCGGCATCAGGCCGACCCGGGTGGAACTGCTCAGGGTAAAGAAACGGGAGATGCTTGCACGGAAAGGGCATGATCTCCTGGAAGAGAAGCTTGATGCAATGCTACTCGAGCAGATGAGGGTGGAAAAAAACCTGGAGATACTTTCTGCTGATATCCGGGAGACCGCTGCATCGGCATACTTCTCCCTTTTTCATGCAATACGCGGAAGCGGATACCGTCTCATCGAGGAGATCAGCTGGACTGCTCCTGAAATTCCTGATATCATGATGGAAACCCGCCAGGTCATGGGTATTCATGTCCCATCTGTCTCATCGCTGGATCTTGGCCGGGGAGATCTCCCCGGGTACAGTTATTCCGGGGTATCGGGTCAGATCGATGATGCAACTGTCAGGTTCAGGGTAATGCTCTCCCTTCTTGTCAGGGTTGCAGAAGCACAGGGGATCCTTCGTCTTCTCACTCAGGAGATTGCCTCGACACGGAGAAGAGTGAATGCCCTTGAACATATCATCATTCCCCGGTTACAGAAAACCGGCCGGTACATCGAGATGCATCTCGAAGAACGGGAACGTGAAGATTTATTCAGGCGGAAGAGGAGTAAACAACTGCTTTCGCGGCGAAAATCCGGTGGGATGCCGGATCAAACGGATATATGAGTCGTAATTACTCCGGGTTGTGTATGATGAGCAGCGGCCGGTTGACATGACGGGCAAGATCACCGGAGAAACTCCCGTAGAGTAGACGCTGCATGAATCCCTTTCCATGGGGGACCGTACACACCATTGAGACATCCTGTTCTTCTGTCAGGTCAATGATCACCGATGCCGGATCCCCGGTCAGAACAATGCCCCTGGACTGGAGACCTTCCTGGTGAATCTGGTTACAGTGTTCCCTGATGGTGGTTCGTGCTGCCTCTTCTGATGCAATGATCTCTGCTTCGGTCTCACCCCGGGAGATCACATGAACAAGGATAATCTCGCCAACCCCCTCTGTTTTCACGAGGCGCATGATGGCATTGGAGGATTCGGGGGAGAGATCGGTTGCCACGAGTATTTTTGAGAGGATCATCGGACAGAATTTTTCATACCGTATCCCGGTCATCTCTTCGATCATCCGGTATCTCATGATGAGGAGATCGCGTTTTGTACAGTGAAGAACTCCTTCTGATACCGATCCGAGCGGGATTCCGGGAAGGAATCCCTTTCCACGGGCATTCATCACGATCGTTGGGAATCCCTCTTCTTCGGCAACCGATTCGATTGTCTGGGCAACCCCTGTTCCGGTTGTAATCCTCAATGCCGCTGAGGCACGGATCCCAAACCGCTCAAGGAGGGTACGGGTTGCTGCAAGAAGCTGGTGTGCCTCTTCAATATGCGATTCCCTCACTGCCGGGGTGGGAACATCCCGGCTGTCAATCACATGAAGAAGTAACACCTCCCTGATCCCTGGCAGTCCGATCAGGCAATCCAGTGTTCTTCTGGCATGATCAGAAAAATCAGTTGGGAATAGTATTTTTCCGAACATAGATCTCCCATGTATCCACGTGACTCCTGGTCATTCGCTCCCCGTATGGTGGTGAGTTCATCAGGCCATATCATAAGGTTGCTGGTGGAACGGTGCTGGCTGGGCTTCACCCCGTCCTCTTCCATCACGAAAAGCCACAGATGCTGTTTACTAGATTATCTGGAATGATAATTCCCGGTGATTGTATCATTCCTGGTGGTCCGATGCGCCGGTATGCCCGGGAAGCCCCGGCATATCAATGGGAAAGGCTTCCAATCTCTCTCTTCACCCTTCCAGCCGGAAAGGAGATACACCTTCAGAGAAAGAAACACGATCTCTGAAAAGTTTTAACTCTTCAGGTGTTTGTATGAGCAAAAAGAAAGCAGAAAAGACTGTCGATACACAGTCTCATGCAGCAACCGAATCCCCTCAGAACAAGAAATTATCGTCTGTTCAGAGAAAAAAGAACTGATATCAATCAGATCTTCTTTTTTCCAGCTCCTTTCATTCTATATGGAAAATCGTCCGAACCTGAGTTCATTTCAGGATTCGATTCCATTCTGATCGTACTATTCCGGGTTATTTCAGTCCGGTATTTGTTTTTAAATACATCCGGCATGGCCATCTTCGGCCAGAAAGCATCATACCTTCCGGTTATGGTTCACGGATTCACTGCATCGGTACAATCCCCTGATGTACCTGATGATTCATCATCTGCAGTCGGTAATCTTCTGTTAGGCAAGGAAATAACAGCCAGAACTCTGGTGGTAAAGATCAGATCTCATCAGAGGTTCGGGAGAATAAAAAAAGGTGTCCAGGCTTATGCCTGGGTTGCTTCTGCAACAGGTTCTACAGGTTCTTCTGCAGCAACTGCTTCAGCAGTGACGTTGGTCTCTTCTGCTGCAACAGTTTCCTCAACTACCGGTGCTTCAGTTGGAGCCTCGGTTGGTGCTTCGGTCGGGGTTGCGACTACGGCACCAGCCTCAACAACGTTGAAGAGGGCAGTTTCGACTGCATCGGTGGTGACACCGGAGACACGGACGATGTACTCATCCGGCTTGAAGGTGGATGCGTCAACAGTGAAGCTCCACTTGTTCAGCCCGTCAGTGCCCTGCTGGACCTTGACAGTGCCGGTTGCACCACTGAACTCACCGCTCTGGCTCTTGTCGGTCGGCTTGAATGAAGAGGAGGTTACCTCGACAAGCAGGTCGTTGTCGTCGTAAGCCAGGTTGGTGGTACCGCTGATCTCGAACTTGGAACCAACGCTCTGCTCACCGATCGGGTTGATGGTGATCTTCGGCTCCTCAACGAGGAACTGGAGCTTGGTGTAGATATCGTCGACCATTGCGGATTCCATTGCGGCAGTCAGTGCCTGTGCAGCGTCAGTGCCCTGGAGTGCACCCTGGCCGCCGAGCTTGAAGACTTCGGAACCACGGGTTGGGTATGCACCGAGAATGAACTGCGGGGATGCAGCGTTGTCTGGGTAGACATCGAACTCGTTGTTGTACATCGGGTGCTGGACAACAACGAAGTACTGACCTGCATAGAGCGTGTCAGTCTCTGCTCCCTTGATCTCGTGCTCGAATGACATGTCATCGTTCACGGATTCGGTTGCGTAGATAGCCTTGTTCTTTCCAAGGATCCAGATTGCAATACCCATGGACGGGTCGCCTTCTGCAGTTCCGCGGACATACAGCTTGTCACCCTTGGCGACTACACTGCCTGAAGCGGTTGCCTGGATGAACGGCTTCTTGATGACGAGTGAGACGGTGTCATACTCTGCATCGTTCAGGTGATCCTTGTCACGTGGTGCACTTGCTGCGTACACGGTGTAGGTTCCTGCATCGATTTCGAGGTTGGCGGTCTGCCACTTGAACTCCCAGGTATCGTCATCCTGGACGTCAGCCTGGTCAAAGGATGCCGGCTGGTCGTTGATGACTGCAGTACGCGGGGCCTTCAGCATGGCGCCGTTGGTTGGCAGGTTCGGACCGGTGATATACAGATAGGAAAGGTCGGTCTCGGAGTTGGTACCGGAGAGCTTGACTTCCTCACCAAGGTAGTATGACTGGTCGCCGGAAGCAACGACTGTTACATCGCCCTTCTCTACCTTGATATCGACCTCATCGGACTTGTACTGGTTGCCGGACTTGCGCTCGACACGAACGGTGTACTTCTTGTCCTTGGTGTCTTTGGAGGTCTTCCACTCAACAGTTCTGGTACCACTGGAACTCAGCGTAAGCATTGCGTAGAACTTGGTTCCATGGTAATCAGGGTCATCGGGGACATCTTGCTTGATGCTCTTCCCTGCGCCACCCTCAAACTGGTACTTACCGATCTCGTACGGACCGGCTGGATCGTCCTGGCTCACCTTGTCCTGAACAGACAGGATCATGGGTGGCTGGTCGTCAGGCTGGCCAGACATGGAACTGGTGCCTTTCATCCAGATGTAGTAGTCAGCATTCGGGACACCAGTGACGGTGACGGAGAAGGGGTTGCCACGGACGACAGAGTCCTTGTTGGCTTCGATCTTCACCTGGTCGGTGGCGATCGTGACACTCTTGACCGCAGAGATGGTCTTCCCGGTGTAGTCAGATCCGTCTGGAGCGACGTACTGATCCTTCATGCTGTTTGCATTACACTCTGCCCAGACAGTGTAGACGCCGGCCTTGTAGACACGGTTTCCGTACTTGTCCTCAGCAGCAGTGTTCCATCCGTCGTTGTTAGCCGGCTTGGTGTTGTCGCTTCCGACACCGACCCAGTACCAGAGCTGCTCGTTGACCTTCAGATTGGTCAGGGCCCACTCCTTGCCGTTGTTGCCCATCAGGCTCTCAAGGACACCACCGTCGGCGGTTTTTACCTTGATCTTGAAGGGTGCATCAGAT
>CAZWTX010000035.1:403-25672 GCA_964637135.1 uncultured Methanospirillum sp. | reverse complement strand
GCTTCTGCCGAGGTGACTGACATCTGCGTGATCGGAGTAGCTGCCTGTCCCTGATTCATCTGGGCAATGACATACGCAGTTCTTCCTTCCATCACCGTTACCTGCTGTTCCCACGGGGCATACCCCTGAACCTCAATCCTGACCGAATGAACACCGGGGCTGACCTGGGAGAGGGTCAGCGGGGTGGCACCCTGCTGGATTCCGTCAAGATATGCCACTCCGTTCTCCGGGAGAGATGAAATCATCAGGTAACCGTAGAGCGGTGCCCACCAGGACGGATAGAGGGCTGCCGTGACATAGGTAACACTTCCGCCACCGTTCACGGTGACCTGTTCGGTCCAGTCGAGATAATCCGGTGCGCTTACCTTAATGGAATGGACCCCGGGTGGAACATCTGCAAGCCAGAGCGGTGCGGTTCCTTTCGCACTGCCATCTACGTATACCTGTGCTCCCGTCGGGTAGGAGTATACACTCAGTATCCCGTTCTGGGTGGGTGCTATCCGCATGTCTGCAACGATCTCGGTTACCTTACCGGCAGCAACGGGAATATCCCTGACATAGTCGGTAAATCCGGGTTTGGAGATCTTCAGTTGGTAGATACCCGGCTGAAGACTCTGAATCCGGTAGGACTGGAGGAATTTGGTCTCTCCCTGGAGCTGACCGTTCAGGTAGACCTGCGACCGGTCAGGAGCATAGGTGATCTTGATCTGACCGGGAACATACGGACCTGGCTGATCCACCTGGATTAAGCGATCCTTGACCACAGTGCTCGACGATGCCATATTGCTGGCGGTCAGTTTCACGGTGTAGGATCCCGGACTGCGGTATAGGTGGACCGGGTTTGCTACAAGATCAGAACCGCCGTCTCCAAATTCCCATGCCCACATGGTCGGGCTGCCGGATGACTGATCCTTGAACTGGACTGACAGGGGGGCACTGCCACGTGTTGGTGTTGCTGAGAAGTCTGCAATGATACCGCCCGAACTGGTCACGGTAATGTATCCCTCTCTGACCTTCGTGCTTGACCCGCCGGTCTGGCTGCTTGCAGTCAGTTTCACGGTGTAGGTGCCCGGGTTCTGGTAGGTGTGCTTCGGATTGGCAATGTTCATGCATTCGGCACCGGAGCAGGTTGCATCCATCGGTGTAACACTGCTGTCCCCGAAGTCCCATGCCCACATGGTCGGGTTCCCGGTGGACATATCTGTGAACTGGACGGTCAGCGGGGCATTACCGCTTGTCGGTGCTGCCGAGAAGTCTGCAATGATACCGCCTGAGTTGCTCACGGTAACATATCCCTCTCTGACCTTTGTACTTGACCCGCCGGTCTGGCTGCTTGCGGTCAGTTTTACCGTGTAGGTGCCCGGGTTCTGGTAGGTGTGCTTCGGATTGGCAATATTCATGCATTCGGCACCGGAGCAGGTTGCATCCATCGGTGTAACACTGCCATCTCCGAAGTCCCATGCCCACATGGTCGGATTCCCGGTGGATTTGTCGGTAAACTGGACGGTCAGCGGGGCATAGCCACTGGTTGGGGTTCCTTCAAAGTCGGCAACAATCCCGGAACCGGACGAGACCGCGACATAGTTCTCCCTCTTCATGACGTGCGAGCCACCGCTGTTCGTCACCTTCAGGGTGATGGTGTAGGTGCCCGGCTGGCTGTATGTGTGCGTCGGATCTGCTTCAGTACTGCTCGTGCCGTCACCAAAGTCCCATGCGTACCCGGTTGGCGGACCGATGGAGAGATCCTTGAAGCTGACCGTCAGCGGAGCGGCTCCGGAGAGAGGTGACCCCTCGAACATTGCAACCGGTGGGGGGATATCACCGGTGACGGAAATGAAATCCTTCTCTGTCTTCTTGTCAGAACCGAGTGTGTTTGAGGCGGTCAGGCTTACTGTGTAGACACCTGCCTGTTCGTAAGTATGGGTCGGGTTTGCATGCATTCCTTCACTGGTGCCGTCCCCGAAGTCCCATGCCCACATGGTCGGATTTCCGGTTGAGGTGTCGGTAAACTGAACCGTCAGGGGTTTCGGCCCGGCCTTCTTGTCAACCGTAAAGGCAGCTTTCGGACCCTGGCCTGACCCGGAGACTACGATATAATTCTCTTTGACCTTCGTGCCTGACCCGCCGGTCTGACTGCTTGCGGTCAGTTTAACCGTGTAGGTTCCGGGACTCTGGTATGTATGGGTCGGGTTTGCAAGCATCCCTTCACTGGTACCGTCACCAAATTCCCATGCCCACATGGTCGGGCTTCCGGTGGATTTATCGGTGAACTGGACCGTCAGTGGTGCGGTTCCGCTTGTTGGTACCCCTTCAAAGTCTGCAATGATGCCGCCCGTGCTGCTTACGGTAATGTATCCTTCTCTGACCTTCGTGTTTGATCCGCCGGTCTGACTGCTTGCGGTCAGTTTTACCGTGTAGGTCCCCGGATTCTGGTAGGTGTGTTTCGGGTTTGCAATATTGATACAGTCAGCACCAGAGCAGGATGCATCCATTGGTGTTACCCCGCCGTCCCCGAAGTCCCATGCCCACATGGTCGGGCTTCCGGTAGAGGTGTCAGTAAACTGAACCGTCAGGGGAGCTGATCCGCTCGTCGGGGTTGCAGTAAAGTCAGCAATGATTCCTGAACTGCCGCCCACCGATATTCCGTTCTCCATCTTCTTCGTGCTTGATGCACCGGTTGCATCACTCACCGTCAGCGTGACGCTGTAGAGACCGTTCGTGGTGTATGTATGCTTTGGAGACTGCTCGCCTGATGTCAGCCCGTCTCCGAAGTCCCAGTACCAGGTGACCGGGGTTCCGGTTGACGTGTCAGTGAACGTGACCTCAAGGGGTGCTGTACCTGAAACGGGAGATGCGGTGAAACTGGCTGAAAGAACCGGCAGAGGGCCTCCACCCGAAGTCAGGTCCAGGTTCTGGATCTTTCCCGGTTCAAAGGCTACCGACTGATCGGCTTTCTTGTCCCCGATATAAAAGCTGACCTCGGCATTTCCAGCCTTGACATCCTCCTCGGTTGCTGCCACGACCAGTTTATCATCAAAGATGCCGGTCCCTCCATACGAGCCGCCGGAAGTGATCGCGAGTTTCCCTCTGATCTGATCATTGATCTTCGCTATGATCCCGGTTCCGGATACTGCCGGTGTTCCATCCACCGATACACTGCCGTAAAATTCGGCTGGAAGCGGCGGCACCGCGGATGCCGTGATCATGAGTGAACAGAGGAGCACGACCAGCAGTACTGCCGGCCTGATTATATGATTCCCATCCATCATTCCATCCCCATGGTGACGGCCCCCCGGCTATAAGATCAGGGGACCGGCGATTCATGAATGATTGATTATTGTAACGGATGGTGATAATCATTCCGGAAGTTAGCGAAGAAAATGAAGAGATTATCGAAAACGAGAAACAGGGGTCAGATATCCTCCGAATTCTATAATTCTCAATACTATGTTATTTGCAGGATAAATTTTACTGACTCTCCCCTGTCTCTTCGGGGAGAATCTCAGACCTGAACGTGAGGAAGACCGGACCACGCACATCCACCTTGAGGTTATGATCAGTAAGGTACCGCATTGCGTAGGGTGCGATCTTCAGATTGATATCTGCCGGAAGGCGTGCCATTTTCACCTGTACCTGGGTTCCCAGTCCGCATGCTGCTTTTCGCTCAATATCTGAAGCAGCAAGGGCGACCACTGCATCGAGATAGGAGATCCGGGCGGGGATTCCCTTCTGCCGTACCTCGGCGAATTTTTCAGTATCCGGAACCCCGAGAACTGCCCCGTCTTTCACAAAAACTTCGTTCAATGCAGCCGGACCAAGCAGGCGGGCATTCTCTTCTGGCTCCTCGACGTATACTTTCACCCTTCTCCCTGAGAGGATTCCTTCCCAGGCGGGGAAGGAACACGGACCTATCTCTGCTCCATGAAGCACCGCTGCTGCCGCAAGACCCCGGGCGATATCCCTTCCTTCAGGTGTTGCCGGTTCTTCATGCAGGGTAACAGCCCTGGCAATATCGAGATCTGAATAGACCGGCGGGAAGAACTGTGGATAACAGAGCTGCCTGATATCCTCGGATTTCGTCATGATCATCGCGAGCCGTTCGACCCCGAGCCCAAGGTTCATGACCGGTATCCCTATCCCGTACTCGGCGAGTGCAGCCGGGGAATAAATACCAAAGGTGGCAACCTCTACCCATCCATGGACCGGGTGTGATGCATAGACCTCGGTCTGGGTGTCAGGCATGTAATACTTCGAGCGTTTTTCGTCAGGCCTGAACTCGAAGTCGGTATAACCAAAGGCTGACAGGAGTGCCCGGGCAACTGCCTTTCCGTCCTCGACTGAGACGTCCTCGGCGGCAACCACGCAGGATGCCGAGTGATGGCTCATGAGGTGATGGGAGTCCTCGGCCTGCTCCCGGCGGAAACACCGGTCGATCGAGAACAATCTGATTGGCTGGGGCACTTTCTCCCATATGGCCCCAAGACTCTGGAACCAGCCGGAGGTCATGTGTGAACGGAGGGTCTGGCGGGATGATTCCGGTTTCAGTTCCCTGAATTCAGGAAATACCTCATCGAGGATATGGGCTATCCGGGCGTCGTCTGCGGAGAGAACCCGGGATAGTTCCTGGGTGAGATCATCCCCGTCGATCTCGGATTTCTTGTAGGCATGGAGGGTTTTCCTGAGCGCTTCCTCCTCGTCCGGGGTGAGTTCGCGCGTGATAATCCGGTTGATCCGGTTGATCTGCTCCTTTCCGATCCCCACATTCGGCCGCGGAAGGCCGCCGAGGTAGAAGACCCGGTCAAGGACCGCCATCGCTTCAGGACCGAACTGCCTGCGCACCTCTATCTCATCCACGATGATCTGGTTCTCCATCTCGTCAAAACCCATTGAAAGATAGGCTTCACGCAGTTTCTGGATAGTGGAGAAGATCGGGTGGGGAATTGCCGTCTTGTATTCCAGCCGCGGGTAGGTTCGTCCGGCAGCCGGAGGCGTCAGGATCGACGGTCCTGCATGCCATGCGGCCTCGAAATCCTCTTTTGCACGCTTTTTGAACTCTTCTGCATCAAATTTCATACGTTCCTCTCAAGACAGACGACCCGTGAACTGCTGTTCTCCCCGAGTACATGGTAATCGAGACCGGGAAGCATCTCCTCTACAAACCTGACGATCTCATCATGAAGCGGCATGTGTCCGATGGTAAGGCGCCGCTGGCTGTACCCGACATGCATGTATGCTTTTACCTCGACAAAGGTAGATCCGCTCTCCTGGATGAGCCGGGCGAATCCTCCCGGGTCATGGTCATTAATCCCTTTCACGAGGGTGATTCGGATCGCGGTTCGTCTCCCCTGCTCATGCTCGGTTCCCTGCCTGATCAGGCTCTCCCTGACCTGGTCCCAGTAGTCCTCCTGTGGACGGGCAACCTTGAGATAGGTCTCCCGGTCGGTGCCGACAAGGGATACGTACTTCTGGTAGGGTGCACAGGCCCTGAGCTGTTCAGGCATGGTACCGTTGGATACCAGAAAGGTAGTGCTGCCGCTCTGATTAAGGAGATCAATGAGACGGGGGAGATCAGCATAGAGGGTCGGCTCTCCTGACAGGGAGATCGCCACCTGGTTCGGAGCGATTGCCTCCTCAAAGCGTTCCCGGGGAACCCGGTAGGAGACCTTGTACCCGGAGAGTGCTTTTTTCTGGAGGAAGGGTATCCGTGAAATGATCTCATCGGGGGTCAGATCGCGCTCCCCGTGATAGGCATGTTCGAATGAACGCCAACAGAAGAGGCATTGCTGGTTGCACCTGAGTGTCGGTGTCATCTGGACACACCGGTGGCTTTCAATCCCGTAGAACTGATGCTTGTAGCACATCTCGCCCCCCGTGAGGGTCCGCTTGCACCAGAGGCAGGGTTTTAAGGCCGCTGAAGAGTCGGGGTGGAAAAACTGGTATCCCATCCCCCGAAGGGCCTTACATGGCTCGGAGGGCATCTATCCCGAGGGTTTCCAGGGCTTCCTTAAGCGTGTTCCGGGTCGCATCAACCAGCGTCAGCCGCCGGTTCCTCACCGGTTCAGGAGCCTTAAGCACCGGCTCGGCATGGTAGAACGAGTTGAAGATATCGGCAAGTTCACGGGCGTATATGGCAAGGAGATGGGGTTTGAGTTCATCTACGACCTGTTTTATGACCCCCGGGAAACGGGCGATCTTCTTGGCCAGGATGATCTCGTTTTCGCCCTCGACATCAAACGACGGGGTGAACGGACCTGCCTTATCAAGGATGCTGCAGGCCCGGGCATGGGCATACTGAATGTACGGGCCGCTCTGCTTCTCAAAGTCGAGTGCTTCCTTCCAGTCAAAGACCGTCGCCTTCTCGGGAATCGTCTTAACGATGTCATACCGGATGGCGGCGATGGCAACCGAGCGGGCTATCGTCTTCCTGGTTGTCTCGTCAAGTTCAGGACGCCGGGAAGTGACTTCTCCGAGGGCACGCTGTTCAGCCTCGCCGATCAGTTCATCGGCAGAGATGAAGGTTCCCCGGCGGGTGCTCATCGAACCTTCTGGGAGGGATACAAACTCGAAGAAGACGATCTCGGGAGGTTGTTCCCCGAGGAGTTCGAGGGTGGCCTGGAGCTGGCAGCCAATCAGCTTGTGATCGGCTCCAAGAACATCGATGATCCGGTCGAAATTGTGCCCTTTCCAGATATGGTACGCGATATCCCGTGCCGCGTAGACACTTGTACCGTCTGACCGGCGGAGAATGTACTTCTTCTCAAACCCGAAGGCAGAGAGATCAAGCGAGAGAATATCATCATTCTCTGCCTCTGGCAGATGACCTATTCTTGAGAGTATCTTGGCGGTATCCCCGTTTCTGACAAAATCACTCTCGTAGATGAACCGGTCATGGGTCACGTGCAGATCGGAAAGCGTTGCCTTGAACCCATCCAGGCACCGTTTCACCGGTACCTTGAACTGGCGGATCGTCTCCGGTTCTCCCGCCTCCACCTTCTGCATGAGGGTATCGATTTCAGCGGTCAGGTTCTCGTCTGCCTGGAGCCGGCGGTTTGCCTCGATGTAAATCGAGGCGACAAGGTGATCTCCTTTTCCGTCTGCCTCAAGATCGGCCTTCTGGGTGGCTACTCCCCAGGCAACGATGGCGATCTGCCGGCCCATATCATTGACATAATACTGGACTTCAAGCGGGTAGCCGGCTTTCCGGAAGCACCGGGAGAGGGTGTCGCCAAGGATGGTGTTCCTGATATGTCCCACGTGAAGCGGACCGTTCGGATTGGCCGAGGTGTGTTCAAGGATTACCCGCTCCTGCTGGAGGGGAAGCTGCCCGTAACCCGGGACAACTGCCTGTTTCAGGACAGCAGAGCAGTATGCGGTATCAAATTTGAAGTTGAGGTATGGTCCGGCAGTCTCCACCGTGATCCCGGCCGGTGCTATCTTCCCTGCAATCTCACCCGCCAGGTCCTGTGCAATCAGTGCCGGTGCCTTCCGGCGTTCTTTTGCAAGTGCAAATGCCACTGTCGAAGCGAGATCTGCATGATCTCCGCCGTCCACGAGGAGAACATCCTCAAGCCCGGTCGCCTCCCGGAGTGCTGACCGGATGGTGTCATATTTTTCAAAGAACATTACATTCCCGTCCTGTACCGGAGAATTGCGGCGATACCTCCGAAGGCTGTGTATAACTGGGATCCTTCCTCGAAGTCATCAGAGATTATAGCAACCTGGCTGTTCGAACCATCTGCAAGGGAGGTGAGTTCAGCAATAATGTCAGCCGAATCGGTCACTGATAGCGAGACGTTGCATTTCGGACAGGCCCCGGGATCGACGTCCTCGGGATCTCTTCCTGGTTCAATGAGGATGGTCCGCTCTTCGCTGTACCCGCAGGAGTCACAGGTGATCGTGATCCTGGCCTTACGGAGTTTGTCAGAGAGAAGGAGGATATCTACTGCACCAAGTTCAAGGTTGGCACGGATCGACTGTTCACCGTATGCCGCCAGTCCGTTGTCCTTCACCAGTTCTTTGAAGAACCTCTCCATGAGGTGTTTCTCTTCGATAACGGCCTGACCTTTGAGTACTTCCTCGGCAGCGTCAACCAGTTCGGGCAGCCCGCTCTCGTTCGTATATGCGACATCGAAGAGGCCGAGCACGCGTTTCTGGACCTCGTGGTGGAGAAACTGGCCCTCCTCGAACTCTTCCTTGGTCGGGGATGGACCGCCGATGAGGAGTCCTTTAAACCGCTCGAAGAAGTCCTTCTCGGCAAGGAATATCTCACTCGAACGTTCTCCGACTTTCTTGTAGAACTCGTTGATGGCGATCAGGCGGAGACGTTCAAACCGGATGCTGGACTGACCTCCTTTCCGTTGTTTTCCCGGGACTGTGGAGGTACATCCATTGATCGGATCGATCCGGTTCCCCCTGAGAAATCCCCAGTATGCTTCACGCCGGTCGATGACCAGCAGCCCGTAGACATACTTCTCATCGAGCATATCCTTGAGCGGTTCAAGTTCAAACTTGGAACTGCACCGGTACATGTACAGGTTGAGCGGTTCCGGGGGAAGGACGACCTCGCATTCAAGATCCTGCCGGTCCCCGTGCTTGTTGACCGATCCACAAAAGACAGCCATGCCAAATTCGGGCGGCTTCTGGTAGTACTTCAGCCGTGAGAGGATACTGGAGATGGCACTCTGCACATTCGTCTTCGTCTGCTTGGACTTGATATTGGCACACTGCCCGAACTCATCACGAAGTTGTGCCGTCACATCATAGATCTGTTTGTCCGGAGGGATGTAGAGGGAGATCAGTTCTGTTCCACTTCCTTCCTTTGCCTCCAGACGCTCCAGCATCTTCTTGAATTCGTACCGCCGCCGTGCTTCGTCCAGTTCTCCGGTTTCACTCATGGGTAGTAACCTGTCGTATAAGCTGGTATATATTGAGAGCCGGAGGTCTTAAGATAACCGGCAGGCACCAGGACTTTTCTTCTCTCATGAAGATAGATGACTGGTGCACATTTCGCGGAACTTTAAATCAGCATGGTCAGGATTTTCATCCGGAAAGAATCCCTGCAGCTGAATATGTCTGACAGAGCACGCCGTTTTTATGTATCCTGCACCAAGATTTTCAGAGCTGGTGCAGATCCCGGGAATGATCTCCCGGTACAAGATGCCGCGGTTCCTGAAAAAGTGAATCATCTCCCAGATCTGTATAAATTTCCTCCATTGATGGGATTAACCGGGTGCACCAGATGAGGAGACCATGACAACAATCGAAGAAGTCAGCAGAAATAATATCTTCCTCGTGGACGATACTGCCAATCCGGCCCCGCTCGGATTGTGTGCCTTTGGAATGACAACGATCCTGCTCAGCCTCCATAATGCCGGATTCACTGCTCTCACCAGTCCCATTATCTCAATGGCGATCCTCTACGGGGGGATAGCCCAGGTTATCGCGGGAGTCCTCGAGTGGAAAAAGAACAATACCTTCGGGATGATCACATTCGGCAGTTTTGGGTTCTTCTGGATCTCCTTTGCCATGATCGTGATGCTTCCTGGAACCGGTCTGGTACAGGCACCGGGAGCAGGGGATCTTGCGGCATTCCTCGCGGTATGGGGGCTGTTTGCCTTCGGGCTTTTCATCTGCACCCTCCGGATGCACAAACTGCTCATGGTCACCCTTGCAGCGGTCGTGCTTCTCGTTGTGCTTCTCGTTGCCGGGGAGATAACCGGAATCCCGGGGATAACAACAGCCGGCGGATATACGGGTCTTCTTGCCGGTGCCCTGGCCCTCTACATGGGTATGGCACAGGTCATCAACGAGATCTACAAGGAACAGGTATTGCCGGTATAACCGGTTACTCTTTTTTCCTGATGCTTCCAGAAAGGATGTCCTGGATAGTCGCATCCACCTCGCCATTGACCCCGTGTGTTCCGTTGAACCGGATGAATGAAACCGGCTCACCGGCAACCGCTGCAAGGGCCTCTCCGTCTGCAATCGGGATGATGGTATCATCCGGAGCATGGAAGATATAGACCGGTCGCGGGCTGATAGAGGGGATTGCCACCGTGGGATCAACGCTGAGCAGGAACGAACTCGCCGGTTCATCATATTCAAGCCCGACCTTTCCAAATCCGGATGTCGAAATCCCGAAATACCCGGAGAACCCGGAGTCTATCGCGGCGGCTTCGGCTGCGTAGCGTCCACCGTTTGATTCCCCGGCGACCCAGATCGGGATGTTCCCAAACCGGCCGGTCAGGTACGTTTTTGCATATATGCAGTCGGCCACAATCTGGTAATACTGGGGCCACCCGCCTGATGCAAACTTCTGAAAGTCCCGCTCTAGATCGAGCGGGTATCCGGGTGTTTTTCCCCCGTTCCCCCGCACATCAACGACGATCACCGCAATATTATCCGCTGCATAGGCTTTTGCATGTTCGATATGACCTGCCGCGGGAACCCCTGCACCGGGAACCCACACGAGGCCGCATACCGGCTTGCCGGGAGAGACCAGGACTGCCGAGGTGTCACCGGCAAAGGTATGGATCGTGATATCAGTCACCGAAATATTTCCGGTTTCAAGAACGTCCTCAGAAAAAGCAGGATCCGGGAGAGAAAAGCGGGCAATACCTGTTTCATCCACCTGGAAGGAACCCTGTGTTGGTTTTGCCTGATCCGGACCGGAACACCCTGCGATTGAAATGAAGAGGAGAAGCAGCAGGAACGGAAGAATCCGGCTCATCTTTCCATCTCCATGCTCCGGAGGATGACCGCCATCGTCTTCGCATCAACGATCTCACCTGATCGGATCATTCTCAGAATCTCTGTGATGGGAAACCTGACTACTTCTATCATCTCGTCATCGTCAGGAAGGAATTCCCGGCTTGGTGCGAGATCATCAGCTTCAAAGAGCCATATCTTTTCATCAGTAAAACCTGGCGTCGTATAAATAAACCCGAGGGAAACGATCGTTTTCGCATCAAATCCTGTTTCCTCGATGAGTTCCCGCCGTGCCGTTTGCTGTGGTTCCTCGCCTGACTCCATGGTCCCGGCCGGAACCTCGTATATCCAGGAACCGATTGCAAACCGGTACTGCCTGATGAGGTAATACCCATCTCCTGATCTCGGAAGAATCACCACGGCATCTCCCGGGTGAACAATAATTCCACTCTTCTCCCGGCCATTGGGAAGGATAATGGTACGGTCCTCGATCCACAGCCGGCGGCCACGGTAGATCTCCATGATCAGCCCCGGTACGGAATGGGATCCCTGATCCCGAAGGCATCGAACGCTTCACGGCGGAAATGACAGGAGCCACATATCCCACAGGCAACATCGTTATCCTGGTAACAGGACCAGGTATCTTCGTACGGAACCCTGAGATCCATCCCGATCTTCAGGATCTCTGTCTTGTTGAGGGAGACAAATGGTGTCTTCAAGGTGATCTCGGTCTCCGGGCGGGTGCCGAGATCGACCACCTTCTGAAATGCAGTAATAAATTCCGGCCGGCAGTCCGGGTATCCCGAGTAGTCTGATGCCTGTACTCCGATGTAGATCGCCTCAGCCTTCTGTGCCTCGGCAAGGCTTGTTGCAACTGAGAGAAGCGTTGCGTTCCTGAAGGGTACATAGGTATCAGGCACGCCGTCTCCTGCATCAGCGTGGGCTTTTACGGCCATTGTGGGATCGGTCAGACTGGACATGCCGACTTTCTGGAGATACGAGAGATCCACATCGATGAAATCGATGGCATTGAGATGGCGGGCGATACGCATGGCACATTCCCGCTCCTTTCTCTCGGTTTTCTGCCGGTAACTGAAATGGAGGGCGAGAATATCGTATCCTTCGGATTTTGCGAGGTAAGCAAGCGTGGAGGAATCCATTCCTCCGGAGAGGAGGCATACAGCTTTCATGTCAGGGTACTCCGATGATCTTGTGAAGCTGCAGTTGCAGCCGCACCGGAAGATTCTTCTCAAGTATATACGCTGCAATCCGGTGATAATCCGTTCCATATACCGGTGAGAAGAAGATCTCACCTGTAATCCGGTTCGAAGCGATGACCTCCTCCGCATACCTGAGATCCTCCTCGGTCCCGATAACAAACTTGACCGAATCCTCCTCCCTGATCGCAGAAAGAAGGGAGAGATCGCTCTTTTCACCGGACGAGGGGCATTTTACATCCATGCATATCGAAGCATACGGCTGAAACGCCCGAAAATCTAGGGTACCATTCGTTTCAATGCCAATTATCCTGCCGGCCTGTGAGAGTGCCCGGGCAAGTGCCGTTACCTCACCTGCCTGGAGGAGTGGTTCCCCACCCGTGATGCAGATCCGCGGGATGGGGACGGCTATCGCCTCGCAGATCACCTGATCCACCCCAGATTCCCTGCCGGCCTGGTGGCTGGCCGGCGTATCACAGTAGGAACATGCCAGGTTGCATCCGGCAAGGCGGATAAAGAGAGTCGGGTATCCGGAGGTTTTTCCCTCTCCCTGGAGACTCGAAAAGATCTCAGCGATCTTCATTCCTCAGCTCGGCATAACAGGTCGGCGATTCCCAGACCCGGATCTGGTCGACCCGGATGTTTCTCCCCGATGATGCGTATGTTCCCTCGATATCATCCCTGATAAGGGAGGCAAGCAGTTCACTCGTGGGATCGCCAGGGGTCGTGATCACCGGGTGAAACTCCTCTATTCGTGGAACCATCGGATCCCGCTCGTTCAGAATGATCTCGTGATCGTACCGATCCACGGCCTCGCGGATCTCATTGAAGTCGACCAGAATATTTGTCTCCTTGTCGGGCTCACCTGTAAGCCATATCTCAACCTTCCAGCGGTGCCCGTGGAGGTTGTGACATTTCCCCGGGTATGTCAGCAGACGGTGGCTGGCATCGAAGGAGACCTCCTTATAGAGTCGTATCTGCATGGGATCATGTTTGACCCGGATACAACTATTATATTACAGTAGGGCTAACGAATACAGACAGGTTTCAAGGCTGGCATAAGGAGATCTGAACTGCCCGCGCTTTGGACAAACCTCACCTTTCGTAGGTGTATCTATCGAACATTTTACAGAGTGATGTAATGGGACAGGGTAAATTTGCAGCACGCAAACTAAAGAGTGACTGGCACAAATTCCGCTGGAGCGACCCGAGATATGCTCGGAGTGCCGGTGGACTGAAACTGAAGGCAGATCCGCTTGAGGGCGCGCCACAGGGACGGGGGATCGTCCTTGAGAAGGTGGGTGTTGAGGCAAAACAGCCGAACTCAGCCATCCGGAAATGTGTCCGTGTCCAGCTGATCAAGAACGGACGCCAGGTCTCTGCGTTTGCAGTGGGCGACGGTGCCATCAACTTCATCGATGAACACGATGAAGTCGAGATTGAAGGAATCGGCGGTCGTCTCGGCCGTTCCATGGGTGATATCCCGGGAGTCCGGTTCGTTGTCACCAAGGTGAACAATGTCTGTCTCCATGAACTGGTGATTGGCAGGAAGGAGAAGCCACGCAGGTGAACGTCATGTCAGAAGAAAACGTATCAGTCCAGACGCGGCTTCTCTTCAACAAGTGGGATGTCTCCGAGGTCAGCATCAAGGACCCGGGGATTGCCCGCTATGTAAACCTGACCTCTATGATCGTGCCTCATTCCTGTGGCCGTCTCACCCGCCAGGAGTTCAACAAGGCAAATATGCTCATTGTTGAGCGCCTGATCAACCGTCTCATGCAGAATGAGAACAACACCGGCAAGAAACAGCTTGCCATCCGCACGGTCAGGGATGCATTTTCCATCATCAACCAGAAGACCAAGAAAAATCCGATCGAGGTCCTCTGTGATGCAGTTGCAAATTCAGGCCCGCGTGAAGAATCCGTCAGACTGAAGTACGGCGGGATCAATGTTCCAAAGTCGGTCGATACCGCCCCGATGCGCCGGGTGAACACTGCCATCAGTCTCATCGCTGGCGGAGTGTACTCTGCTTCCCACAAGAAGAAGAAGAAACTCGCGAATGCTCTGGCAGAGGAACTGATCGCTGCCGCTAACGGGGATCCCAAGTGTTACTCCGTTGCAAAGCGTGAAGAGAGAGAACGTGTTGCAAAGTCTGCACGTTAGTCCCATTCCCTAACCTCCGATACTTTTTTGAAAAATTCAAGGTGAACTATGAGCCGAGGCAAGAAGACCGTTGAGCGCGTAACGCAGCTCATGAACCAGCCGGAACACATCAGGAACATCGGGATTGTCGCCCATATTGATCACGGCAAGACCACCCTTTCTGACAACCTCCTCTCCGGTGCAGGTATTATCAGTGAAGAACTGTCAGGTAAAGCCTGTTGGATGGATTCAGACGAAGAAGAACAACAGCGTGGGATTACCATCGATGCATCGAACGTCTCGATGGTCCATGAGTACGAGGGCACGGAATACCTCATCAACATGATCGATACTCCCGGTCACGTTGATTTTGGTGGGGATGTCACACGTGCCATGCGTGCAGTCGACGGAGCGGTTGTGCTCGTCGATGCAGTCGAGGGAACCATGCCCCAGACCGAGACGGTTCTCAGGCAGGCCCTGAAGGAGCGGGTCAAGCCGGTACTCTTCATCAACAAGGTTGACCGTCTGATCAACGAACTCCAGGTTGACGAGATGGAGATGCAGATCCGTCTCGGCAAGGTGATCGACAAGGTCAACAACCTGATCAAGGGTATGAACGAGGAGATGTATAATGCCGGGTGGAAACTGGATGCAGCCGGCGGTACGGTTGCCTTCGGTTCAGCCCTGTACAACTGGGCAATCTCTGTCCCGTTCATGAAGAAGAGCGGGATCTCGTTCAAAGAAGTCTACGAGCACTGCAAGAACGGTGAGATGAAAGCCCTTGCCAAGAAGAGCCCGCTCTGTGATGTGGTCCTTGATATGGTGGTCAGGTACCTGCCAAACCCGAAGGAAGCACAGCCACGCCGTGTTCATGTTATCTGGCACGGAGATGTCAATTCACCCGAAGGAAAGGGTATGATGACCTGTGACCCGACTGCCCCGAGTTGTATGATGGTCACTGATATCTCCTTTGATCCACATGCCGGAGAAGTCTCAACCGGTCGTCTCTTCTCTGGTAAACTGACCCGTGGAGACGAGATGTATATCATGGGAACGGCCAAGAAGGTCAACCGTCTTCAGCAGGTCGGTATCTTCATGGGTCCGACCCGTGTCGAGGTCCCCGAACTCTTTGCCGGAAATATCGCCGCGGTCACCGGCCTGAAGGATGCCGTTGTCGGGTCCACCGTCTCAAGTCTCATGGACATGACCCCGTTCGAGTCGCTCGAACACTACTCCGAGCCGGTCGTGACCGTTGCTGTCGAGGCAAAGAACATGAAGGATCTGCCGAAGCTCGTCGAAGTGCTCAGGCAGGTTGCCAAGGAAGATCCGACCCTTCGTGTCACGATCAACGAGGAGACCGGGGAACACCTCATCGCCGGTATGGGCGAACTTCACCTTGAGATCATCACCGGGCGTATCAAGCGAGACAAGGGTGTCGAGATCGTCACATCCGAGCCTATTGTTGTCTACCGTGAGACGATCACCGAGAAACTCACCGATGCTGTCGAAGGAAAGTCTCCGAACCGCCACAACCGGTTCTATTTCCTCCTTGAGCCGATGGCGGAGAATGTCGTTGAGATGATCAAGAGCCATGAGATCTCGATGAACCTGGAAGCCATCGAACGGCGTGACACCCTTGTGAAAGCCGGGTTTGACAAGGACGAAGCCAAGAACCTGAAGGATATCTACGGTACCTGTATGCTCTTTGACATGACCAAGGGTATCCAGTATCTCAACGAAACGATGGAACTGGTTATCGATGGTATCCACGAGGCACTCGATGGCGGTCCGCTCGCTGATGAACCGGTTCAGAACCTGATCATCAAACTGGTAGATGTCAAGCTGCACGAGGATGCCATCCACCGTGGTCCTGCACAGGTTATCCCGGCAGTACGTGGTGCCATCAAGGGCGGCCTGCTCCTTGCCGGGGACTCGCTCCTTGAACCAATGCAGAAACTCCAGATTACCGTCCCGCAGGAACACATGGGCAGTGCAACTGCACAGATCCAGAGCCGGAGAGGCCAGGTCTTTGACATGGCAAGCGAGGGAGACACAATGACCGTCATTGGAAAGGCTCCGGTCGCAGAACTCTTCGGATTTGCCGGAGATGTCCGGTCAGCCACCGAGGGACGCGCCATGTGGAGCCAGGAGTTTGCCGGATTTGAGATCGTTCCGACAGGAATGGCAAAGGAGATCGTCCTTCAGATCCGGAAGCGGAAAGGCCTCAAGGAAGAACTGCCTAAGCCGGCAGATTACCTTGCTTAAACGGCAGATCCCCATTCATCACTCCTTTTCCCGCAACCTTTATTCAAATATTTTTATATATTTTTTAAATTAAAGCATGTATTGTGCTCCGATATTTACGAAGATATTTAAGTCTCACAAACAAAATCTTCGTGACCAACCGATAACCGGGGATAGAGGTCATTACATCTGATGGGGTTGATCAGAATGAGTTTATCCATAGCGGGCAGGTTGTGTGTCCTGCTCATTATCTGCCTTTTCCTGATTCCAGGAGAGGTTTTTGCTATCAGGCCGACTTCAGCGCTGTATGATGAGAGCGGTCTGACGACCTCTATAGATGCTACCTGTGTAGGTACATTCATAGTGGATCACGATATGTCATGGGAACAATCGAACTCGCCGTACGGCAGCCTGGAAAACAATACCCTGGCTCCCGACGAGGTCAGGGCAACGTTTGCCTACCGTGAGAACACGGTGGGTGTTGCCGGGGCCACGAAGTACGTAAAGGACTTCTCGATGGACGGGGGGAATGTTACCGACGGAAGTGATAACCTTCAGGCGACACACATGATCAATTTCCAGGCTGACGAGAGTCAGAATGGACGGTTGATATACGACGAACAGGCGACGATCTCTGCTGTCGGCAGAGGCACCACCAACAGTACCACACCGATGTGTGTCTTTGCACAGGGTTCAGGTGGCGCTGCCGGAGGATTCTCAGGTTCGGTCGCTGCCGGTAGTGTGATGGATGTCCAGGAGGTAGCAGCAGTCACTACCGTCGGTGGACGAGCCATCTCAGCTGATGCCAGCGTTCCGGTCAGTCTCCGGTACGGGTTTGACGCCCAGGGACTTGAGACCGACACGAAGGACAACCTGGCAACCGGATCGGCAGGAGTCACCATGGACACGAGCTTTGAAGTAGCCGATGTCAAGGATGCAAATGTCTCGACCGATTACCAGGATCGGCAGCGGACCTCTGCAAGTGGTCTCTTCGATCTCGCACAGACGGTTGGATATACTTCAACCTTCTAACCTTTTTTCCATGACTGCATCGGATGCAGCAGATCGTTCGTTTATCAGAAACCTGTTTCGCCAGCCTGACAAACAAAAGCGTGCCGAGGCTACCGGAACCATCGCATGTCACGGGGAGGCAGTCGTTCCTGATCTGATATTCCTGCTCGATGACGAGGACTGGATCATCAGGTACCGGGCAGCCGAGACGCTGGGAAGGATCCGGTCACCGGTTGCTGTGCCGGATCTTCTAAAAACCACGTCAGATCCCAAGGATCATGTCAGGTACATGGCGGCAAAGGCACTCGGACTGATCGGAGACATCCGGGCCGGACCGGCGTTTTTGCGGCTTCTTACCGATGACCATCCCTATTCGCGGGGAATTGCGGCTGAAGGAATCGCCGGTGTCGGATATATCCCGGCATTGTCGTCCCTGCAGGAAGCCTGCAGCCGGGAAGCGGATGCAGGTATCAGGAGGCGGATGCAGGATGCACTCGTTCTCCTTGAGAAAAGAGAAAACAGGGTTATCTAATCTTTGTTCCCGGACTGACCGGTCTGAGCGGGGTGAGGAGGGATGCATCGTCTCCTGCTGCGAGGATCATCCCGTTGCTCTCGATCCCGAAGATCTTTGCAGGTTTGAGATTGCAGACCACGATAACATGTTTCCCGACGAGGTCTTCCGGGGTGTACCATTGCGCAATCCCGCTCACCACCTGCCTGACTTCGCTTCCGGTGTCTACCTGGAGTTTCAGCAGTTTAGACGATTTCGGGACGGTCTCGGCTGATAACACGGTACCGGTTTTCAGTTCTACCTTCGCAAACTCTTCGATGCTGATCTGCTCTGTCTCGGTCATGGTTTTTCCTGTTGATAATGATGCAACACGGTCCTGTAATGCCTTGTCAAGGACAGCGATCTTCTCGTCATCCAGTTTCTGAAAGACGATCGACGGGGTGTCGAGCGCCCCTGCCACAAGTTCGATACATCCTTCTTCAAATCCTGCCGTGCCAATGTCGGTTTTCAGCCCGAGCTGCTGCCATACTTCCCTGGCCCGGTCAGGCATTGCCGGTTCGATCAAAAGGCAGAGTGCCTTGCCAATCTGCAGGCAGTTCTTCATTATCCTGGCGGTTGCCACCGGGTCGGTTTTTACCAGTTTCCAGGGTTCGTTTGTCTGGATGTAGTTGTTGCCGTATGCTGCCAGGGCAAGGATCGAATCAACGGCACCCTTGAAGTCATATGCTTCCACGAGGGCGGTTACCGCACGGACAGAATCCCGTATCCGGGCAAAGACTTCGTCGTCAACCGCTGCATCCGGGATCCCGCCGAACTGCTTGTGGGAGAGGTTCAGGGAACGGTACAGGAAGTTGCCAAGGGTGTTGACCACCTCGGTGTTTACCCGTTCCTGGTACAGCTTCCAGGAGAAGTTCATCTCCCGGGTATGGCTCGTGTACGTGAGGAGGTAATACCTGAGGTAATCGGCGGGCAGCCCCTGGTCAAGGTAGTCCTCGTTCGTCCAGACCACGTACCCGCGGGATTTTGAGAACTTGTGATCGTCCACCTTGACCATTCCGGAGGCCACTACTGCGTAGGGTGCAGCATATCCTGCCCCGTGAAGCATGGCAGGCCAGAAGACGCAGTGATGATAGGTGATGTCCTGGCCGATGAAATGGGTGACCCGGTTCTCCCCGCACCAGAGGTCCTTCCAGTCTGATCCGGTTTTTTCTGCCCATTCCTCGGTGAAGGCAATGTACCCGATCGGGGCATCGACCCAGACATAGACGACGAGATCGTCGTGCCCGGGAAACCTGACTCCCCAGTCCAGGGTCCGGGTGATACACCAGTCCCTGAGCTCCTCGTTGACCCAGCCGAGAGCATAGTTGATGGCGTTATCGGTGCCTTTCAGACGGGAGAGGTGCCCTTTGAGCCAGTCCTGGAATGCGGAGAGCCTGAAGAAAAAGTGTTCCTGTTCCCGAAACTCTGCCCTTGTCCCGCAGATCTTACAGGTCGGCTGGAGGATCTCTCCTGGTTCGAGGTGTTTTCCGCACCCCTGGTCGCATTCATCGCCCCTCGCCGGCATGTTGCAATGGGGACAGATTCCTTCCAGGTACCGGTCAGGAAGGAATTTTTTACACTTCGGGCAGTAGGCCTGCTGAATGGTCTTCGGGTAGACATGCCCCTCGCTGATGAGCCGGCTCACAATCCGTGTGGCACGGTGATGGGTTGCCGGGTCGTCGGTCATTCCGAAGTGATCAAACCTGACGTTGATCCGCTCGAAGGTATCCCTGAAATGGGTGTGGTACCGCTCGGAGATGGCACGCGGGGAGATCCCCTCTTTTTCGGCACTGACCACGATGGGAGTTCCGTGGTTATCAGATCCACAGATGAATACCACCGTCTCGCCTTTTCGCCGCATGAACCGGGTATAGAAATCAGCGGGGATATATGTCCTGAGATGCCCGAGATGACAGAACCCGTTCGTATAGGGAAGTCCGCAGGTAACAAGCAGAGGCCGGTGATTCATCCCGTACATTTTTGAGAATGATGCTATAAATAAGATGAACAGCATGGGGAAAATTATGCGGCTATCTTCAATTTCCCTTGGATCCCGGCCGGAAATACCCCCTGTGGACGAATTGGTTTCGTTTGTCAGGACGGCCCGGGGCAGGGAGGTTGATCTCATCTCGTTCTACCTCGAGCGATCCCTTGCCTGCCAGGCCGGGGCCGGGATCGGGGAACCATGCGGAGGAGGGGAGTTCATGGAGCAGCGAATCACCGCGGTTCTGGGAACCCCGGATCGCCCCGGTGATCCGCCAGCCGATCTCCTGGCCGATGCCGATCTTATATCCGGGAAAGGCCAGGTGGTGAGATCGGCACTTCCTGCTCCGTCCCGGTTTGGTCCGCCGGACCGCGAAGAGGAGATGGAGGATCTCTGCCGGGAGATGAAGGTGATCCTGCGGGGAATGCGGGATCGTGGAGTGGCCGGTCACGTGCTCCATGCGTCTGTTCCCTGCGGGATAGAATGGGAACTGCTGGGATCGCCAAAGACACTCTTCTTCCTTATGCCCGGACGGGAAGAAGATATCGAGGCGCTCCTTGAGGTTCAGAACCGGATCGTTGTACCGGGATCGTTCCTGTCAATGGTGCCCGATCTCGTGGATCGATACCCTGTCCGCAGGCTGATGGTTCTTGATCCCGGTGAAGGTGATCTGAAGGAGCTTCTGGACCTCTTCGAACCGGAAAAGATACAGGTCGCCGGGTATGCTTCAGGCGACGAACAGGCGTACTGGAGCACCATCCGGGAAAAAACAGAAGTTATTTTGTGATCAGGAGATCGTATCCGCGAACTCGGCGATTTTATTGAAATACCTGTTCTTTTTGAACATTTTCAGCAGAATCCGGTCAGGGAGGGAGAACCTGAAAAACCCTCCGGCTGCATTCGGGTGTCCGCCTCCTCCGAATTCACGTGCGATGATATGGCTGATCGGGGGAACTGACCGGATGGAGAATTTTCCGGAGTCGGAGACGAGTACCTCGATATCTGTTTTCAGTTCCCGGCGCAGGTAGGCAGCGGTCTCGCTCGGGTACCCCAGCATTGGTGCTATGGCGGTTTTATACCGGGTTCCCCGGATCGTTGCGGTTTTCCTGGTCCGCTCCATAACCCGGTTCATCTCCCGCATGATCTCCTCGTACTCCTCGCGGATCTTCCGATCCTCAAAGACGCCGAGCATGAGCATATCCCTGACATGTTCGCGGTTTTCTTCCCGCTGGAGGATGAGGCCGAGGATGGCGGACCGGGGATCCTTGTGCTGCCAGAGATCGTAGTCGCAGACGACCCGGGCGATCTCTTCGGCGATAAGATCCTCGGGGGCGAGATCGGCGGCACAGATCCCGCAGGCACATCTCCCGGTGTCGAGGTGAAGATGATCGACAATTGACCTGGCCAGCCCGATCTCGTCTTCCTGCCACCGGTGGTGGTCCCGCCACTGGATGATCCAGCCATTCTGCCGTGCCTTTCTGAGGTGGCCTTCCACTCCCCGGCGGAAGGAGAGATCGCTGATCGAGAGGATGTCGCCGTTTCCGGGGATCTGGGAGATCAGTTCAAGGTAGAAGGGTAATTTTCCGACCGAACTGAAGATCGTGTAGACTCCTTCCTTCCGGAACCGCATCCGGTGGATGGCATCGGCGCCGACGGCATCGAAGTCGTTGTGGGTGAGATGCACAACCTTCGCCGTCCGGAAGGTGATATCGGTGGATATGGCAACGGAATCAGGTCCTTTCTTCCGTTTTTTCAGGAACATTATTCTTATATTCTGTGTCCGGTCCTCATAATAGGATGATATTCCTGCACCTGATGAATGAAAATGGTTAAAAGTGCAAGACCCCTATGTGTATAAGCACGCCTCAGTAGCTCAGACTGGGAGAGCGCCAGACTGAAGATCTGGTTGTCCCCGGTTCAAATCCGGGCTGGGGCACTCTTATTTTCCTGAAATTATTCGTAAACGACGGTACGTGTTCCTCATCAGTTCAGTCTTTCCGGGGTCGGGCGGTCAGTTGTGGTTGGTCACCTGGATTTACTGAATCAGGGCTGGTCTTCCGGCAGGATGGAGGTATTCACCGGAGACGGCAGCAGTATCATGGGGGAGGGAACCCGAAGATCAATGGTGATGATCCAGGAGAAAAATGCCCGTTCTAATAGGATATTTTATTGAATTGTTTATGCACAGGCTGCCTGATAGTCCCGGATATCAACCTGTACTCCGGCTCTGGCATCCTGCTCTGCAATTTTCAAAACGGCATCAGTAATTTCTTCGCTCAGGTATTCTTCGCCACAGGTATCGCAAACCTGGGCCGGCACCTGTCTGATGACAACCGTAGTTGAGCCTCGTTCCAAGGTGACGGTGATTACACCAGGGATACCGTTCCCATGTTTACAAATGGCACATTTCATTTTCTGCTCCGGCATTCTATGTCCCAGAATTGATTCGAGGGTTCATACACGGTAATGACATGAATTGTCTTTTCCTGCATATTTTATCCTATCAGGTCGTGATATGGTATAGATAGGGGATATCATCTTTCATACCCAGATAACCTCTTTTGAGATATATGGCATGATGTATGGAGAAATACCATCAGTTGTCACGATCTCCACGTTGCGGGAGAATAATGACTGAAGATATTGTTCCAGATCAAGATATTTCCGATATGAGACCTGTTCCGGATCAAATTCCACGAGAATATCAAGGTCGCTCTGCTCGCCGGCTTCATCTCTGACGACAGAACCGAAGATCCCAATCTTCCTGATACCATACCGGTTTTTTCCCGTATGACTTCACCTTTGAGAACAGATAGTACCTCATCACGTTCAGTCATGATCGTACTGTATCTGTGCTGGTATGAATAGTATTGCGATATCAGGGAGAGAACATGATGAACGGAACCAGACCGGCTCATGAGTCTTGTGCCCGCTTATGACCACACCGGGTTCCCGGTTTTTCAGCGATCTCATGAAACCCGGATGGTTGAGGTGAGCGGTGAATTCATCGAACCTGCTATGCTGGTGCAATCATCCTCCGGCTCTCACTCCCCTGAACATTCCCGTTTGGATTACGGTGCGAGAGAAGATATGGTAGGTTAAAATGACCCGGACTTTTCATGCCGACCTGGTGTGAAGTGTACCTCCCGGTAAATATTGTCGATAGCCTTTGATTCGGAGATACGAACCCGACCCGGCATACCGCTCATGTCCGTGTTGCCAGGAACAGGCCAGGGGAATTGAAACAAATAAGTACCTGTGATAGAGTAGATATGGCATCTGTTCACCGGATTTCTCCCTGCCTCTGGTTTGATACCGAAGCTGAAGAGGCTGCACGGTTTTACACCTCGGTTTTTCAGCGGTCTTCCATCGGAAGGATCGCCAGATATGGCAAGGAAGGGTTTGAATTTCATCATAAGCCTGAAGGAAGTGTACTGACGGTGGAATTCACCCTTGATGGTACTCCCTTTGTTGCGTTGAATGGGGGCCCGCAGTTCCCGTTCTCCGAAGCCGTCTCCTTCATCATTACGTGTACGGACCAGGAGGAGATCGATTATTTCTGGGAGCGGCTTTCTGAAGGAGGAGATCCCGCAGCACAGCAGTGCGGGTGGTTAAAAGACAGATTTGGTATTTCCTGGCAGGTTATTCCTGAGGCGATGGCAGACTACCTCTCTGACCCTGATACCGGGAAGGCACAACGGGTTATGGCTGTCATGCTCCGGATGAAGAAGATCGATCTGGCAGCCCTCACAGAGGCGTATCACCGGGCGTGATATCTGTTCACGGTTTTACTGAGGAAGGTCCGGTTCTGTCTGGATCATCCTTCCTGTCCCTCCTTTTCGTTGGTGTGAACCCCGGAGCATTGAACCGGTAAGGGTCCGGATGGGATTGATTTGGTAATGCCCTGCTGAGTAATCCGGTTCCCTGATGGTTCTACTCAGGATGGAAATGCATCATCAGCTGAATACCGATCTTATTCGTATACGGTGAGAAGGTGTTTTCAGATATCCAGGTGCAACCATCCCGGCTTATACCTGTTTTAAGAAAGCCAAAAAAGTGGTGAATAATCAGTTCTTCCTCATGGGGAATAATTGACTACCGACGCAGCCCTGTTCGGATTGATCTTCTCCCAGACGCCGGAAATATTCCATGCAATAGATCCATCCGGCTCTTTCTCCAGTTTCCAGAATGCATAATATGTCCGAATCCGATCACCTGCAGCATTCAGGGTTCCTGCTGCCAATATTCCACGATAATGATTGGCGGATGTTAATACAGCCTCTTTTAATGTTTCAATGTTATCTGACCCATGGAGAAATGCGGTCTGTGCTGCGATTCCGGCCATATCATACGATGCATATGCATACCCGTTTGGCTCGTAGCCAAGTTTTTTCACAATGTTATCATGCTCTATGCTGGTCCCAAGGTCACTGATGTAAAGGGTGTATCCGATAAAACCATGGTCAACCCCGAAACCTGCTGCCACAGGTGAGGTTAAAAGTTCCGGATTAAGGGTATTTCCATCAGTACCGATGAACCGGATATGTGTGAGGTTTGGATACTTCTTTTCATTGGATGCTTCCTCCATAATCAGGACAATATCATCAAATGTAAACGCCAGAACCGCAACGTCTGTATCTCCAGTCTGTTGAGCGATAAATCCGGTCGTCGAATCGAGACGGGATATCACTTCATCATATCCTTCTGTTCCGGGATCATACCTGACCACTTCATCTGGTGGGATTTCGTTCATCGGACTGCCCAGAATAGTCATCGTATTAAAATTGTCCCAGAGATCCTCTCGAACCAGGGGAATTATTTCCCTGATCCCCTCCCGTTCAAGAAGAAAACTGAGTGCATCTCCCTGGGCCGTATCATCCGGATTAAACCGTAATATGTTGTCATCAGGGATAGAAAGAGAGTTAGAAGAACTTCCGGTGGATAAAATGAGGATCCCCTGTTCATCGGCATACGGCTTAACCGCCTTCAGTTGAGAACTACTGAAAAACCCGATGATCATGTTAGTACCATTTTCATGCAACTGCTGTACGGCTGTCAGGGCAGATGCCGGATCAGATGAAATTTCCTGTGTTTTTAGACTGATAATTCGAGGAGATCCAATTGTTTGGTAAAATAAGTTGAAATCATCAACAGCCTGTACTATTGCTGTCTCTGATGCAATCCCGAGTTGTGACAGATCACCGCTTTTTGGCACAACTGCATAGAGGGTAATCTCATCAGGTGATCCATTTTCTTCTTCAGTTAGTGCATATACCGGAGAAAGAGATGCGATACACAATAGGAGCATGAATACTCTCACATCGAGAAAAACGGTGATCTTCTTTCGCATTTTATTCACTATGCGGGCGATATATTTTAGAATTGTGAACTATACCTGAAATCCGGGGGATGGA
>CAZWTX010000035.1:0-393 GCA_964637135.1 uncultured Methanospirillum sp. | reverse complement strand
CTAACCGGGATTATCACGATTCGTCTATTTTTCAAGGAAGAGAGATCTATGACGATATATTTGAGCAATCCTGCTTATGGGGTTAAAATTGGCTCTTTTGAGGCTTCCCTGCCGGGAGTCGTGATATGATTCGTCACCCCGCTTCCAGGACTGATACTAACCAAAATTCGCCCATATTTGCCTTATTTTCCTGAATTAACGCACATTTATCTCATGCAACATGTACCTTTAAATTAATCACCATTCCGGGCGTTTATGCGTGATTAGGGGGTATATATCCCGGTATCAGGGTCTGCTATGGATGCCCGTTCATCAGTCGATGGATACAGTGACTTTCGATCCGATCCTCCTTGTACGTGCTTTGGTACGGGCGATTCTAACCCCCTTTATATG
>CAZWTX010000034.1:0-27911 GCA_964637135.1 uncultured Methanospirillum sp. | reverse complement strand
GTTGATCCCTCAGGACATCGAATTTCTTGTTAATAAATCTTCTCCACTGTTTAATGGAAAATACCGCATCTGTATCAATGAGAAAGTATTTTTTGAGGATTCTTCTCTGGGTAACGTAATTTATTCGGACTGGGATTTCGATGCCAATATTAACCCGGGGATCGATGAAACCGGTTTCAGGGTAAACCACATCTACACAAATGCCGGTCTCTATACGGTTATTCACACCATCAGAACTGATGAGGGCCTTACGTTCACCCTGAAAAAGGAGAATCTCATCGATGTCAAGCCGGTGCATGCTGACTTCTCGGAGTCATGGAATCCGGACGCCTGCGAATCCGGGGACAACGCCTGCAGTCTCTGTAAACAGGAATACCCAGGACAGCCCTGCGGAAGGGAACCGCTTCATGTGGACTTCATCGACACCTCCATCTGTAATCCGACCGGCTGGAGCTGGGATCTCGGGGATGGCCCGATCAGGACCGAGCAGAATCCTTCCTATGATTACATCTCCAAAAACGGGAATGTCACCTTCTATTCAATAAATCTCACGGCATCCAATTCAGGGGGATCTGACATTCGTAGTAAACCGGATCAGATCGTGGTATTCCCCACGTGTACCTGGCCGGTTGCCGATTTCAGCTATGACGGGCTCGTCGATCTCGATGAAAACATGGTAGTCGAGTTCACCGACCTGTCCACCGCGTCTCCGGAAGATATCATAAAATGGGACTGGGACTTCGGGGATGGCAAGCAGCATTATTCCGGGCAGACGCCGCCGCCACATGAGTACGATGCCGGAAATTACACTGTGAAACTCACGGTGACAAACGACTGTGGCAAATCAAACACGAAGTCACGGCCCATTATATTCCCCTGCACCGGCCTCGTGGGGGCAATTGAAGCCGATCCAAAGACCGGACAATCGCCCCTCACCGTCAACTTTACCGACTATTCAACACCCCACGAGAACATTACCGGCTGGAGATGGTCATTCGGGGACGGGACGTTTTACTATACCTCAAATAAAACCAATCCAAACCCCCCGCCCCATACCTATGACCGGGTCGGTACGTATTATGCAAGTCTCATGGTTCAGAATGAATGCGGACAGGCGTTCGTGAACACCTCGGTTTTTGTCGTCTCGCAACCGGGATCTATCGGAGGACGGCTCTGGGATGATCGGAACTTCAACCGGGCATTGGATGCCAATGAAAGCGGGCTCTCCGGGTGGCAAGTGGATCTTGAAGAACGGAGAAGCGGAACGTGGCAGGTGGTAAACACCACCACCACCGATGCTTCTGGGTATTATCTCTTCAACCTCGAAGGGGTGAGCAACTCGGTCTTCAGGGTACGGGAACATCTCCCGGCAGACTGGCGGGTAACATACTCGTATGGTACCTATGACCAGGAAGTTTCAGACAGTATTCTCATCTATTCCACTCGTGATTATTCTGATGTAAATTTCGGAAATATCGGGCTTCATACCTCATACATAGAAATTCCGGGAAGATTCTGGATGTACGGCAGGCCATCCACCAGCGATCAATGGTTTTACTATCGAACGCTTGCAGATGCTGCCCAGTACCTCGATTATAATACAACCTACAACAAAAATGCCAGAACCGTCCCACTTACCCCGATTGATGGAAATCCCGGGAGATTTATTACTGATCCTCCGGGAGGATACCCCCTGGGATACACCAGTTGGGGGAACTCGTCATTCATCCTGACATTCAGGGAATACAACAATTATCTGAAAAATGTGGGGCAGGGTGCATATTTCATGGATAAATGGAAATTAGATGGAACCGTGGTTCATACTGGCAATCACTTCCTGGTCCCTGACAACACGGTTATCATGGCTGATCAGTTAGAACTCCAATATAAATGGGATTCAACGATTCACTTTGATATAGACAAACCAAAGGAAGGGGAAGTTATCCCATATACCCCGACATATACTGTTGAAGTCCATTTTGAAGGGAAGGGTGAACAGACTACCCAGTGTTATCTGACGAGTCCGGTATCTACGATGAAATTATTTTACAACAGCACTGTTGGTGAATACCTTATAACAAGTGTTGATACCAGACCATTTGAAGGGACAAAGCAATTATTCACAGCCAGAATGGGGTTATCCACAGGAGGATACGTCTACGCTTACTCCAACGCAACAATCGCATACGAGCCGATAACTGCAACCATCACCAGAATCACCTCTGAAGCGACTTCTCCAAATGTGAAAGGGATTGCTACGGTTACTGCACAGATCAATGGAAAATGGCAGGATAACACATCAGCCGTTCTGTTCATTGATGGTAAACCGGTCACAAATATGTCTCTTATCACCTCCGGCCTTCCCAGTACGATCGAGGGATCATTCAACGCGGAACCCTATGCAGGAGAGACTATCCCCATCTTTGTACGGGTACCATACCGAACAGCAAGTGTGCAGAACCTCATGGGGCCATACGCAGACTCTCCGGCGCAGACAATCACTGCCCTTTCAAAGGAGCCAATATCCGCAAACTTCACGGCATATCCCTGGACCGGACGGGCTCCCCATGAGATGGAGTTCATTGATCTCTCTACCGGGGGGGCCAACCAGTGGAACTGGAATTTCAAGGATAACGGGACATCGGCCGAACAGAATCCGATTCACATCTTTGCAGAGCCGGGGAATTATTCTGTCCGGCTGACAGTCACCAATGCATCAAGCCAGTCAGCCTTCATCGAAAAGAATGTGACCGTCTCCGGCCTCTGGCACAGTGCCAATCTCCTCACCTCCCGGTTCAGCACTCTTTCCCAGGGGGGCGTGATGAGCCTGATCAACCGGGGGTACAACTCGAGCATCACCGTCAACACTGATTCAATCCCGTTGGAATATGGTGATTACGTGGAGATTAGCCTCCGGAGCCCGCATTCAACAGCCAAGATTTTCATTGCAGGTGCCGTCACCGAATGTCTGCTGGCTGATGCATCAGTCAGCGTGAACGGTCAGCTGGTTGCACAGGGAAATATCACAGATATCAGGATACAGGACTTTGAAAATTTCCACTCAAACCTCACATTTACCGCAGCAAAGAGTTACTATGCATGGACCAGTTTCCAGTGGGATAACCTTGGCGTACCGATATCCTGGAAACGCAATCTCGTTATTGAAGATCTGATGCCAACCGGTGAGCGGTTTATGAGCCTTGAGATCAACCCGGCCCAGTCATTCTTTGACGGCAGGGCGGGACAATACTATTTTACCTGACCATCTCTTTCAATATCAGGAACAGATGAAAGAACCGGCAGTATCAGAGGTGATCGGGGCATTTCTCCTGATAGCGATCGTCATGACCGGGATGATCATCATCGGGGTTTTCATGTATTCCAGCCCTCCCCCGGAAGCATCTCCCCAGATCTCATTCCTCGTCTCCTGTTGCCATGATGATCCGGATTACCAGGTGATTGTGGCACACCAGGGGGGAAGCCCCATCAGGTGGTCTGATATACGGTTTGTTCTGAATGAAAACCCGGTTGAACCGGCATATCATTACAATGCTACAGAGATCATTACCGGAAATTGCACAACAACGGGTGATACCGGAACGAAATGGAATTCTAAGGATTCAACTAATTTTACCAAAAACGGTGATTCTATAAAAATTTCTGTTCCCGGTCCTGTGGAAATGCCACACCGGCTTCTTATATACGAAACCATCGGAACGAACGGAACACTCCTGGATACCCGGTTCACCTGTCACGAATGCCACACCGGGTAACCATACGCTTATCTATCTCAGAAAGAAATAGGCAAAGAGTCTGAAATGGCAATATCTGTCCTGTATGTTGATGATGAACTCCCACACCTGATGCTTGCCAAGGAATATCTTGAACGATCCGGGCTGATGGAGCTGACCTGTGTATCTTCAGGGGGGGAAGCCATTGAGCGGCTCAAAGACGAGGAGTTCGAGGTTATTGTTTCAGATTACCTGATGCAGGACATGAACGGCATTGAACTGCTCAGATATGTCAGAACCCACCTGGGCCATATCCCGTTCCTCATCTTCACCGGAAAGGGAAAAGAGGACGTCGTGATTTCAGCCCTGAACAGTGGTGCCGATTACTACATCAGGAAAGGATCCGAACCGGAGACCCAGTTCCTGGAACTCGAACAGCGGATCATCCAGGCCCACAAGCGGCACCAGACCGGACAGGAGTTATCGGCACGTGAAGAACTCTACCAGGCGGTTCTCACCGTTCAACGGGAATTTTTTGTTGACTTCCTGCCGGATTATACCATTATCCGCGTAAACGAGGGATATGCCCAGCTCCACGGGACAATCCCGGCAGATCTCATCGGGAAAAAATTCACTGACGGGATTTCAGATGACGAGCGGGCAGCCCTTGCTGCGGTCATCTCACAACTCTCTCCGGAGAGTCCGGAAGGAAAGATCCCCCTCACCCTCCATCCTCCCGGGGGGGATCCTGCACGGGTGAACTGGGTCATCGAAGGAGTTTTCGGGACAGACGGAAACCTGGCAAACTGCCGGGGTACCGGCAGGGACAGTTCAGACGAGGAACTCGCGAGGAAGAACCTCAAGGAGTCCGAGGAACGGTACCAGATGGCTGCATCTGATCTCCCGAGGGACATGGGGGACTTCGATGAAAACGTCCCTTTAAACTTCATCATTGAAAACACCCGGTCTGCGGGGACATGGCCGCTTGATGACCTGATCAGGGAGACAAAAAACCAGAAGATGGACGGCGTCGCATCGGCAACCGGTTCAGAAGGATACCGGAGTTTTCTCATCTTCGTGAACGGAGAACCGGAAGGAGGGATATACATCGACCGGAACGGTGTTCTTTACGGGGATAAAAGTGTCCTGTTCCTGAAAAATTCCCAGGTCTTCACGTTCTACCCGACCGATGCTGAGATCGCTTCCCGGTTTGTAACCGGGTGCCGGATTTATGACAAGAGCCGGATAAGGGCAACGGTGACGCATATCATCCCTGAGATATCCTCGGTGAGAAAAGGGATCGGCATAATAGCGTTCACCATCCTCCGTAACGGGGCACCTGTCGGTGGCACTCGCATTACGGTGAAGAATCTTGGAAAGATCGTCGGCAATGAAGTCACCTCCCAGAGCGGTCAGACGACCTTCCAGTTGCTGTACGGAAAGTATACCGGGGTGATCCATAACGAGGGAGATATTCTCGGTACCTTCCAGTTTCAGATCCAGAGCCCTGATTCCCGCCAGACCATTGAACTCACTTCCTGACATACCTTTTTCTTTTAAAAACCGATATCTCCATACATCTGTCCGGATGACGACGGAACGGAGATCAGAGACATGCAACTGTACACCAAGACGATCCTGATAATCTCCCTGACCTTTCTCGCCGTCATGCTCGTGCTACTCATCGGATTTGAAGCAGTCGTGCTTGAATCATACTCGACACTTGAGTCAGAACATGCTGACCGTGACCTTGCCCGGGCAGCAAATGCAATTACTGAAAAGATCAAACGACTCGAAGAGAAAGCAGCAGACTACGGTAACTGGGATGAAACCTATGATTATGTCGTCACCCAGAATCCGGCCTTCGCCACCTCAAACCTGATCCCTGCCACGATAGAGACCCTCGACGTTTCTTCTCTCCTGATCTTCAGGTCAGACGGATCCTACCTTGCCGGGGTGACTGCTGGAGAAGGGAATCTCACTGAGGATGAGATGCTCGCGATTGTCGAATCAAACGGACTGAATACGCAAAAAGCACAGGTATCTGGAATTATCGGGCATCATGACATACCAATCCTTGTCGCGACACATCCGGTGCTCACTTCCCGGCATACCGGTCCGGAGCGGGGAACCCTCATTTTTCTTGAAGTACTCACCGATGAAAAAATCAGTGACCTCTCAGAGATGCTTCTCCAGAACCTCTCATTTACCCGGTCACCACTTGCAGGAATCCCTTCCCTCGTCCAGAATAATGGGACTTCAGCATCTCCCCTGCCCGATTCATTCCACCGTTCCGGGATATTCCCGTCCATCTCCGGGAGTGAACAGTTCGTCCTCACTATTGAAGAGACAAGGGAGATCTGGGAACGGGGCATCTCTTCGAGGAACTTTCTCCTGCTAGCTCTCCTGATCCTGATGATCTGCTTCCTCGGGGTTGCGATATCCCTTATTAACCTCGTTGTCATCACTCCGCTCCGTGACATTAATAGCGGGCTTCAGGCGATCGGAAGAAGCGGACTGTTATCCGGGAGGCTTCCTGCCGGGAGGGATGACGAGATCGGCGAGATATCAGAGACGATCAACCGGATGCTCACCCAGCTTGAACGGGAAGAGAAAGAGCGGACGGCATCGGAACGTCGTTTCCGGGATCTCATCGAACTTGCAGAGGAAGGGATCTGCGTTATCACCTATGACGGAGTGATACAGTTCGCCAACCCCAAGATGACCGAGATCTGGAAGATTGCCCCGGAGACCCTGATCGGTATGAACCTCGGGTACCTCCTTATCCCTGACGAGAAGAACCCCTCCCTCCTCTCCCAGCTCGAAGACTTCTCAGAGTTTAGGACCCGGACTCCTGACGGGATTGAACTGTACCTGAAAGTAACCATAGCCGAGTTCACCCTTGAGATCGGTGAGCCGGGATGGCTCTGCATCATCACTGATGTCTCTGCCATCCACCGGACCATGCAGGCACTCGAACTCTCGAACCGCAAACTCAGCCTGCTCGGGAGTATGACGAGGCATGACATCGTCAACCAGCTGACCACGATCAGGGGCATGATATCCCTCGCGATAGGGAAGAACCAGGACGAGAAGATCAAACCCTTGCTGAATGCGGCGAGCGAAGCGGCCGAGAAGATCAACAAGCATATCGAGTTCTCAAAAGAGTACCAGAAAGCCGGGATCGAGGCACCATCCTGGCAGAACCTCCGGGCGATCTGTCATCTTGCCTGGGCAATGGCACGAAAGAAGGGGGTGACTTTCTCCATTGAAGGGAAAAATTACGAGATATTTGCCGATGCCCTCCTTCAGAATGCCTTCTTTAACCTGATCGACAACAGTCTCAAGCACGGGATTGGTGTATTTACGATTACCATCAGAACCCGGCAGGATGGTGATGAACTGGTGATCCTGTACGAAGACGACGGTGAAGGGATTCCGAACGAGATGAAGGAGAAGGTTTTCGAACGGGGAATCGGGTCAGGCACCGGATGGGGACTGTTCCTGATCCGGGAAATCCTGGCCTTTACCGGGATCACCATCGTCGAAAAGGGCACGTACGGCATCGGGGTGCTCTTCGAGCTCAGGGTTCCGTTCGAGGGATTCCGCCCGGCACCGGCTGAGAGCCCTCCTGAAGAGTTCGAATCCGGTCAGTCCGAATCAGGCACCGAACCTGAACGTCAGCCAGGCGATGATGAGCATGAGGACTGAATATTTCAGACCCGCAGTCACCCTCCCCTCCCCCATAACCCCGGCGACAAGCCCGGAGAAGAATCCCTGGAACATTGCCGCATGTGAGAACACCCTGATATAGAGTGCCAGGTCAAATCCCCCGAGATCAAATCCGGCACCTCCGACCCCTCCCGTTCCGGTTTCGGTCCCGAGATCTGCCATCGTTTTGAGGAATGAGGAGACGAGGATCATCACGACGAAGAGGAATACCGCAAACGAAGCCATAATGATGACCACGTAGATGAACATGTTGTTCCGCCGGTCGGTCTTGAGCGATACGTATTCAAACGAGTCTTTTGCAGCCGCCCGGAGCACCTCCACGATATCACCACCTGCCTCGCTGGCCCGTGCAACGAGATCGACGCTCCTGATGACGAGCGGGATTGGGACCTCTTTCCCGAGGGCACGGATCGCCTCTATGAAGGGAAAATTCCACGAGATACGCTGGTCCATCTGCCTGATATGGGGAGTGAGCATCCCATACTCGCTCTGTGAGACTAGATGAATGGCCCCCTGGAGGGTCATCCCGCTCTCGTGCATCCCGGCAAGATCGCGGAAGAAGTTGGGAAGGGCATTCTCGATACTCTTGATGCGGCTTCCTTCCCTGAGATCCTGGAACGCAAGCGGGGTGATGATGATGACGATGGTTATCACGCTGACATCATCGATGAAACTATTCGTAAGCAGGGACTCTATCCCGCCACCGGTCTGCACGGCAGTAATAAACCCGAATACAAAGAAGATAAGACCGGCAGGAACCGATGCAAAGAGGATATTAACCGGTTTTTCCAGGAGGGTCCGGAGCGGATGCATCACGATTTTAAGCGGACCTTCAGAATATTCATGAAAGAGCCCGATCTTTTTCTCGATCTCCTCACCTGCCGGATCTGTGGAGATATCGGTGATCTTCGGTTTTTTCTTCAGCAGGGGCATGATCACCACTCCGGGGTCATCGAATCGATGAGGACGACAAACATGACGCTGCCGAACGGGATGATCAGGTAAATGATGATGAACAGGAAGAGGGGATTTGAATCGCCGGAGAGGATGGACATGATCGACTGGATGAGGATGAGAAAGAGCGTTCCGGCAACGAGGGCGGTCACGTAACTCTCCGAGATCAGGGCGAGGGTATCAAGAAACTGCTTCTGGGTCTGCCGGTTCTCGTAAATGAACTGTTCTCCCTTCGTCTTGAAGTAATCAGAGATATTACTGCCCGATGCCACGCTCCCGACAGCACCCTGGAGAAAGTCCCGCATCCTGATGCTCGGGGTGGAATTCGACACATTTTTCAGTGCTTCAACGAGATCCCGGCCGAAGACATCAATCTCAAGGGTGATGTACCTCGCCTCCACCGAGGATTCACCGTAAATCGTGGAGTTCCCGAGCTGCCTGAAGACCTCTGCCGGGGTGATCCCGGCGGTGGACATCGCCGCCAGGTAGTTTATCGCATATGGCAGGGTGGTATCGATGTCACGCCTCCGGTTCCCGGCAATAATGGACGGATAAATGAGGTACACCAGGTAGGTAAAGGCCGCAAAAACCACGAACGAGACGAAACCGGCGACGATCGTCCCGGCCATGAGCGAGTAGCCGGAGAGTTCATTAATCCGGGCAGCAACATCGGGGGGGATGTTTCCCTTGAAGACGATCAGGTGCGGGAGGTCAAGGATGAAGACGACCAGCCCAACCAGGAGTGAGGAGATGACGCCGACAATGGACGAGGTGACCATCGCCGTTGCGAGGTACGCTTCAAAAGTGATTCCCATCCTGGCAGACTTGAGGTTCTCGATAAGCTCATAGTACTTCTGCCGTTTCGGGGTCATCCTGCTGCCAAGCAGTTTGTAGCAGAAGCGCTCATATGAATTCATAGGTACCAGACCGGATCTGTTCCATCAGGGACTCGGCATCACGGAAATACGAGACGACGATCTTGCTGACTTCCTGGTAATCACGGATCTCCCGCTGTCGCATCCACTCGAGCACCTCCTGCCGCTGGAGGAGATCCCGGCGGATTCTCTCTTCATCCCAGCCATGGGCTTCCATGATCTCCTCGAGGACATAGGATTTCCCTGAGTAGGATATCTCATCCGATGCCTGGCGCCACCTGAAGACCTCGTTCGTGATCAACTCGTTCGTCCGCGGATCGATGTCAAGCACCTCGATGATCTGTTTATTGCGGCGGATCCGCTGTCCGCCGACCCTGGCCTGGACCTGCACGCAGACGAGGTCAAGGGCAGATAGCATGTTTCTCGGAACCGATATCGGTGGATTCTCAAGACGGTGCACAGCCGATGCCACCGAATCGGCATGCATGGTCGAATACGTGACATGGCCGGTGCTCATCGCCTGGAAAAGGGTTAACGCCTCCTTGCCCCTGACCTCACCGACGATCAGGTACTCGGGACGCTGCCTGAGGGCAGCCTTGAGAAGTTCGTACATGTCGATCTCCCCTTTTCCGGCGATGTCGAAGGATTCCCTCGTGATGCTCGGAATCCAGTTCAGGTGGGGAAGTTTCAGTTCCCGCGTGTCCTCAAGCGTCACGATCTTCGCAAGCGGGGGGATGAAGAGAGAGATCGCGTTCAGAGATGTGGTCTTTCCGGATGCCGTTCCCCCTGCAAAGATGCATGATTTCCCATTCTCGACCGCCAGCCAGAGAAACGCGATCGAGAGCGGCGAGAAGGTACCCCATTCGATGAGATCGGTCGGGGTGATCGGCTCATCCTTGAATTTCCTGATGGTGAACGTGGACCCATGGGCAGTAACCTCGCTCCCGAGGGTCATCTGTATACGGGATCCGTCCTGCATGGTGGCATCAAGCATCGGTTCCGCGACCGAGATATGTTTACCCGCCCGCTGGGCTAGCTTGGTTACGAACGTGTCGAGATCGTGTGCCTTGACATAGACAAGGTTCGTCTCCATCGACTCATACCGGGAATGGTACACGAAGATCGGCCGGTCTACTCCGTCGCAGGAGATATCCTCGATGAACCGGTCATGCATGATGCCATCCACGAGTCCGTCGCCGAGGAAATCCTTGTTTAACTGGTAATGGACCTTCTCATAGGTGAGGGGATCAAGGCTGATGGCATAATCAGCAAGTACCTCATCCATCATACTGATCAGGACGTCTGCAGCTGATTCACGGGATATCTGACGTGTATTCACGTTCACCCGCTCAAAAATCCCTTTCTTGATCTCCTCGAGGAGATGGTTTTCTGCATCGGTGTAGGAGGGTTCGACTACCTCGTACAGGTACTCATGGGTGGCATAGTTGTAGGTGATCCTGACATACGCAAACGGAGGATTCACCGGATATAATTCGATCTCTTCCACACCGGCGGGAGCTGCGAAGGTGGTATCCACCATTATTCCATGGATATTTGGATCGTACTTCTCCCGTTTTACAGCAAGCGGATTGAGCGTCTTTATTTTATCAAGAAACCCGGACTTTTTTTCTGGAAGGGTCTCTTCAATACCGGCGCCATCATCCGCACGGGGTTCAGGTACCGGCCTCGCTAACCGGATAATCTTCGGGGCAGAAGGAGCATCCTCCCGGGTATCCGCTTTCTTATGCGGTTCAGGCCCGTCCGAAATACCTGACGGTACCGGTTTTCGCAGTACGATAGGTACGGTATTGCCTGGCGTCCTGATACGAATCTTCATAGATCACCGGATTATTTCAGAAACTACGGGTTCCCCCGGTCGAATCTATTTCTGCCAGTTTCAACCCCCCGGTCACTGGTATAATATCTAATTACCAGAACTCCAATATAATGATACCTAACTCGTGAAGACCGGTTTTACGATAGTCTGGGGGAATTGGGACGGAAGAAAAACGGAATGAACATCCTGGCGGAGGGAGGAAGAAAAGAACCCCGACCGGGATCAACGGGCTTGATCTTGCACTTGACGGGGGATTTCTCCCGGGAACACCGATTCTGGTCATCGGATCGGCAACCTCGGGGACTGACCGGTTTGCACAACAGTTCTGGGGAACTGCTCCTGAGAACAGGCAGTACGTGATGATCGACGGCAGACCTCAGGAAGGGATGATTGAGGGAACGCAGGTATCCCCCGAGCGAATCTTCTCCGGGTGTTCGACCGGCGGGGTCATCATCGACTCGCTGTCAAGTCTCATCATCATGCACGGTCTCGAGAAGATCCTTCCCCTCCTCAGGGAAGCATGTATGGCAATCAGAACAGGAACCGACCACCTGTTCTGCACGGTATACCCGGGGCTGCATCCGATCTACGATGAGATTCGGATCATCAGACAGTTCGAGATCGTCATTGCCCTCACCGACCAGGTTCATGGGAATGAGGTGATACACACCCTCGACGTAAAAAAAATAACCGGATCGCCGCCACCCGGGCGGGTTCTTCCGTTCATCATAACCGACAAGGGGATAGAACTCTCGACGACATCACGGGTGGTCTGATCCCCGGAGGATCAGAGCCAGTCAAACATCCGGGCCTGTCGTTTCGTGGGAACATCCTTTTCCGGCTGTTCCGGGGGTGCGAACCGGGTGTTGATATCGGCAAAATCGATCGTTTCAAATCCGTTTTCTTTCTTTGAGATCCGCTCCTCTGCAAGAAGTATTCCGGAGGAGTCGTATTTTCCCGGGATCGGGGATCGCTGCACCGGCGGGGAGAAGGAAGCCGGTTCAGGAGCGGGGATATCAGCATATCCCGGGGGGGAGACCTGACCGGCACCGAGACGGGAGATCAGGTAATCAACAAAGAGCTCCACTTCATCCCTCGCCTCGGGGGGGAGGGATGCTATCTTTTCATTCAGATTCATCTCACACCATCCTGAAGAGCTGTACACCGGCAAGTACCCGGCAGGCATGTTCTGCTAGTGACGTGTAGAGATATGCCTGTTCAAGGGTCTTTCCGGCTGCAAAGGTACCGTGGCCACGGGCAATGCACAGCCCGGTCAGGGCCAGGCAGTCGGCCACGTCATCGGCTAGTTCCCTGGTACCGGGTTCTCCTATAGCCACCGGGATCGTCGGACAGAACATCTGTCCCTCACTGTCGAGAGGCGTGATCTCATCGTGCGTGAGGGAGGCGGCAACCGCAAACGGGGGGTGGGCATGGACAATCGCCCGGTGCCTGGTCTGGAGGTACACCGCCCGGTGAACACGCCATTCGCTTGACGCCCCCTCGGGTACCTCGCCGGTCAGCGGTACCGGGACCGGGGTTCCGGGAAGATCCAGAAACGACCCGGTCCGGGTTATCGCAAACTCATCGGTATCACCAAGACGGATACTCATGTTTCCGAAGTTCCCCCCGACCAGATGCTCGGCAAAGAGCCTCTTTCCGATACGTTCAAACTCTGCGGCTACCATCCCGACCCTCAGATGAACCTGATGCCGACATCCCGCATATGATTAAACCGGGCGATGTTCAGGAGAAGCGGGGTGATACTCTCGACGATATGGGAACCGCTGAGCGGTCCTGCATCATACGCTTTCAGGCTCGAGATCCGGTTCACGATATCCATCACGACCTGCTTTGCTTCGGCGTCGTCCCCGCAGATCGGGACCGAGTATTCGAGTTCCTCGTCCACTGCCCGCCACCGGTTACCGGCAATATTGTTGAAAGCCGTGCATATTCTTGCCGATTCGGGAACGAGGGTTTTGAGCATCATTGCTGCTGAACCCTCCTTTGGGGGGACGTACACGAACGAATCCTTCCGATCCATCGGGTTGACCGGGCTGATGAGGATCTTCTCTTCAAGCCCGGAAAGACCACGGACCGTTGATTCGAGGTGTTTGAACGGGATCGCAAGGATGATAACATCGGCACCATCCACCGCCTCCTGATTCGTAACCCCGCACAGAGAGAAGGACTCTCCCTTTTCAGTCATGATATTCCGGCAGAAGGTACAGGTCTCTTCTGCCTTCTCCTGGTCGCGGGAACCGACCAGAACCTCAAACTTCTTTGAGAACCGGAGGGCCATCCCTTCCCCGATCTCTCCGGTCCCACCAACTATCCCGATACGCACGTTATGCCACCAGGGGTCTGAGCACTGATTCCAGGGTATCCGCATCGGTTACTCCCTGGAATTTCTGGATCACCACACCATCCTTCTCGATGATGATCGTCGGGACCACGGAAAGATGATATTTCTGGGCTTCGGCCAGGTTCTCATCGACATCGATCTTCCTGATCTCAACGCTGTCACCCATCCGGCGTGCAAGTTCCTCCAGAATCGGGCCCATCCTCTTACAGGGACCACACCACTCGGCGAAAAAATCCATTACCACAGGCTTTCCCATGATGATTACCTGAGCAGAAATGCGTCAAAAAAACAGATAAAAGTATGGTATCGATTATTTGGAGAGGATTGCCATGATAATCCGGCCGTAGGCAGGTCTCGTGACAACCACTCCGACAAGGACACCAAGGATGGTGATGATGGCAAATCCACGGAGGGTGGAGAGGTCCATGATGGCAAGCGGAAGCATGGCGATCAGGACCGTCGCTGCCGAGGCCACGATGATACCAAGTGCCCGCTTGAGCCGCTTCAGATAGAGATTCGGTGAGGGAACCTTTCCTTCGTGGAGAATCTCGTCGGTGATGATGACGAGCTGGTCGATACCAGTACCAAGCACGGCTATCAGACCGGCTATGGTCGCAAGGTCCAGCTGGAGGAAGAAGGTCGTGAATGCGAGGAGGATGATCACTTCAGAGGCATTGATCATGACCATCGGCAGCACGATGCCTGGTTCATGGTACCTGACAAAGACGCTGATTGCAACCATGATCAGGGCGAAGATACCGGCAATCACACACCAGAACTTGAACTGGTCACCAAGCTCGGGGGAGACCGAACCGGAACCGGCTACCTTGACATCAACCGGCAGGGCACCGTTCCGGAGGTGAATCTCAAGGATCTTGGCCTGTTCCATTGCTTCCTGGCCGTACCCCGTATTTGCACTCAGGCTGGTTGTCGGGTGGGACTGCAGTTCGCCTGCAAGATCAGGAGAGAGTCCTGCGTTGTAAACGACTTCCCCGTCCAGGATCATTGCGAGGGGGTGGGCATCCGGATCCCGGGTGGCACCGTACTTGATAGCAGCCTCCCTGAAGAGGTCGCCTCCTTCTTGTGAGAGCACGAAGGGAACACCCCAGTTATTGCTGTTCGGCGGGCTCTGTTCAGGATTTGATACCGATTCGATTGCATCCCCGTAGAGGACATGCTCGCTCTCGTTACCGGCGGTCTGGATCCGGATCTCAAACTTCCCCTGTTTCCCAACGATCTCCTTCGCCTCGCTCATGGAGACGCCGGCCATTTCAAGTCTGATGTACCGCGAGACCCCGTTCACCCCGGTGATGACGTAAACCTTCGCATCACGGGTGCCGAGACTGTTCACCTTGTTCTCGATGATCCGCTTCACATCCTCGGCGGTATCCTTGGTGACCCCGGGGTGGAACGCAACGATCTCGGTATCCATGTCTTTCAGGATGGCTGCCAGTTCATCCTGGCTGATCCCTTTCCTGATCTCCATCTGATTCTGGCCGACAAGAGTGACATCGGCATCCAGTTTCGTCGAGAGATTGGATATCAACTTATCAACCGGCATTCCGCTTTCAAAGGTCACGATTGCAGACTGGAACTCAAGCTGGATCCAGGATCCTCCCTCTAGATCAAGTCCGAACTGGAGGTTGGTCCCGAGACCGTCAGCCGTCGGATGGGGGAAGATGATGATGATCGAGGCGACCAGGAGGATCAGGTAGAGCGCCACCCGGTAATCCTTGATCGTCTCAATGAGTGTTGCCTTATCCATTATGCACCCCGCAGGCTGGTTGAAATCCGGCCCTTTCCTTCGGTCATGTACCACTTCAGGATCCCGGCATTCGTGAGCCAGGTGTTCAGGACATCAAAGAAGAGCCCGATGAGAAGAACGGTTGCGATCTCCCAGATGATCTGGATGCCTCCAAGCCATGCTATCACCCACATCCCGAAGATGGCCCCGAAGGTGGTCGTGGTCATGATAAACCCGGTCTGGAATGCTCCCTCGATCTTCTCGTCGAATTTCCCTTTCCGCTTGAGTACCCGTGAGGTAAGGAGGATATCGCTGTCCACCGAGTACCCGATGAGCATGAGGAGGGCTGCCGTCGTTCCGAGGGAGAGTTGTATCCCGAGGAGATTCATTGCTGCACCTGCCATCGCCATATCGGCAAACGCGGAGATGACAATCGCTGCAGCCGGAACAAAGGTACGGAAGATCAGGAAGATGACAATTGCCATCCCGATGAAGGAGAATATCAAAGCCATTTCTGCCTGTTCCTGGAGGGTCTCTCCAAAGGAGGATCCGATCTGGTCGATCTTTGCATCCGGATACTCATCCTCTATCTTCTTCGTGAGGGTCAGAACCTGGCTGTCATCCATCGGTTCGAACTTGAGGTAATACCCGTTATTGATCCCTTCCTCGACGGTGATGAGGGGATAATCGGAAAATGAGGCTTTTATCTCATCAGCAGTCTGGCTGCTGATCATGGATACCGCGATTCCCCCCTTGAAATCAATGCCGGGTTGGATGGGAAGCCCGGTCTCAATGTAGGTCAGTCCGAGAGAACCAAGCGACAGCATCAGCAGTATCATGGGGATAATGCAGAGCTTCACCGGTGAGATGGAGCTGATATTGTATTTGAAAAAGGCCATACATCCCTTAGGTTGTCGCGTCAGGGACATTAAACCATCATCCCGCGCAAAGAAGATATCCCCTGAATCAGGCGCTGTTTTTACTCAGAAACCTTATGATCCTTCAGCCTGAAACGAGCTGATATGACACGTTCAGTGGAGCGGGATCAGATTGTTTTCACCCGCCTGAAGTCCTGGCTTGACGGGGACCGGGAGGGGGTGCGCAGAGCCATCCTCATGATACTCCTCCGCCGCACCGATCTGACCATCGACGACATTCACCAGCATCTTGCCCTCCGGTTTGAAACGAGTTACCACTCGGTCGGCGGGATGGTAGGGATCATCTCTTCCCGGATCGGGATCCTCCAGGCAACCCGGGATGGAGAGAAAGGATGCCGCAGATACCGTCTGCGGGAACGGGATCTTGCCACGGTAAGAAGGCTCCTTACATCCTGATTTCCACCAGTAAACCTTTTTTCTCAGGCAGCAAACCAGTCAGGGATGTCTGATTTTTACGCCGGATCATGCGATGAACCGGGATCATCCCATTCCGTCTTCATCGATGACGAGGTGATCGCCTATATCAATAAGCGACATTCCGATTTCCGTATCTCCACCTCTTGTGGCGGCCCCGTTCTTCTTCCCGTCTCGTACAAACCGGCAAAGCCAAACGATATCGCCCTGAAGGCAGGTGAACACACGATATTCATCTCTGTATACCAGGCAAGGTATATCGATCACATCCATATGGGTCTCATCCCGTACCATCTCAGCCCGATCCAGGGCGACTGACCATGCCCTATGAGGAACTCGATCATACCGCCGATATCCTGATCCGTATCAGGGAACCATCTCTCCCGGCCCTTTTTGCACAGGCCGGGGAAGCCCTGATGACCATTATGTACCACGGTGCCGGTTCAGGAACCGTGACCGGACCGGTGACGATCACCATCGACGGTACTGATCACGAACAGCTCCTCCATTCATTCCTCTCCGAACTTCTCTTCCTGTCAGAGACTGAAAACCAGGTTTTCTCCGGTATCAGCGTCATTCTTGACAACCTCAACCTGACCGCGACAATGCAGTCGGAACCGTTCGTCCTGTCCATCCATAGCGGGGGAACCGAGGTGAAAGGGATCTCATATCACGAGATGTCAATAAGGCAGCAGAACGATGAATATGTACTGGATATACTATTCGATGTGTGACTCCCCCCATGATACACGGTGTAAAACAACTCGGTGACCTCGAGTGGGAGGTCCCGATAGGATTTGTCCCTGATATGCGGGTTTCAGGGAGGTTTTTCCTCTCAGAAAGCCTGACCGCAACACTCGAAGAAGGAGCGGTGACCCAGCTTGCCAATGTCGCCACCATGCCGGGTATCGTGAACCATTCGTTTGCCATGCCTGATATCCACTGGGGATACGGGTTTCCAATCGGGGGGGTAGCCGCGTTCGAGTATGAAACCGGCGTCATCTCGCCCGGCGGGGTCGGCTTTGACATCAACTGCGGGGTCAGGCTGATGACAACACCGCTCGTCAGAGGGGATCTCTGCAAGAAGAAAGAGATCCTGGAGGAACTATACAATGCCGTCCCGGTTGGTGTCGGTGCCCGATCTTCCCTGCGCCTGACACCCCCCCAGCTCGAGGCCATGATGCGGAAGGGGTCACGATGGGCCGTTAGCGAAGGGTATGGAACCGATCTTGATACTACTCACTGCGAGGAAGGAGGGGCGATGGCCGGCGCCGAACCATCCGCGGTCTCACAAAAAGCCAGGGCACGGGGTATCCCCCAGAGCGGAACGCTCGGAGCAGGAAACCACTTCCTCGAGATCCAGGAAGTGACCGAGATCTACGATGAACCGGCGGCAAAAGCCTTCGGAGTAGAGATGGGACAGGTCTGCGTGATGGTCCACTGCGGTTCCCGGGGACTCGGACACCAGGTCTGCACCGATCATCTCCAGATCCTGGAGAAAGCGGTACAGCGGTACCGGATCCATCTCCCTGACCGCCAGCTCGCCTGTGCCCCGGTACCCTCCCCGGAGGGACAGGCCTACTATGGCGGGATGGCAGCCGCTGCAAATTATGCATGGGCAAACCGGCAGGTGATCACCCACCAGATTCGCGAGGTTATGACAAGGATCTGCGGGATCGAATACGATGACATCAGGCTGGTTTATGACGTGGCCCATAACGTAGCGAAGATCGAGGAACACACCGTCGACGGCAGGCGGATGAAGGTATGCGTTCACCGCAAGGGAGCCACCCGTGCCTTCGGTCCGGGATGCCCGGATGTCCCTGCTGATTACCTGTCCACCGGCCAGCCGGTGATCATCCCGGGCAGCATGGGAACCTCGTCTTTCCTTCTGAAAGGAACCAAGACGGCGATGGAGAAGACGTTTGGATCCACCTGCCACGGAGCCGGCCGGGTGCTCTCCCGGTCGCAGGCAAAGAAGCAGATCCAGGGGAAGAAGATCCGGGAGGAACTAGGAAGCAGTGGGATTATGATCCGGGCTCCCCATGACGGTGCGATCGCCGAGGAGGCACCCGGTGCCTACAAACCAAGCGGCGAAGTTGTCTCGGTCGTCGACAGACTCGGTATCTCCCGTCTCGTTGCCAGGCTTGATCCCCTCGGCGTCATCAAGGGATAACATGAAGACTGCGGTGATATGGGACAAGCCGGTAATGTTTACCCGCCTTGTTGAGGACTGCGGGCACGAATGTGAACTGGTCACCCCGCACCTGCTCGCAGCCCCGTTTTTCAGGAAACGGTTTCACGCGGTGATCATCCCCTCCGGGTTTGCCAGCCCTGCATTCTCGCGGGTTCTCCCTGCACTGCGTGCCGTGAGCGGACGGCTCAAATCATTTGTCGAAGCCGGGGGCGTGCTCCTCGTATTCGGAGCAGGTGATACCTGCCCGGATGCCTATAACTGGCTCCCGGTTCCGGTACACTACCGGTTCGGATTTTCAGAGGAACGGCTCACCTGCGACGATACCCACCCATATACCTGCATCTGTGAGAATCTTCCGGATATGCCGGCGATAGACGGGACACTGGAGACAGCGGGGGGAACAACCATCCTCTCCGCCGGAGACCGGGCGGTCCTCTGGGCCTGCAACCTTGCGAAGGGAACGATCGTGCTCACAACCCTCCATGAATATCCATCCCGGCGGTTTCTCTCAGAATTCTGCACCGATGCGAGCGAAGCTTTATTGTAGTACGATATCAGGGATTAGTACGTGATGATGATGGACCGCTATACCATATCTGCGGATGCAACCGCTTCAGACCTCACCCCGGTCTGTCTTGCGATCCATGAGATGATTGGTAATCTCCCGGTTACCGCCCGGTCCAGAAACCAGCACGGGGTTCGAATCGAGAGCGGGGTCGTTGTTGACGCGAGATACACAGGCCCGGTACTCGAAGAAGTGCTCGAGAAGAACGAACTCCGGAAAGTCACCCCGAAAGAAGGGCCATACAAAGGGGTTCCAGTGATCGTGGCACCGGTACGGGACGAGAGCGGAGCAGTGATGGTTGCTCTCGGTCTCGTCGATATCACCGGTGTCTTCGATCTTGCCACCCTGATGCAGCACCAGTCGGTGATCATCAAACAGGTCTGTGGAAAAGACCCCTGTCCGCTCCCGATCGAGCAGATTGCTGCCAAACGGTGAATCTATGTACCAGCAGGCGTTCAAAGTCCTTGACATTCTTGAGCGGGCCAATGGCCCGGTAAAAAGCAGTGAGATCAGCAGCGAACTCTCGATTTCAAAATCAGCCGTATGGAAGCATATCAACGAACTGAGACTTATCGGGTATGATATCGTTGCCGACGAAGACGAGGGCTATACCCTGAAATCCAGGTTTGGCGATTACCAGCCGCACACGATATTCCAGCACTTAAAGACGAAGACGATCGGCAGGCAGATTCGGTTTTTCCCGAGTATCCCGTCGACGATCTGGTTTGGCAAGGATCTTGCCGAGCAGGGTGATATCGCCGATATCAACGGGATGGTTATCATCGCCGAGGAACAGACCGGCGGTGTCGGCAGGATGGGACGTGCATGGGTCTCGCCGGCAGGCGGAATCTGGATTACCATCATCCTGCATCCTGAAATCCCGATGGATCACCTCTTCATGCTCACCGTCGCCGGGTCTGTCTCGGTGGCACGGGTCCTGCGCAAGATGTACGATATCGGGGCCCTGATCAAGTGGCCGAACGACATCATCATCGGTGACAAGAAAGTAGCCGGTATCCTTCTTGAACTCGGGGCCGAGGGGGCTGAGGTGAAGTACTGCCTGGTCGGGATGGGAATCGACGCAAACATCAGCCTCAATGACCTGAACGAGACGATCCGGAACATGATTACCTCCATCTCCCACGAGGTCGGATACGTTGTCGACCGGTCCGCCCTGCTCGCTGCCATTCTCAAGGAGTTCGAGACGAGATACGAGATGCTCACGAAAGGCGAGTACGACGCCATTCTGCGGGAATGGAAGAACTTCTCCTCGACAATCGGGCGGCGGGTCAGGATCAACACACTCAGGTCAAGTTTCGAAGGTGAGGCAGTGGATATCGATGTCAACGGTGCACTCGTCGTCCGCAAGGACAATGGTAAGATCGAACGGATTATTGCCGGCGACTGCATCCATATATGACCGTATTGACATGTTCGGGAACCTTAAGCGATCGCTGATTATAACCCATACAGCCCTTTTTATCGCAATAATTGCCATTTTTTCGTGGATTTCAATCCCGTTTCCCCCGGTGCCGGTCACCCTCCAGACCCTGGCGGTACTCCTGACCGGGGCGATCATGAGGCGGTATGCCATCATTCCGGTCGCCCTCTACCTCATCCTCGGGGCCGCCGGCCTGCCGGTCTTTCATAACGGGACAGCCGGGCTTGGGATCCTTCTCGGACCGACCGGGGGCTATCTGATCGGGTTCATTCCGGCAGCCTTCATCCTCGGACTCTGCTACGAACGAGAATCACGTATGATGAAGGCAGCCGGTTTCATTGGAGCAGAGTTCTTCATCTACTTCTGCGGGGTCTTCTGGCTGATCGGAACCACCGGGATGGATATGGTACCTGCACTCTTCGCTGGTTTCGTCCCCTTTATCCCGGGAGACATCATCAAAGCAATCGCGGCATACCTGATCACCGACCGGGTTGACCGGCAGTACGGACGGTTCCTCGGAGCATGATTCGGTTCTCTGATGTCAGGTCAGGACCGGTGGCTGTCAGGGAACTGAAGATCCCGCAGGGAGTGATCGCGGTCACCGGCCCAAACGGGGCAGGAAAGACCATCCTCCTCGAACTCATCGCCGGCATCAGGCTTCCTGAATCAGGAACCATCACCATCGGCGGGAAAAAACCGCGTGAAACCAGCGTCGGGTGGGTCGGATCCTTTCCTGACCTGAATATGATCTTCTCGCGGACACGGGACGAGATCGCATCTTCCCTCCGGTTCAGACATATCCCGCCGGAAGATACCACAAAAAGGGTTGAGACAATCGCAGCAGATCTCGGGATCAGCCACCTCCTTGAACAACCGGTCAGGTACCTCTCAGGCGGGGAGAAGATCCTCGTGGCAATCGCGGCAGCCCTTGTCAGCCGGCCGGATATTATCATTTTTGACGAGACAGACGCTCATCTCGACATTGATACGATCCTTGGCGTAGACCGGATTGTCAGGAACCTGCACCCGTCATGGCTCATTTATGCATCCCACCGGGAAGACCACATCGCTTTTGCCGATCTCGTTATCGAACTCAGGAAGGGGTCTGCCGCGGGAGATGCACATGCACCGGTTTTTCACCCGGAACGCGGACCCCTCTCTAATCCTGACCTCTGGAGGCGGGTACATGCAACTCGTTCTTGAGGAAGTGAGGCATTGCGCTGGATCATTCTCCCTTCGTGCAGACGGGATCTTCCCTGAGGGAATCCATCTCATTACCGGACCGATAGGCGCCGGAAAGACAACCTGTGCCGGTATCATCGCCGGGGTCACCAAGCCGGACGGGGGGATTGTCAGGTACGAGGGCATCGGGAAACGGGTACTTCTCATGCAGTTCCCCGAGTACCACCTCACCACGCCAAGCGTCGGGGAGGAGGCAGCGAGCTGGGGAGGTGATCAGGATGAAATTCTCAGGATCTCAGGTCTTTCCGGAAGGGAGGCTGAAGATCCGCTCACTCTTTCCCGGGGGGAACTTCGCCGGCTTCACCTGGCAGCGGTTCTCACCGGAACCCATGACCTGATCATCCTTGACGAACCGTTTGCCGGGATCGACTCCGGCGCAAGGGATGCAGTAACTACCCTCATCACAAATACCCAGGCAGGAATCGTGATCATCATCACCCACGACATCACCTCCCTCCCGCCAATCACCTGTATCTGGGAGATACGGGGGGGACTACTTCACCAGATCGGGGCAGGAAGGGATGCTATTGCAGCCTGGCAGTCAGCCCCGCCCCTTGTCAGGTACCTGGTTCAAAAGGGTTCAGTCCCGGCAGGACTGTCGCGATCAGAACTTGGGGAGGCGGTATGCAGGATCCACGGATAAGACTCCTGGCAGTTATCATCCTCTCGATCGCCTCGTTTCTATCAGTCGGAGGGGCCCTCCTTGCCGGAGCCTGGTGGCTTTTCTGTACAAACCGGAAGACGGCCATCCATTCGATCAGGGGCCTTCTGATGCTCCTCATGCTCCCCGCGGTCGCTGCCTTCCTTGTCGGCATATCCGGGGGTGATTATTTCGGCTACTTCATCAGGATCACCGTCATCCTGCTGATCGCATCCTGGGCATATGCCGACCGGCAGGCTGGAGAACTGCTTGATATCTCGGTATGGCTATTGGGAAAGGGGATCGGGTTTGATCTCGGACTAGTTGCCGAACTGAGCATCTCTGCGCTTGAAGTCCTTTCAGATGACATCAGGAGGGTGGGAATTGCCCTTGTCCAGAAAGGATCAAAACTGGATATACAGACACTGACGCCCGTGATATCCTCTCTCCTCGTCAGGCAACTCATGCTTGCACGGGATCGGGCGGTCATCCTTGCCATCCGGGGATACCAGGCAGGAGGAACCCTTGCTCCGGTATTCTCCCCATCAGGGAGAGATATCGTCTCCGGGGTTCTATCACTGATAATCTTCGTTATTTCCCCGAACGCTGGTGAATTTTTTATCGCGTTACTGCAAATAGTAATTGTTTGAATCGTGAACCGACGATCAAGCAGGTGGTTTTTTGTGAAAGATACAGGCTCCAGATTGCTTATAACAGATACAACACTCCGGGATGCCCACCAGTCCCTTTTTGCAACCCGGATGCGGACCGAGGACATGCTTCCGCTTGCCCGGGCGATCGACAGGGCAGGTTTTTTCTCGGTCGAAGCATGGGGAGGAGCCACTTTTGACAGTTGCATCCGGTTCCTCAACGAGGATCCCTGGGAGCGGCTGAACACCCTCAAGGAGGAACTCAGGCATACTCCGATCCAGATGCTTCTCCGGGGGCAGAATCTCGTCGGGTATCGTCATTACTCTGACGACGTGGTCGATCGGTTCGTAGAGTTATCCCACAAGAACGGCGTTGATATCTTCAGGGTCTTTGATGCGCTCAACGATATCAGGAACATGGAGCGCTCGATGAAGAAGGTCAGGGAAGTCGGCGCCCATCTCCAGGCTACCATCTCCTACACCACCAGCCCGGTTCACTCTGTTAAAGGATTCATTGCGCTCGCCAGGGACCTCTATGCCCGTGAATGTGACTCTGTCTGTATCAAGGACATGGCCGGCCTGATCATGCCTGAGGATGCCAGAGAACTGATACAGGGAATCAAGGACGAGATGGACATCCTCGTCGATCTCCACAGTCACTCGACGAGCGGTCTTGCGCCGATGAGTTACCAGGCGGCCATCGAAGCCGGAGTTGATATTCTCGACACCGCAATGTCACCGTTTGCCCTCGGGACGAGCCAGCCGCCGACTGAGAGCATCATCGCCTCAGTCATGGGCACTCCCCGGGACACCGGAATCGATATGCTGACCCTGCGTGCAGCCAGAAATGAATGTATCAGGATACGAAAAAAATACGAGGGAATTATCTCCCCGGTAGCCGGACGGGTCGACAGCGATGTTCTCGTCTACCAACTCCCCGGTGGCATGATCACGAACCTCGTTTCCCAGCTCCAGGAACAGGATGCCCTTGACCGGATGGATGACGTGGCAAAAGAGATCCCCGAAGTCAGGCGTGATCTCGGGTATCCCCCGCTTGTTACCCCTACCTCTCAGATCGTCGGAACGCAGGCCGTCCTGAACGTCCTTCTGGGAGAGCGGTATAAAACGATCACGGGAGAAGTCAGGGATTATGTCAGGGGCCAGTATGGCCGTCCCCCCGGATCCATCACCGACGAGATCAGGAAGACCATCATCGGAGACGAAGAGGTGATCACAACGAGACCGGCCGATTTCCTTGACCCGATGTACGAGAAGATGAAGGCAGAGGCAACCGGGGCCGGACTGATCAAAAAAGAAGAAGATGTCCTGACCTACATCCTCTACCCGGCAATCGCCCCCTCCTTCCTCAAGGGTGAACGGCAGCCTGAGAAGATCATCCCGGTTGCACAGCCACGCTCCGGCTCCTATGATCTCCCCTCCGCGATGCAGGTCGAGGTGGACGGCGAAACCTTCACGGTCAAGATCCTTGCCATTGGTGACGTACCGGTCGAGAGTTCCACCAAAACGAGAGGACCACCAAAGGAGAGCATATCCGGTGGGGTAAAGAGCCACATGCAGGGGATGGTCCTTGAAGTGCGGGTGAGCCGGGGAGACGAGGTGAAAGCCGGGGAGACTCTCCTGATCCTCGAGGCGATGAAGATGGAAAACCCCATCACAAGCCCTGTGGACGGTACGGTCACCGAAATCTTTGTTGATGCCGGGGACACCGTCCAGAACGGGGATGTTCTCCTGGTGGTGGAATGAAATATTTCGACAAGATCCTCGTTGCCAACCGGGGGGAAATATCAATCCGTATCATGCGGGCCTGCCGGGAACTCGGGATCGACACTGTCGCCGTGTACTCGGAGGCAGACGAGAACTCCCTTTTTGTTCACTACGCTGATGAGGCCTTTCCAATCGGCCCGGCTCCGCCCTCAAAATCATACCTGAACATGGAGCGGATCATCTCGGTGGCAAAGACTGCGGGAGCCGAGGCGATTCACCCGGGATATGGATTCCTCGCAGAAAATGCAGTTTTTTCCCGCCGATGTGCCGAGGAGGGAATTACCTTCATCGGCCCGAAGGCAAAGACAATCGCTGCGATGGGCTCGAAGATCGAGTCAAAGCGGATGATGAAGAATGCAGGGGTGCCGGTTCTCCCAGGGACGGAGGGGGGGATCGATGATATCGGGAAGGCGGCAAAGATAGCAGACGAGATTGGCTACCCGGTCATTGTCAAGGCAAGTGCCGGCGGCGGAGGGATCGGGATGCATATCGTCGAGGAACCCTCGCAGATCGAGGAGGCGATAGCGGGAGCGATGCGGATCGCCGAGTCTGCGTTTGGTGACCGGACCGTTTTTATCGAGAAATACCTCCGTAAACCCCGCCATGTCGAGGTCCAGATCTTCTGCGATGAACATGGGAACCGGATTCACATGTTCGAGCGTGAATGCTCGATCCAACGGCGTCACCAGAAGCTGATCGAGGAGGCTCCCTGCCCGGTGATGACCCCTGAGCTTCGCGAACGAATGACCAGTTCAGCCCTGAAGGTCGCAGAAGAAACCGATTACGTCAACGCGGGAACGGTAGAGTTCCTCTATGACAGCGGGAACTACTACTTTATGGAGATGAACACCCGGCTGCAGGTGGAACATACCGTAACCGAGATGATCACCGGAATCGACATCGTCAAGGAACAGATCATCGTCGCATCAGGAGACCCGGTCGAATACAGCCAGGAGGATATCACGATCCGTGGTCACGCAATCGAGTGCCGGGTCAATGCCGAGGATCCCCTGAATAATTACGCGTCAGATCCCGGCAAGATCACCCGGTACCGTTCCCCGGGAGGGCCGGGCATCCGGCTTGATTCCGGGATTCACGCAGGATACACGATTCCCCCGTACTATGACTCGATGATCTCCAAACTCTGTGCCTGGGGAATGAGCCGGGAGTATGCGATCTCACGGATGCGGCGGGCAATTTACGAGTATGTCATCCTCGGGGTGAAGACGACTCTGCCACTCCATCACGCCGTCATGCACAACCCCGAGTTTATCGCCGGGAACACCCATACCCATTTCCTCCAGGAGGAACATATCGGAAAAACCCTTAAGCGGTACATCCAGGAAGACGAGACCCGGATGACCCAGCTCTCCATCCCGCTCCGCAGTGATCGCAAAGTGGCTGCCATCGCTGCCGGTCTTGTTGCTGTTATCGAGAAAAACAGGAAGTGACAGCATGCGACGGGCAGAGAAGGAGATCACCGATCCCGGGATCCTCCGCAGGATCCTTGACGACGGTGAATACGGGCATCTCGCCCTCGTGGATGGAAACCGGCCCTACCTGATTCCCATGAATTACGTCTCCGGGGAAGAGGGGATCTGGTTTCATTCAGCCTGTCAGGGAGAGAAACTCCGGATTATCAGGGAGAACCCGGCCGCTTCGTTTGCCGTCGAGACAAATGTTGCACTGATCAGGGCCTCACAGGCATGTAATGCCGGTATGCAATACCAGTCGGTTATCGTGACCGGAACGATCAGAATTATCGACGAACGGGACCACAAACACAGGATACTTTCCGAATTTGCACGGAAATACTCTCCAGGTGCACAGGCAGCCTTCACAGACCGGATGGTGGACACGGTCGCGGTTCTCATCCTTGAGATCGCATCGGTCACGGGTAAACAGTCACCATCCCCCTGAATCTCCCCGCCGATCAGATCCTGCTCCATATGGCAGGGTATCCGACCGTTGCATCCCATGGAATGAACCTGACATTACCGACCAGTGCTATCTCCTCGCCATTCGTGTCCATCTCATCACATGATCCTCAGTGCCTGCATGCCTTCCTTAAATACATGCCGTGAATCAGAGATAACTCCAGGGCTTGCGCAGAGATCGCCTCATAATTCCCGGCACACCGGCAGGTGTTATCATGATATAGTGTAGTGCGATGGATGCACGATTCAAGGATAACGATCAGGAAATGCCCGGCATAAGGAACCGTCATAGCAGGGATCCCGATCCCCCGGGACCAGTCTCTCCGCGGACCCAGTCAAGATACCCGGTATATCCTGCAATGACCGGTAATGCAATGATTTCGGGAGTGGTATACGGATGAACCGAAAGAATGGCGGTGATGACCGGTTCCACCCGTTCAGCCGTTGTTTTTATGATGAGCAGTTCTTCCTCGTCATGACAGAGAGCATGGTCCCATCGGTACAGGGATTGTACCGGTAGAATGTTCACACATGCAGCAAGATGATCTTTAACAAGCGTCTCAGCAATAGATCCGGCAATTCCGGCAGGCGCGGTGCAAAATACAACCAGGATCTCCTGATGGGGCAGGTCATTCATGAAGAATGATACCATTCTGATCATATCATGTAAGCGGCAAGGAGGGCTATCAATAGGGTTAAATGTTGAAACAGCATTCTTATAATGCACTTTTGTGCTGCTGTGGCCTAGTTGGTTAGGGCGCCAGACTCATAGGAATGTCTTGTTCTGAGATATCTGGAGATCACGGGTTCGGATCCCGTCAGCAGCATTACAACAACTTGTTCGATGCTCTGATATCAGGGGACTTT